>JBBQJD010000004.1:0-73487 GCA_038325595.1 Bacteroidales bacterium | reverse complement strand
GCAAATTCCTTATCGAAGAATAAATCTACCTGAGCATGCAGTCTTTTTACTTCAGAATTTTTATTCTCAGTAAAACTGTTTAACTGATATGAACCTTTCATGATTAATTAGTTTTTTCTTCAAACGAATCTACTTTCCGATCACTGTTTAAATAATCTATTGTACGACTGACCGGAGAATAACTCTGGTAACATGGCAAACTGCAAATTGTTCTGAAAGAATGAAAGGATATCTTACTTCACAATATGTCCCTTTGATATCCTATCGTCCTGATAATAACAGTTAAATCCAATGTAAGTTCAATGTTCAAGGTCAGAAGTTTATGGAAGGTATCAGACCGGATCCGGGTACTTTTAGTGTAATGAATAATTTAGCTCATAACAGATTTAGCAAAGATTGACTGATGATCACAGGCAGATCGGAAATCACTACTGTTTTTTTAAAACTTCACAAAGACTTGCTGGAATATGCTAGCCATGCCATTTAAGAAATGATATAAAAGTAAATAATTTGTAATTTTCACATACGATTATTGATTGTTGCCCGTTTTTGATATGTTCTTTACCGGCAAATCCCCAAATTCACTACAGGAATTGCGATTTCATCAGGAAAGCGAATTATTCCTGTTCGTTAAAATCATTTGCAATCTTTTTCTATACTTTGCGTGGTTTGAGGTTAAAAGAATTTTTATCTGCCAAAGATTTTATACTTTTGCCAAATTATAAAAACAGGGCATAATTTTTTAGCATTTAAAGACATATGGACTACAATTTTCATGAGATTGAAAAAAAGTGGCAAAAATACTGGGAGCAGAACAAGACATTTAAAACTCCTGATGATCTAACAAATCCAAACAAATGTTACATCCTCGACATGTTTCCTTATCCATCCGGAGCCGGTCTTCATGTTGGCCATCCGGAGGGTTACACAGCAACCGACATCTTCAGCAGGTATAAAAGAATGAAAGGATTCAACGTCCTTCATCCAATGGGTTGGGATGCTTTTGGACTGCCTGCAGAACAGTATGCCATTCAAACCGGTACACATCCGTCCATTACAACAAAAAATAATTGCGATACTTTCAGAAGACAGATTAAGGAATTAGGCCTTAGTTATGACTGGGACAGGGAAATCAATACCACTGATCCCGGCTACTTCAAATGGACCCAATGGATCTTTATACATTTATATGATACATGGTTTGATAATGAGCTGCAAAAAGGCCGGCCGGTTTCTGAGTTGGAGATACCTGCTAACATTTCGGAACAGGGCCATGATGCAATTTCTAAGTTCATTGACTCCCAAAGGCTTGCTTATTATGACAATGCCCAGGTATGGTGGTGTCCAAGTTGCCGCATAGTATGCGCCAATGAGGAAGTTCTTGCAGATGGATCTCATGAAAAATGCGGCAACAGGGTTGAGAAGAAAAATCTTAAACAATGGATGCTCCGCATACCTTTATATGCAGAGAGACTGCTTGCAGGCATTGATAAGCTCGACTGGCCGGAAGGAATCAAAGATATGCAGCGCAACTGGATCGGAAGGTCAACGGGTGCCGAGGTGAATTTTAAAATTGATGGTCTGGATAAAAATCTGACAGTCTTCACAACCAGGCCCGATACACTTTTTGGCGCAACCTATATGGTTATTGCACCGGAACATACTCTTGCAGACCTGATTACTACCATCGAACATAAAAACAGTGTCAAAGATTATATAAAAGCTACATCCCTTAAATCTGATCTCGACCGTACGGATCTGGCAAAAGAGAAATCAGGGGTATTTACAGGAAGGTATGCCGTAAATCCGGTGAATATGAAGAATATCCCCATCTGGATTGCAGATTATGTTCTTACAGGTTATGGTACCGGTGCTATTATGGCAGTTCCTGCTCATGATACCAGGGATTTCGATTTTGCACAGAAATTCAATCTTCCCATTGTATGCATCCAGGATCCTGATATTAATGATCCTGTACAGAAGAACAGAATTCTTCAGGGAAAGGAATGCTGGACCGAAGATGGTACATATATTAATTCATCAGATGCCTCCACCGGAATTGACATAAATGGGCTTAACAAGGAGTCGGGAATAAAAAAGATCACAGCCTGGCTGGAAAAAAGAGAACTTGGTTCAGCAAAGGTCAATTATAAACTGCGCGACTGGCTGTTCAGCCGTCAGAGGTACTGGGGAGAACCATTTCCTGTAATTCACTGGGAAGATGGAGAAATTTCGATACTTAATAAAAATGAACTTCCGCTTGAACTTCCCGAGCTTGAAAAATACCTTCCGGGCGAATCAGGCGAATCGCCTCTTTCCAATTCCGATGAATGGCTGAATGTAACAGATAAGAACGGCCGTAAAGGCAGACGTGAAACCAACACCATGCCCCAGTGGGCAGGATCATGCTGGTACTATCTTCGTTTTATCGATCCGCGGAATGACAACAAAATATTTGATCCGGAACTTGAAAAATACTGGATGCCGGTCGATCTTTATATTGGAGGAGCTGAACATGCTGTTCTTCATCTTCTTTACAGCCGTTTCTGGCATAAAGTATTATTTGATCTGGGCATTGTTTCTACTGATGAACCTTATCAGAGGCTGTTTAACCAGGGAATGATACTTGCATTCGCTTATGAAACCGATTCAGGCTCCAAGGTTTCCGGCGATATGGTTGAAGAACGCGAAGGAAAGTTTTATCATAAAGAAACCGGGGCTGAACTCAGGCAGATTGTGGCAAAAATGTCAAAATCACTGAAGAATGTAGTCAATCCCGATGATGTTGTATCAAATTTCGGGGCAGACACACTCCGGTTGTTTGAGATGTTCCTGGGACCTCTTGATGCAACCAAGCCATGGGATGAAAAAGGCATAAAAGGAGTTTTCGGATTTCTTGGAAGAGCGTTCAGGTTCTTTTCCAACCCGGAAAATATTCATGATGGAGAAGAAGATACGGAGATCCTCAAAGGACTTCACCATGTTATAAAAAAGGTTGAAGGAGACATTGAAAATCTCAGGTTCAACACTGCAATTTCAGCAATGATGATTTTCCTGAATCTCGCCATAAAAAAAGGTAAAATAACCAATAGGTCAGCCCGTATATTCACGCAGATACTTGCTCCTTTTGCGCCACACCTTGCTGAAGAACTATGGCTGCTTCTTGGTCATAATAAAACACTTACCTATGAACCATGGCCAGCGTACAATGAAGAGTACCTGAAAGAAACAATTTTCAATTACCCTGTTTCTTTTAATGGGAAAGTGAGATTTAATATTGAACTTCCGGTCAGCATGCCTAAAGAGGAGATCATTACAACCGTTTTGGCTGATGAGCGGGCAAAAAAATGGATCGGGACAGATATTCCTTCTAATATTATAGTAGTCCCGAACAGAATCGTTAACATAGTACTAAAATTGTAATTCAGAAAATTGATGCATAATAGGATATTTTCCCTGATCCTTACCGGATTATTATTTCTTTCATTCTCATGTAACAGCCTTGATGAAAACGGCCCGGAATCCCCGGTCTTATCAGACACAACTGCCCTGGCAGAGGTCTCACCTCCGGTATTATTGTACGGGATACCTTCTGATTCATTTAACCTTGTGACCGGTCATGTTAAACGCAATGATTTTTTATCGGGAATACTGCTGAAATATGGAGTGAGCATGCAGGAAATAAACCAGGCAATCGAGAACTCCCGGAATATTTTTGATGTCAGGAA
This sequence comes from Bacteroidales bacterium, assembly GCA_038325595.1. Lineage (GTDB taxonomy): Bacteria > Bacteroidota > Bacteroidia > Bacteroidales > VadinHA17 > LD21. The sequence continues at coordinate 69,759 of JBBQJD010000004.1, read as the reverse complement.
AGTAAGATCAGGGAACAAGTATATACTATTTTGTGACCGCGACAGCCTCGCCAGGGCCAAATATTTTGTTTATGAAGAAGGACCTTCAAAGAGCTATATATTCAGCTTTAACGATTCGCTGAATATTACTCCTTTCGAGAAAGAGATAAAAAGCGAGATAAAATACACTTCGGGAACAATTGTAACTTCACTATGGGATGCAATGCATAGCGGGGGCCTGAAGCCTTCACTAGCCGATGAGCTTTCAGGTATATTTGAATGGACAGTTGATTTTTTCGGAGTACAGAAAGGAGATGCCTTTAAAGTTATATATGAAGAATATTTTATCGATGGTGAGCCATTTGGTACAGGTAGGATATATGGAGCCCAGTTTAACAGCAATGGCTATTCGATAATGGCCATACCATTCATACAGGATGGAATTGAAACCTTTTTTGATGTCGAGGGAAAGAGTCTGAAAAAAGAGTTTCTGAAAGCTCCCCTTAAGTTCTCAAGGATAAGCTCCCGGTTTACTGCAAGCAGAATGCATCCTATTCTAAGGATCAGAAGGCCTCATTTCGGAGTTGACTATGCTGCACCGGTTGGAACACCGGTTGTTGCTATTGGCGATGGAAGGGTTACAACGGCAGGAATACAGGGAGGAGCCGGAAGGATTGTCAAGATCAAGCATAATAGCGTATACTCAACGGCATATATGCATCTGAGCAAGTTTGGGAAAGGCATTACAGCTGGTACTCATGTGAAACAGGGAGATATTATTGGTTATGTTGGCAGCAGTGGCCTTTCAACAGGTCCGCATCTTGATTTCAGGTTTTACCGGAATGGTTCACCTATCGATCCACTGAAAGTTGCTGCACCTCCCGCAGAGCCGGTGAAGGAAGAGAACCGGCAAAAGTTTGAGAAAGTAAAAACAGTAGTGCTAAGCCTGCTCGGCACCATAGGTTAGATCAGGCAGCTTATCAACGAGCTTTTCAATAACTTTCGGATAATGAGTGTATTCGAGCTGATGAATTTTATTTGCCAATGACTCAGGTGTTTCATCAGGATTGACTTTGCAACGTGCCTGGAATATTATATCTCCTTCATCATAATGGTTATTTACATAATGTATGGTGATGCCTGACTCCATATCATTATTGTCAATTACGGCTTTGTGAACTTTATCGCCGTACATGCCTTTTCCTCCATAACCCGGGAGTAATGCCGGGTGAATATTTACGATCCTTCCCGCGTAATTTTTTACAATATTCTCTGGTACCAGCCATAAAAAACCGGCGAGCACAATGAAGTCAATTTTATATAATGCCAGATACCTGAGGACTTTTCCGGTTATATAAAATTCATTATGTTCGAAAAAAACGGCTCTTATCTTTTGTGCTTCTGCCCTTTTTAAAACCATTGCATGCCGCTTATTTGACAAAACCAGACTTACCCGGGCATTTTTTTTGGTCGAAAAATACTTAATAATATTTTCTGCATTAGTACCTGATCCTGAAGCCAGGATTGCTATGTTCCTCATTTTCTGATAATTAGCATTTGGTCAGTAAACACTTTTATATTGTAAAATAAGATTATTTTTCTAATTATCAATTTATTATACAATACCATAAATAAAAAAACATCAAATCACTTGAAAAATATGGTACAAATATATTTCTTTGCATGGTTCAAAAATTAATATTAATTAAAATTTATTACTATGTCGGACATTGCCACAAGAGTAAAGGAAATTATAGTTGACAAACTAGGAGTTGATGAATCAGAAGTTACTCCGGAAGCCAGCTTTACTAATGATTTAGGAGCGGATTCTCTTGATACTGTTGAGCTGATCATGGAGTTCGAAAAAGAATTTAATATCGGAATTCCCGATGATCAGGCAGAAACCATCGGTACAGTTGGTGATGCGATCAAGTATATTGAGGAGAATGCAAAATAATTTGCATTCTTAAAAATCTATTTATGAGAAGAGTTGTAGTCACAGGGATGGGAGCACTGACTCCCTTAGGTAATAATTTGCATGATTATTGGGAAGGTCTTATTAATGGAGTCAGCGGCTCCGTAAAGATCACCAGGTTTGATACCGAAAAATTCAAGACAAAATTTGCCTGTGAATTAAAAGACTATGACTCCTCGAAGTATTTTGACAGAAAAGAAGCCAATAAACTTGATCCTTATTCACAATATGCTCTGATCGCAACAGAAGAAGCAATAATTGATTCAGGGCTGGACCTTGAAAAACTCGATAAGGACAGGGTTGGTGTTATATGGGCTTCAGGTATCGGTGGACTTGAAACCTTTTTTCTGGCAATAAAAAGCTATGTTCTGGGAGATGGGACTCCCCGTTTTAGTCCATTTTTCATCCCCAAAATGATCGGCGACATTGCTGCAGGAGCAATATCGATAAAATATGGATTCAGGGGACCCAATTTTGCTACTGTTTCAGCTTGTGCATCTTCAACCAATGCAATAATAGATGCAATAAACTACATAAGGCTGGGCAAAGCTGATATTTTTATTTCAGGAGGCTCCGAGGCTGCCGTAAATGAGCCGGGGATAGGTGGTTTTAATGCCCTTCAGGCTTTGTCAACAAATAATGATGAGTTTGAAACGGCCTCACGTCCATTTGATTTAACCCGCGATGGCTTTGTTCTTGGTGAAGGAGCCGGGTCGCTGATAGTTGAGGAGTACGAACACGCCAAAGCCAGGGGAGCAAGAATCTATGCCGAGCTTGTAGGCACAGGGCTTACAGCTGATGCTTATCATCTTACCGCACCGCATCCCGAGGGTCTGGGAGCCCGTAATGTTATGAAACTTGCAGTCAATGATGCCTGCCTCCAGTTTCATGATGTTGACTATATAAACGTACACGGTACCGCCACCCCTCTTGGCGACATTTCTGAATCAAAAGCTATTGTTAATGTTTTTGGCGAACATGCCTATAAGCTGAATATCAGTTCTACAAAATCTATGACCGGTCACCTTCTTGGAGCTGCAGGTGCCATCGAAGCAATTGCCTCCATAATGGCTGTTGTACACGATATAGTGCCACCCACCATAAACTTCAAGGTACCTGACCCGGCAATTGACCAGAATCTGAATCTTACACTTAACAAGGCACAGAAAAGAACCGTTAATGTAGCCATAAGCAATACATTTGGTTTTGGCGGGCATAACGCTTCAGTCGTAATAACAAAAGCAAACCTTTAGTGTTATTATTCCGTAAAAGAATAAACGGAACATATATTCTGGATAAACGGGAATTCGGGACCCGTTTGAAAAATATATTCGGATTCAGGCCGGGTAATCTAAAGCTGTATGAGATTGCATTTATACATCGTTCTGCTTCTTTTACCCTTCCTGATGGTAAAAAAATAAATAATGAACGGCTTGAATATCTTGGAGACGCTGTTTTGAGTGCGATTCTCTCAGATTTTTTATTTCAGAAATTTCCTGAAGCCAATGAAGGCTTTATGACCAAAATCCGCTCACGGATCGTAAACAGGGAGATCCTGAATCAGCTGGCAATATCAATGGGGATCAATAAAATCCTGATTAGTAACCTCGGCTCTACTCATTCAACAAAGAATCTTTTTGGCGATGCACTTGAAGCGCTTATAGGATCACTCTTCCTGGATAAAGGATTTGAGAAGACAAAAAAACTGTTTATTGCAAATGTTCTTAACAAGTATCTCGATCTGAATCTTATCATTAAAACTGACACTGACTACAAAAGCCTTGTTTTTGAATGGGTTCAGAAGCATAAATCAAGTCTCACATTTACATATAATGAAGAATACGACTTCAAACTAAAAAAATCAGTTTTCTCAACAACTCTTGTTATTGATAATAAAGATGCAGGTGAAGGACACGGTTCATCAAAAAAAGAAGCAGAACAGGAAGCATCACGCCAGGCATGGAAAGCTCTTAACCGATAATTCTGAGTAGAATCTTTAATTTGTCATTTTTTACTTTAACTTTAATCTGTTAATAAGTGAAGATGAAGAGCATTCAAAAAGTGAAACGTGTTCAACTTCAAATCAACCATAAGGAAAATCTGATACTCCTCGGGCTGGTTTCAGCTGAACCCGACTATAAGCTCTCATTAAACATTAACCGGAAGCTCAAAATCAGTCTCAGGAATCTTGCTCCTCTGAAAATAAGAAGTGAAACAGGCAATGAGCTTACCTTCAGCAGGTTTTCAGATCAGCCAGGGTCAGCGGGTATGACCTATGACTTGTTCTCAAACCGGTCCGGCAAGTATTTCCTCCTGAAAAAATTAAAAAATATTGATTATCTGTTTCTTATGCATTACACTGAGGATCATCAGAATATTGAGACAATCACATCAGTTTTGAGAGAAATAGAGTCTGTAAATGCTGTTTTTAGTATTGATTTAGATAATTTCAAGGATAAGAATTTACAATATCTAATTCTGTAAAAAATGGAAAACCTGTATTATAATCTTTCAGAAGAGGAGTTCTCCAAAGGACGTAAACTTCTGATATGGGGTTTTGGAGGATTATTTTTTATTTCCGGTGTATTTATACTCGTAAAAAGCATGATCGTCGGAAACGAAGCACTTCCCGCCATCCTTGCCCTTGCACCATTTGGTATTAGCCTGATCGTCTTCAGTGTGGCAACACTTGCTACAATAAAAAGAAAAGATTTGTTTTTCTCGATAGATGATGATGAAATAGCCTTCCGTTATGGTATTTTAAATCCAAAAAAACATACAATTAAATGGAATGATATCATAGAGCTTACAATGCCGCATAAACAGAGAAAAGCCATGCTGCTTTTAAAGGATGGATCCACTTTCGTCATAAACCTGTCCTGGCTGCAAAAGAAGAAATCCACCATAATCAGAAAACACATCTATCATGCTGCACGGGCAAAAGACCTGAAAGTTACAAAGGTTGTTACCCTTACATAACACTGATCTTTAAAATACTTAATAAGAAGAGCCGCTTATACAGCGGCTCTCTTTTTGATAACCCTAAACTCAACCTAACCTATGAAAAAAACTCTATAATAATTAAATCAAATATTGTGCCAAAAACACATTGTTCTCAAATCACATTGCAAATATATTTAATGAAAAACAATTCTAACTATCAGAAGTTATAATTAACATAAGTTTAATAAAATTGTTAAAAGAAATCTAATATTTGTGAAGTCTTCGCGAGCTGTTAAAGAAAGTTAAAGATTCTGATTATAAAATTTATACAAGTACTTTTATATCTTAATGAAACGTAAGACAATCGTATTACTTGCCATCTTTTTTTTTATGGCAATATCCGGCCTGATCTTAATTCAATTATACTGGATTAAAAATGCCATTGCTGTAACAGACCAGCAATTCCGTTACCTTGCCAACAAAGCCCTCGAATCAGTCGTTCTTGATCTTGAGGAAAAAGAGATAATAAAAACCATCATTGCAGATATTGATCCGGCTTCTACTGATTCCGTCACGGCAATTGTACCTGCAAATTCCCCCCTTGCAAGAAAACTTCAGGGATACAGACCGAATTCGGAACTTCTTGAAATGTATGGGCTCAATAATCCGGATGAGCCTATAGCAATAACAGGTTCAGGTCATAAAATAATTATTTCAGCTGAAAATATATCATCATTTACACCCGAACTGACAATAGAACCCTCGCCCCAGATCACAAATTCTGAAATCTGCGACAGGGTAACCAATAAAATTATTTTTCTCGAAAATATAATGGAGAAAATCCTTCTCACAAATCCCGATATCCGTGAGAGGATCGATCCGGAAGACATTAATAAACATCTTCGCACAGCCCTTAATAATGTTGGTATTTATCTCGATTTTGAATTCTCCATTAGGTCAGGCCGTCTGGGAAATATCTGGAAAACATCTGGCTTCACCGACAAACCAGGCACAAACAAATTCATCATACAGCTTTTCCCGAATGACCCTGTCCCCAGCCAGAATCAGATAGTTTTGTATTGCCTTCAGGAACAGCAGTATAAATTCGAAAAAATAGGCAACCTGGGGTTTCTTTCCCTTCTGTTTACACTTTTTTTGCTGATACTCTCCACCGGGACATTTATAGTTATATTCAGACAGAAAAAAATGTCTGAAATAAGAAGTGATTTTATTAATAATATGACTCATGAGCTTAAAACACCCATATCGACCATATCTTTAGCTTCACAGATGATGGCTGATAAATCCATTGCTGAAAAAGATAAAAATATTGACAATCTTGCAAAAGTCATTTCCGATGAAAGCATGAGACTTAAATTCCAGGTTGAGAGGGTACTTCAGATGGCTATCTTCGAAAAAATGAAGATGAAGCTCAACATGGCAGAAACTAACATGCATGATATAATAAGCAAAGCAATTGAAAATTTTACTCTTCAGATTGAAAGCAGGAGTGGCTCAATAAAAAAAGATTTTCAGGCTGCGAATCCGGTTGTAAAGGTCGATGAAATCCATTTTCTGAATTCAATCTCAAACCTGATCGATAATGCTATGAAATATTCCAAAAGTAAACCAGAAATAACAATTTCAACCTGCAATGTAAACAAAGAGCTGGTGATCAATGTTGAGGACAAGGGCATAGGGATCAACAAAGAAAATCTGAACAGAATTTTCGACAAGTTTTTCCGTGTCCATTCCGGGAATGTTCATAATGTGAAGGGGTTTGGTCTTGGATTAAGTTATGTCAAGATGGTCATCGAAGAACATGATGGAAATATTAAGGTCGAGAGCCAGGTCAGCAAAGGGACCAAATTCACTATTTTTCTTCCACAAAACTGATTGAGATGAAAAAAAACACAATTCTTCTGGCTGAAGACGACAGTAACCTGGGTCTTTTGTTAAAGAACTACCTGTCTGCCAAAAACTATGAAACACACCTGTCTTTAAATGGCGTTCAGGCTCTTGAAGCCTATTCAAAGAATTTATATGAACTCTGTATTCTTGATATAATGATGCCGGAAATGGATGGTATCACGCTGGCAAAGGAGATCCGTAAGATCAATTCTGAGGCTCCTATAATTTTTCTCACAGCAAAGAATCAGAATGAGGATATTATTGAGGGATTCAGATCAGGAGCTGACGATTACATCACAAAGCCTTTTTCCATGGAAGAATTGTTGTACCGGATTAAAGCAATCTCCAGGCGATCTTCCGGAACCTCGGAAAGTAAAAAAGAAGAATCTTACACTATCGGTGGCTATACCTTCGATCCTCTGAAACAATTGATGGTTTATGAAGACCAGTCGATAAACCTTACAACCAAGGAATCAGAGCTTCTTGAACTTTTATGCCGTCACGGCAATGAGATCCTTGAAAGAAATTTCGCATTGAAAACCATCTGGATTGATGACAATTATTTCAATGCCAGAAGCATGGATGTGTATATTACCCGGTTGAGGAAGTACCTCACAAAAGATCCGGATGTAAAAATATTAAACGTACACGGCAGAGGATATAAGCTGATTTGCTAAGTAGCCAGCATCATGTGGCATATTGGGCAGAATTAGTCGAGTTTTAGTACTGCCAGAAATGCCTGCTGTGGCACTTCGACATTACCAACCTGCCTCATTCGTTTTTTACCTTTCTTCTGTTTTTCCAAAAGCTTCCTTTTCCGTGTAATGTCACCGCCATAGCATTTTGCAGTTACATCCTTCCTTACTGCTTTTACAGTTTCGCGGGAAATGATCTTGGCTCCTATGGCAGCCTGAATTGCAATGTCAAATTGCTGTCGTGGGATCAACTCTTTCAGCTTCACACACATTTTGCGTCCGAAATCATATGCATGCCCCCTGTAAATCAAAGTTGACAGTGCATCAACCATTTCACCATTAAGAAGTATATCAAGTCTTACCAGATCAGCTTTCTGATATGTGGTGTAATAGTAATCGAATGAAGCATATCCCTTTGAAATGCTTTTAAGTTTATCATAAAAGTCAAAGACAATTTCTGCAAGTGGCATCTCAAAAGTGATTTCCACTCTGTCCCTTGTAAGGTAAACCTGGTTTTTCAGCACTCCCCTCTTATCTATGCACAGATTCATTATTGAACCTACGTATTCCGATAAGGTGATCACCTGGGCAATTATATATGGTTCTTCAATACGATCGATATTTGTAACCGGGGGCAACCCTGAAGGATTATGAACATCCACCTCTTCTCCCTTTGTAGTATAGACTTTATAGGACACATTAGGGACCGTTGTGATTACATCCATGTTGAACTCCCTGTCGAGTCGCTCCTGGATGATCTCCATATGCAAAAGACCCAGGAATCCGCATCTGAATCCAAATCCCAGCGCAGCTGAAGATTCCGGAATAAATGACAGAGACGCATCATTAAGCTGCAGCTTCTCTATCGAGTTCCTCAGATCTTCATATTCATCGGCATCCACGGGATATATTCCGGCAAATACCATTGGCTTGACATCCTCAAAACCTGAAATTGCGGTCAGGCAAGGATTTTTCACATGTGTAATTGTATCTCCGACCTTAACCTCGGCTGAGTTCTTAATTCCTGATATGATATAGCCAACATCACCAGCTCCCAGTTTCTCACGAGGTTCCTGCCTGAGCTTCAATACTCCTATTTCTTCAGCATTATATTCATGGTCAGTACCCATGAATTTCACCTTATCTCCCTTGCGGATAGTTCCGTTAACAATTTTAAAATATGCTATTATCCCTCTGAACGAATTAAATATTGAATCAAAGATCAAAGCCTGCAGAGGAGCATTAACATCACCCTTTGGAGGGGGAACGCGCTTTACTATTTCAGTGAGAATTTTCTCTATACCCATGCCGGTCTTGGCGCTTGCTTCAATGATATCTTCCCTTTTGCAGCCAACAAGATCAACTATCTGATCCTTAACTTCTTCAGGCATGGCAGCAGCCATATCCATCTTATTCAGGACCGGGATTATTTCAAGGTCATGCTCGATTGCCATGTAAAGATTCGATATCGTTTGTGCCTGAATTCCCTGGGTTGCATCAATTACCAGTAAGGCACCTTCGCATGCAGCAATTGACCTTGATACTTCATATGAAAAATCTACATGTCCGGGAGTATCGATAAGATTAAGAAAAAACTTTTTACCATCCTGAAAATATTCCATCTGGATAGCATGGCTCTTTATTGTTATGCCTCTCTCCCTTTCCAGATCCATATCATCCAGAACCTGTGCCTGGTATTCTCTTTCGGTAATGGTCTTTGTTATTTCAAGTAACCTGTCGGCAAGAGTACTCTTGCCATGATCAATATGAGCTATTATGCAGAAATTCCTGATATTCTCCATTCAAAAATATGCGTATTTATCAGTTGCAAATATAATGAAATAAACATGTATAAAGGATACCGGGATATGCCCCGGAATGTCCCTTTTTAAAAATATCAGTCATAAAACACAAAAGGGTATGCCTGAGCACACCCTTTTGTTTGCTATTGAGTAATATGATCTTACATCATTCCGGGCATACCACCACCCATTCCCTGTGGAGGTCCGGCAGGATGATCTTCCTTCTCTTCAACTATAACTGCTTCTGTGGTGAGGAACATTCCTGCTACAGATGCAGCGTTTTCAAGGGCAATACGGGTTACTTTAGCAGGATCGATAACTCCTGAAGTGTAAAGATTTTCGTATTTGTCTGTCTGGGCATTGTATCCGTAATCATTTTTGCCTGATTTTACGTTCTGGGCAACAACTGCACCTTCTTTACCGGCATTTTCGGCAATCTGACGCAATGGTTCTTCAATTGCACGTTTTACAATTAAGATACCTGTTGTCTGATCTTCGTTATCACCTTTTAAGCCTTCAAGAACCTTCTGTGCACGTATATAAGCAACTCCACCACCTGGAACAATACCCTCTTCGATTGCGGCACGTGTTGCATGTAATGAATCATCCACGCGGTCTTTCTTTTCTTTCATTTCAACTTCAGAAGCAGCACCTATATAGAGTACAGCTACACCACCTGCAAGCTTGGCAAGGCGTTCCTGGAGTTTTTCCTTATCATAGTCAGAAGTAGTGGTTGTCATCTGCTGCCTGATCTGGGCAACGCGTGCTTTGATCATATCTTTATCGCCGGCACCGTTTACAATTGTGGTGTTTTCTTTGTTAACCGTGATTTTTTCAGCTGTTCCGAGCATATCAAGTGTGGTATGCTCAAGCTTCAGACCTTTTTCTTCGGAAATAACTGTTCCTCCTGTAAGGATAGCTATATCCTCGAGCATCTCTTTCCTTCTGTCACCAAATCCGGGAGCTTTAACTGCACATACTCTGAGAGAACCACGTAAACGGTTTACAACAAGAGTCGCAAGAGCTTCACCTTCAACATCTTCAGAGATTATCAAGAGTGGACGTCCGGTTTGAGCTGTAGCTTCAAGAACCGGAAGCATATCCTTCATTGTGGATACTTTTTTATCATAGATAAGTATGTATGGATTCTCAAGTTCAGCCTCCATTTTTTCTGCATTTGTAACAAAATAAGCAGAAATATATCCGCGATCGAATTGCATTCCTTCAACAACTTCGACGGAGGTTGAGGTACCTTTTGATTCCTCTACTGTAATGACACCTTCTTTATGCACTTTCCCCATCGCCTCAGCAATAAGCTTTCCGATTTCTTCGTCATCATTGGCAGAAACTCTTGCAACCTGTTCGATTTTGCTCAGATCATCACCAATAACCTGTGCCTGTGATGCAAGGTGTTCAACTACTTTAGCAACAGCCTTATCAATACCTCTTTTAATATCCATCGGGTTAGCTCCGGCAGTAATATTTTTCAGACCAACATTAATAATAGCCTGTGCCAGAACAGTTGCTGTGGTAGTTCCGTCACCAGCCAGATCGCCGGTTTTGGATGCTACTTCCTTAACCATCTGAGCACCCATATTCTTGTAAGGATCAGAAAGTTCAATGTCTTTCGCAACAGTTACTCCGTCTTTGGTTATCTGGGGAGCTCCGTACTTTTTCTCAAGAACTACATGACGCCCTTTAGGACCAAGTGTTACTTTAACTGCATTAGCTAACTGATCGACACCTTCCTTAAGAAGTGCCCTTGCATCAATATTGAATTTAATCTCTTTTGCCATATTATTTATGATTTAAAAATTTCGAAAAATTATGCTATAAAAAGTATATCGGTCTGAGATATCAGGAGAAAATCTTCACCGTCTATTGTAATTTCCTGTCCGGCATACTTGCCATAAAGTACAACATCACCTTTTTTTACTTCCATCTCTTCATCTTTTTTGGCTGCACCGACAAGGATAACTTTACCCTGACGTGGTTTTTCCTTTGCAGAATCGGGGATTATAATTCCGCTAGCAGTTTTTTCTTCAGCTTCATTTGGTTTTACAAGAACCTTTCCTGCTAAAATTTTTCCTTTGATTTGTGCCATCTTATCTATTTTTAAAAGTTAAACATTAATTTTCCGACTTCCTCACTTAGCATATTCCATGCCAAATGGGAAAAAATGTCATTTTGAACTGTCTTCGATCATATCTGTCTAATCCTGGATGCCAATTTTTTAAAATAAGCAGTATAAGTCTTTGTATCTCAGCTTGTTAATTTTAAAATAAAAAAAGTGTCAGTATGTGACAAACTGACACTTTCATATTATGATTCAGTAGGGATTACTCCGGCTGAGTGTCTTCCGAAGGAGTTGCAGATGGCTCTGGAACCGCTGTTGGTAATGTTGGAATCGCATTTGGATCCACAACATTCTGGATCGAATTTTCTATCCTTGATCTTCCTGTTGATGAACCTCTGGGTATGGTGGCCGTTGCAACAACGCACAGGATCAGAATTGTTCCGGCAAGGGTCCATGTCGATTTCTCAAGAAAATCTGCTGTTTTGCGAATGCCCATAGACTGCCCTGCAGATGTAAAGTTTGCAGCCAGTCCTCCTCCTTTTGAATTCTGTACCAGAACAATAAGAATCTGCAGGAAGCATGCTATAATGACCAATACTGAAACAAAAATATAAATTCCCATTTGATTAATTTTTTAAATGCTCTTTAACTTTTTCAATTTGAGTTGCAAAGTAACTGCTTTTTTCCGGAAACTTCAAACTTAATTTTTCATAAATATCTACAGCTTTCGAGTAATACCCCTGATTAACATAAATTCTGGCAAGGGTTTCCGTAACAAAACCTCCCTCAACCTCAAAGGGAGGTTTTGACATATCTTCAGCTGGCAAAAGTGTTTTATCCCTGTTTGGCTCAATACGAGGATTTGCAATTATAAACCTGTCAATCAAATCGGATTGCAGCTTCTTTGTTTTGCTTTCTGCATCATGCGAAAGCTGCTCTTCAGGGGTAATCTCATTTCTATTATCTTCTTCCTCCGGGTTAATATCAAGTTCAAGAAGTTCATTATTAAAAGATTCCAATGGATCTGAATTTTCAGACTCAATAATTTCATGAGAGTCTTCCAGTACATCCTCACCAGCCTCTTCCATGGCAATTTCTGAATTGTTTTGCTTCCCGGGGTCTGCTCCTCCACCATTCTCATTGAACTCTGGTCTATCCATTATTGGTGATTCAACTATTTCCGGTGTAATGATCTCAGCAGAAACAGATGGTTCAGCAGTTCTCATGGGATCAATTTGCTCAGAAACAAAAGATGCTTCAGGTTCTTCATCTTTTTTTATATCCGGTTCATTGTCTTTTTTTGGAGGATTAAGCAGATAGTACAACACTTCCCTGTCTGCTATATGAATGGATGAGCTCCTCAGCTGATTTTCGAATTTTACATCAGCATTATTCTGCATTCCCTTCAACAATAACATATGAGCACTTTGAAAATACGGGAAGATATTGATCAGTTCACTTATTTCACCTACCATCTGGCGGTTGACCTGAACAGTGTCCCCTATCATATTTAAAAAGTCATTTTTGTTCATGATTTACCAGTTGACAAATGCCTGGTTAAAGACATCTTCCACAACCATTTCCACTATTCTCTCTGACAATTCATCTTCAACATCGCTTAAATTGAGGCTGCTGTTATAATCCTCATATCTTGAGAAGGTCTGCTCAAAGCTTAAATCCGGATTAATTGCATTTGTGTATTTAACTTTAACTGAAATTGTAAACCGGTTCATGGCTGCCTGTGCATCAGCACCAACTGTAAGCGGTCTGGTGGCATAATCCGATATTTCACCTTCGAAATTTGCATCACCAATTCCATTAACAAATTTAAGGTTTGTCTGGGCCTTGCATTTATCAATAAGGGCATCGGTCAAAGATTGGCTAAGGCCTGGTTGTACAAGAGGAGCCCTGTTCTGAAAATATTGTATACTCACAGTACCCAGTCCTTCGGTGCTGGCTCCTGAGAACGAGTAGTTTACTTTGCACCCTGTCAGCAATGCTCCCGCACTGATGACCATTAAGAGTAAGAAACCATTAACTATTGAAAAACTTCTCTTTTTATTATTCCATTCCATATTCTTTAATCTTTCTGTAAAGGGTGCGCTCTGAGATGCCCAGTTCTCGGGCTGCAAGCTTTCTTTTACCACTAAATTTTTCAAGTGCCTTCTTTATCATTTCAACTTCCTTATCTGCCAGAGAAAGTGATTCCTCAACTATCTCCTCAGTGTCTTCAATTCTGCCGCGAGGCTTCTGGTGATCTGTAAAATCATCTGTAGCCTGGTCTGAGTCATCCGGATTATCATCTTCGCCACGCGCTTCCCTGTAAAGGTTCTTAATTGCCCTGGTTTTCGATTCATGCAGGCTCACATCGAAATCACCACGCCTGATGAGATCAAAGACAAGCTTTTTAAGATCATTCATATCACTTTTCATATCGAAAAGTATCTTATACAAAATCTCCCTGTCGGAAGAAAATGCTTTGTCATCATCGTGCTTAATAATTGCAGGCAGCTGGGTTCCTCTGTAATCAGGAAGATAATTTCTTAATGTCGATGCAACTATCTCACGTTCAGATTCAATTATAGAGATTTGTTCAGTAATGTTTTTTAATTGCCTGACATTTCCGGGCCAGGAATAATCAAGCAACAGGTCTTTTGCTTCCTGATCGAGCCTGATTGCAGGCATCCGGTACTTCTCGGCAAAATCAACCGCGAACTTCCTGAAAAGAAGAAAAATATCTTCTCCTCTTTCCCTTAAAGGCGGCACTTTTATCGGCACCGTATTAAGCCTGTAGAACAGGTCCTCCCTGAAGTTCCCTTTTTCAATTGAACGGGGCACGTCAATATTGCTGGCAGCAATAACACGCACGTTCGTCTTCATCACTTTCGAGGATCCTACCCTTATGAATTCACCGGTTTCCAATACCCTCAAAAGCCGTACCTGTGTTGACAGTGGCAATTCAGCTACTTCATCAAGGAAGATTGTTCCCCCGTCAGCAACTTCAAAATATCCCTTCCTGCTATCGGTCGCTCCGGTGAATGATCCTTTTTCATGCCCGAACAGTTCTGAATCAATTGTCCCTTCCGGTATTGCGCCACAATTTACCGCAATATACTGGCCATGCTTGCGGGTACTGTAATTATGAATAACCTGCGGAAAAATCTCTTTACCGGTTCCGCTTTCGCCGGTAATAAGCACTGAAAGATCAGTCGGAGAAACCTGGTAAGCGATATCTATAGCCCTGTTAAGGCCTTCATAATTACCTATTATTCCGAATCTTTGCTTAATATTCTGGAGATCTCTCATTATCTTTTTTTACAATCTGCGAATTTAACCTTTTTTTAAATCATTGGAAAGTTCAATTTTAGTAAATTCGCAATATGGAGAAAGATCAACAGATCAGATTTGCAGGGATCATACCTGCCAGATATGCATCAACACGTTTCCCGGGTAAACCTCTGGCAATGATAGGAGATAAAATGATGATCCGGAGAGTTTACGAGCAGGCTTCCGGATCACTTGATATGACCTATGTTGCTACCGACGACATCAGAATTTATGATGCAGTAAAGACTTTCGGAGGAAAAGCTGTTATGACCCGCTCAGATCATATGAGTGGCACTGACCGCTGCGCAGAGGCAATTATTAAAATAAAAGAGGAGACAGGCAAAAAAATCGATGTAGTCGTAAATATCCAGGGTGATGAGCCTTTTATAAAACCAGAACAGATAAAACTTCTGATGAATTGCTTTGAACAGGATGAGGTTAAAATAGCAACACTGGCAAGGCAGTGCGAAAAAGGTGAAGACATTTTCAATCCTAACCAGCCAAAAGTTATTATCAACAAAAAAGGATATGCAATCTATTTCAGCAGGGCTGCAATACCTTTTATCAGAGATGCTGAAAAAAACAAATGGGCTGATAATCATCACTATTTCAAGCATATAGGGCTTTATGCCTACCGTACCGAAACTCTTGTACAAATAACAAAACTGAAACGAAGTCCGCTTGAAATAGCAGAATCACTTGAACAAAACAGATGGATAGAGAATGGCTTCACGATCAAAACAGCTTTAACTCAATGGGAGAGTCTTGGTATTGATACTCCGGATGATCTTGAAAAAGCGAAAACATTCTTAAATATGGTTATTTAGAATCATTTGATTAACTTTAGCACAATTTTTGAAGGCACTTTGATTGACATTATTAAAGATTACATATGAAGAAAGGTTTACTCTTTCTGCTTATTATATTTTCAGGACTGACTCTACAGGCACAGAAGGGTAATGAGGAAGCTATGGCCGGTCCTCCTGCAACTGATGTTACAAGAACTGCTACTCATGTGAATGTGACAATATATCCCGTACCTGTCAGGGAAAATAACTTTACTATCAAAACTGACAGAGACATCTCATATATTAAAGTGACCAATATAATAGGTCAGGATATCTTAAGGGTAAAATATAATACTCCGCAACAGCAAATAAAAGTATTCCTTGATAACCAGAAGAGAGGTATGTATCTGGTAACCATACTTTTCAGCGATGGCACCAGAATTGTAAAGAAAATTATGGTGGAGGAATCTGAATAATTCATTAACCTTCAAGTCAACCAGAATTCATTAACCAGGATTATTGTATCCTGAATATAATTTCAAATCAAATTGTTAAATGAACTTAGAGCAAAGTTGCTTTTAAACATTCCTGTTTAACGATTGTTTATCCTTTTGATATTGTCCTGAACTTATTTAACAACTGATATGGACGACAGCGTAAATGTATTTTCAATTAAAGACCTTGAAAATTTTTCAGGCATAAAAGCCCATACGATAAGGATATGGGAGAAGAGGTATAAAATTCTGGAACCTGAGAGAACTGACTCAAATATAAGAACTTACAGCGAAGCAGAATTAAAGAAGATCCTCAATATTTCCTATCTGAACCGTAATGGTCTTAAAATATCCAAAATTGCAAAGCTGGATGAGGATGAACTTACCCAGCAGGTCATGGACACCAGCAGTAAACATGAAACCCTGACGCAGGAATTTCAACCCGGTAAAATTCTAATGTCAGCCATACGGTTCAACGAAAATCTTTTCAAGGAAAGTCTTCTGCCGTTTATTGAAAAAAAAGGTATTGAAGAGACCTATTGTAACTATTTGTACCCTCTTCTCGGAAAAGCCAGAATACTCTGGCAGGTAGGAAGTCTGTCCAGAGCCCAGGAACAATTCGTCAGAAATACAATCAAACAGATTATCATTCTTGAGGATAACCAGATCAAAGCTCCAAAAGCCAGGAAAAAATCATCTGTAGCAATGATCAACACAACAGATAATCTTAATGAGAATAATTTCCTTTTTTATAAATATGTATTGAGGAAAAGAGGATTTGATGTGATCTTTACAGGAGGCATTCTGCCATCCTCCGAGATAACCGAGATTCATAAAATCAAATCTTTTGAATACCTGGTCATAAACACAAATGCCTTTGATTTTGAGGAAAAGAAATCAGAATATTTTACAGGAATAGGAAAATCCTTAAAGATCAGGAAGATCATTCTTACCGATATTCCTGAAGGTTATATACCGCATACACATGATCCGCTGATTGTAGTCAGCGATCCAAGGCATTTTATCAAGATTATTGATTCCCTGCATTGAAATATCTTACTTCTTAAAATTCAATAATAATTCCTATTGTCGGCAGTACAGTACCAGCCTCATTATCAAGGTATTTAAGATTATATTTTAAAGGATTTGCGGGATCCGTTTCCGGAATTCCGTTACTGTCAGTTTGTCGCACCAGCAATGAAGGCTGGTCAGCTTTATGGTTATATACATTTTGAACATCTGCATATAACATCAGTGACCAGCTTACAAAATAGTATTGCTTATCCAGCCTGAGGTCAAGCTGATGAAATGCCCTCAGTCTGGCTTCATTAAATCTTGAATAATCAAGATAACCCTGTCCCTGAAGATCCCAGGCTGCAATAAAAGCAGATTTTTCAAGATCGTACGGAGTATAAGGAGCCCCGCCAACGAACCTCCATTTTATTCCGAGATCCCAGTTACGTTTCAGTTTCCTCGTGGCTGTTACATTCAGCAAATGTTTATTATCCCAGGAGGAAGGGATTATACGTGAATCCGGTGCACGGAACTCACTCCTCACAAATGTGTAGGAGAATACAAGGTTTGTGTTACTGAATTCTTTTAATCTTCCAAGGAGTTCGAAGCCGTAAGCCCTTCCCCTGGAAATTGATATAAGCTCTTCGTCCCCGAAAATGCCATAATCAGCACTTTTGCTGGAAAGAGGAACTGAGTCTCGTACTGAAAACGGATAACGTGCATAGTTTTTGTAAAATCCTTCAAGAGTGAACTGAGTATTTTCTGAAGGAACGAATTCAAATCCTGCAACCAGGTGATCTGCTTGTATATACCTGATTTTATTTTGTTTATTGATGAATGTACCGCTAAGGTTTGAAAAGCCCAGAGCTGTGTAAGGAGGAAGCTGATAATATCTTCCGGTACTGAAGTTAAGACTAAGCTTCTCACCAAGGGAATATGAGCCTGATAACCTGGGTGAGAGCTGTTGCAGGGGATTTGCCATGCCTGAATAATATGAATTTGCATCAGTGCGTATTCCAAGGGAAAGGCTGAGCTTTTCGTTAAGGTATGTTTTGCTTAACTGTCCGAAAACGCTGAATTTACTGAACTTTAAATTGACATCATAGTTAATCTCATTTTCCATTCCTTCATAGAAAATACGTCTGTATGTCGAATTTCTGTAATGGGCATATTCGTACCCTGCACCAAAATTCACTTTTAAACCCTTATCCCCGATGATTGTCCGTTCATATCTCCCTTTTATTTCACCCTCCCCTGACAGATAATCAAAGATCCTGTTTGAATCAGCTTTAATATTTGAGAGAAATTTGTATTGTGAATTATTCAGGTAATTACGGCTCAGCACCCAAGTGTCAAAACCATTGTCCCTGTAATGCTTGTATACCAAACCGGTAACATAGCTATATTGCTCCTGAACAGGTATATAATCAAGTATATACCGTTGAAAATCAGTTTCATCAGCCTTAAGATTAAGGCGGAAATCATCTTTTGCACCCAATGCAAGAATTGTTAATTCGTTTTTTGTATCAAGCCTTATTTTATACTTCACCTGAAAATCGGTATAAGTCGGAAGAAAAGGAAGTTCAAGAGCGCTGAACAGGAACTGCAGATATGACCTTCTGACTGACATTAGCAGAGTGCCTTTCCTGCCCGCAGGTCCATCAATGGTCAAGCCAAGATCTGAAGCTCCAACGGTAGCCCGGTATTTCATCTTATCACTGTTTCCGTCAACAAAGGTGAAATTCAATATTGAGCTCAGTGCATTTCCTTTGGAAGCCGGGAACGCACCTGAAATGAAATCCACAGACTGAACAAAGTCAACATTAATGATTCCCACAGGCCCTCCCGATGCACCCTGGGTTGAAAAATGATTCAGGTAAGGGATCTCTATATTATCTATATAGAATCTGTTTTCATTTGGTCCCCCACCCCTGACAATTACATCATTTCTGAACGCGGGAGTTGATGCCACTCCCGGAAAGGATTGAATAACCTTCGAGATATCACGGTTTCCGCCGGGATTTTTTTCAATTTCATCAATACCTATAATTCTTACTGAAATGGGGGTCTCTATTTTTTTTCGGAAAGGAGATGCTTTAATAACAACCTCTCCGATATCGATCTCAGCTTCTTCGAGTGGTATTTCAAGATTAACCTGGTTGCTGTTTGTTACCATAACTGCTCCCGATATATATGGTTTAAACCCGATTGAGGTAACCCGCAGCTCTGCAAAGCCAGGTTTAAGTCCGGTAAATAAAAAATTACCTTCAAAATCTGTCATTGCACCTGTGGTTGTGCCCCATACAACAATACTTGCAAAAGGAACTCCCTCATTTGTTTTTGAATTATAAACCCTTCCTTTGATTACTCCTGAATTCTGCTGAGCTGCAGAATTTATGACTGGTATTGCCAGGAAAAATATAATGGTAAGAAATCGCCTCATCTAATATTTTTTATCCAGGCAAAACAGAAAAATAACAGCAATTGTTCAATAATAAGCAAACAAATCAAGCGTCCTGCTTGAGAAGACCACTAAAATACTCACGTTCTGCGGACAGATTTATTTCAGAATTTTTGTTTTCAATTAAAGATATCTGATAGAGCATCCGTTCTGCAAATTTCTTTATGTCAGACTCATAATCAGTACTAATTCTGTGATTTCGTGCCTTACTGATCTTAGTAACTTCATTCCAGGTGTCAATTGTGCTTTTCTCAAGGTAACAGCCTGAAAAAACTTCCCAGATATAACTTATCGCAGCGCCGGACGGATGAAGCATGTCATCATCGTAGAATCTGTAATCACGCAGCTCATCCAGGACTAATTCATATGCAGGAAAATATTGAGGAGTAATACTGTGCTGAAGCAGCTTGTCGATGGACAGGAACAACACTGATTTACTTACCTGATTCCCGTACGAACCATCTTTCCAATGTCGCACCGGACTGACAGTAAAAATTATTTTCAGCTGAGGAAAAAGAGAATGTATTTTGTCAAGCTGCTCAGACCATAATGAAACAATTTTATCAACATTGAGCAACTCATTGTCAAAATTTGCAGAAGGAATCTTATGGCAGTTCGATACTATTGTTCCGGTTTTCTTCCAACGGTAAACCCTCGCGGTTCCAAATGTGATAAAAAGAAACTGTGCCTTTTTCAAGAAATTCAGGGCTTCCCTTGATTTTCTGTTAATATTTTCAAGAACCCTTGAAGAATCTCTGCCTGAAAAATCAGTGTAATGATTAAAGCTAAGCCATGTTCCCTCATAATTATACAGATCATCCAATGAAATTTCCCTGTCTGATGTAATCAAATCGAGTGTATTGCAGACAGAAACAGGATTAAATACAGTTCCTGCAGGATTAATCATAACAGGCATTTTCCCTATTTCCATCTGTGAACCAATTTCTGACGCAAAGCACGATCCTATGAACATTACAGGATCCCTGTATGAGATTTTAAATTGGGAAGGCTTTATAATTACTCTGGTTCTGAATTCCATAATTTTATCAATTAACGCCCGGAATGAACTTATTCAGGTGCATCTGATCAAGAGTTAAAACAATTTTAATCAGCTTTTGATCCAGCTCACTATATATCTGAAGACCTCTTCTCTGAAAGATTCATTATGTAATTCGTGATATCCTCCGTCCCAGATTCTAAAATTTACTTTCTGTGATTTTGATGCAAATTCCCTGCTTCCTTCAGGTGAGCAGATCAGATCATCACCTCCATGGATCAGCAGAGCAGGGACCTTAAGCTCTGAAGCATGCTCAAGACAATATCTGGCTGAACTCATCATCCCGTGAAACAGGCTTACTGATATGCTGCCATGCACAAGGGGGTCATTCTTATAATTTTCCACAACTTTTTTGTCATGGGAAAGATGATCCTGTATCAATCCTGATGGCTGAACAAGGGCCGGAATCAGATATTTCATCACAGATGCAAGCTGTAACTTGCTTTTTGAAGGTTCAAAACCCAAACGCAATAATGGGGAGGTAACTATTGCCCCCCTTACCCTGGGTGATTTTTTTAACAGATAATCAAGAACAATAGTTCCACCGAGGCTATGACCGTATAAATAGACAGGTGTACCAGGAAATGTCTTATTACAGCTCTTTATAAGGATATCAAGCATTTCAGATGTAATGGAGTAAGGACTTATATGGCCTCTTTTTCCTTCAGATCTGCCATGACCCGGCAGATCGACTCCGGCAAATCCTATATTTTCTGATTTGAATAAATCAGCCCATGAGTTATACCTCTGAATATGTTCTCCCAATCCATGCACTAGAATAACCACAGCTTTAAGATCCTCACCGGAACTTTTAATTATACCACTCAATATCTTTCCGTTACGAAGTCTGATATTAAAATCCATAATCTGATTTTTTGTCAAAAGTACTAAAGTTGAACAAATGAACCCGACGGGAAGATTAAAAATACTTAATTTCTAATTTAGAATGAGTTTAGAATCTTAATGTATTCTTAATTCGCTTCTCATTGTATAGGCTTAAATTTGCAATATGAAATTAATTATAAAGAAGGGCGAAAAAAAATATAAAAAGATATTAAGATTTGGATATCTTTATTTATCTGTATATATTTGCTTCAACAATTAAATATTCAAGGACTATGACATCAATAGAATTTAATAAGAATCTTATCGACATGAAGACAAATCTTCATCGTTTTGCGATGAGCCTGACATCTGATCGGGACACAGCACTGGACCTTGTTCAGGACACATATTTAAAAGCAATAACTTACAAGGATAAATTTGTTGATTACACAAATCTCAAAGCCTGGGTATTTACAATCATGAAGAATACCTTTATTAATAATTACAGGCGTAATGTCAAGGAAAATACAATAATAGATGGGACACAGGACCTTTATTATATAAATCAGCCAGGTGATAAAGGTTTCATTTCACCTGAATCGAATTATTCGGAGGGTGAAATTGAAAAGGCTATTGACTCATTGAGTGATGATTTCCGTGTTCCATTCAGGATGCATGTTGCTGGTTATAAATATAAAGAAATTGCTGAAGAGCTCGGGCTGAAAATCGGGACGGTTAAAAGCAGGATTTTCTTTACACGCCAGAAACTTATGCTGATTTTGAAGGATTATGTCAGATGAGGTTTTAACGATTAGTTTGATTTGTTAGGTTTATTGGATTAATGGGCTGAGTAATATTTACTCAGCCTTTTTAATTATCGTGATCGTAATCCCAGTCAGAACAAAAAGCAGAAATACTCCTGATACTATCCAGGCCCAGATATTAGGGACTTTGGATTGGGCCCACATTTCATAATTCTGTGAAAGAAAATAATCGGCTCTGACAGGCCATAGAAGCATTCTTCTATTAATTTTAAATCAATCAATATGGTTGCTTTATTTAAAGACGAAATATTTATCCCAAGGTAAAAACATATTGATGTATTAACTTTGTATTCGTGAAAATTTATGAAACCATGCAAAAGATAATCACGCTCAATACCGACAAAAAAAATGGCTTGTATGATATTACCGGCCTGGTAACAGACCTTATTAAAGCAAGCAATATCTCCACCGGAATAGCCTCGGTTTTCGCCAGAGGGTCTACATGTGCAATAATGATACAGGAAAACTGGGATGAATCTGTTCAGAATGATGTTGTTAATCTGCTCCAGAAGCTTGTTCCTCACGGTATCTGGCAACATGATCATCAGGACGATAACGGTGATTCACATCTTAAATCAGGACTGATAGGAGCCAGTCAGACGATACCGATAATTGATAATAAGCCCGGTCTGTCAACATGGCAGAATATCTTCTTTTGTGAGTTTGATGGTCCGAGGGAAAAAAGGGAAGTAATGGTAACTATGATTTCAGATAAGTAATTATCATTTTGTAACAATTGTTACATTCTTAAGAAAGGTTTCATATTTCTTTCTTCCTATTGCAGATCTTTTAAAAAGCTTTTTGAATTGATCTTTCGAGAGATTTTTCCATTCATCAGCTGTCAATAGCGAAAGCTCAGGAGAAATTTCAAATTCAGGAGTTTTATGCGGTTTCGAAATATTATTCCATGGACATGCTTCCTGGCAAATGTCGCAACCGAAAATCATCCCGTTTAATTTTCCGTTGATTTCATCATTGACGGGCATTTTGTTTTCAATCGTCTGGTACGCAATACAACGGCGGGCATCTATTGTCCGGTTTTCATTTATAGCTGCTGTAGGGCAGGATTCAATACATAATCTGCAGTTGCCGCAATGATCTTCCATTGATGGATTATCATACTCAAGTTCAAGATCGGTAACTATCGTACCGAGAAAGAAAAATGAGCCAATCTTCTTATTGATTAATATGGAATGCCGGCCCTGCCATCCAAGTCCTGCCCTGGATGCCCATGGTTTTTCAAGTAATGGAGCGGAATCAACATATGCCCTGCTGTTTGATTCAGGATAAATATCTTTTATACAATCAACTATCCTGTTAAGTTTAGCCGGGATAATAGAATGATAATCAACCCCATAGGCATATCTTGAAATTACCGGGATCCCATTTCCACCCTGCTTTCGTTCAGTGTAATAATTCAGTCCTGTAACGATGACTGACCTGGCTCCGGGAAGTAGCAGCCCGGGATCAATCCTTTTTGAAATATCATTCGAAAGGTAGGTCATATCAGCATTCATGTCTGATTTACACCATTCAGCCAGAACAGTTCCATTCTCGCTAAGAACCCCGGACGGGGCTATACCACAGAGATCAAACCCTGATTCACGGGCTTTCTCCCTGATCAGTGCCGAAATGGATTTACTATCAGGAACCTTCATTCAATCAATGTATCAGAGGAATCCCAATTCCAGTTTTGCCTCTTCGCTTAGCATATTCTTGTCCCATGGCGGGGTAAATGTAAGCTTAAGATCACAGTCCTTTACACCCCTGGTTCCGCCAACCTTGTATTTGACTTCCTCAAGCAGCTCATCAGCCATGGGGCAGTTAGGTGCTGTAAGGGTCATGGTTATATGTGCTATATGATCTTCGTCGATATTGATGTCATAAATAAGTCCCAGATCATAAATATTGACCGGGATCTCCGGATCGTAAATGCTCTTGAGAACATCTCCAATCCTGGTTTCTATCTCAAGCTGTTCAGTTGGATCCATATCTCATTGTTTTTTAATAGCGTTATATGCCATTGCATAAAGTTTCATCTGACGGATCATTGAAAGGAGTCCATTGGAACGTGTGGGAGAAAGATTTTGCCTCAGTCCGATTTTATCGATAAAATAAAGATCAGCTGCAAGTATTTCCTCAGGTTCCCTGTCCGACAGCACTTTGATCAGCAGGGATACTATCCCTCTTGTGATTATTGCATCGCTGTCTGCTGTAAACTTAATAACATTCCCATCATATTCGGGATGAAGCCATACTTTCGACTGACATCCTTCGATAAGAAAGTCTTTTACCTTAAATTTGGGATCCACAACAGGAAGATCCTTACCAAGATCTATAAGAAGGTTATACTTATCCATCCAATCTTCAACTGTTGAAAACTCCTCTACTATATTGTCCTGTATCTCGTTGATATTCATTTATTTATTATAAAAACATACTTTGAACCTTCTCAATTCCCGAACATAGTTCATCAATCTCATCTTTTGTGTTATAGAAGCATAGTGATGCGCGGACTGTTCCATCGATTCCATAAAATGCCATAAGCGGCTGTGCACAATGTGTTCCGGTTCGTACTGCAATTCCCATTTTATCAAGAATCATACCGGTATCATACTGGTGAATTCCATTTAACAGAAATGATATTGTTGAGATTTTTCTACCTGAAGTACCGTAAATTTTCAATCCCTTTATATCAGAAAGTCTTTGTGTGGCATAATCCAGCAGATCTTTTTCCCTGGCTGCTATCTCGTTACGTCCTATGCCGGTAACATAATCCAGTGCTACTGACAGTCCGATGGCAGCGGTATAGTTTGTAGTTCCGGCTTCAAACCTGAACGGAAGTTCATTAAATGTGGTTTTTTCAAATGTCACTTTGTCAACCATGTCTCCTCCTCCTGCAAAAGGAGGTAATTCCATAAGCCATTTTTCTTTGCCATAGAGTACACCAATGCCGGTAGGACCATATATTTTATGACCTGAGAAAACATAAAAGTCGCAATCAAGTGACTGAACATCAGTGAAGCCGTGCTGTATTCCCTGAGCTCCGTCAATGAGTACAGGAATATTCATGGAATGAGCACCGGCAATTATTTTTTCAATGGGAAGAATCGTTCCAAGAGCATTTGAAGCCTGCGAGACTGCAACAAGCTTTGTTTTTGGTGAAAGAAGCTTTAAATATTCATCGATTAAAATTTCACCTGCATCATTAATGGGAATAATCCGCAAAACAGCGCCTTTCCGCTGGCACATCAGCTGCCAGGGAACTATGTTGGCATGGTGCTCAAGATGGCTTATAATTATCTCATCACCTTTATTTATATAGCGTTCTCCAAAAGAGAAGGCAACTCCGTTTATTGAGCCTGTTGTACCGGAAGTGAAAATTATTTCTTCCTTTTTTGCGGCATTAATGAAAGACCTTACATCTTCACGCGCTTTCTCATAAGCCTCGGAAGACATATCACTTAAATAATGTATACCCCTGTGTATATTACCATTATATGATTCGTACACATCATTCAATGCATCAATTACGCATCTTGGTTTCTGTGTAGTTGCCCCATTGTCGAGATATACCAGGGGTTTATTATATATCTTCCTTTTTAAAATCGGAAAATCAGATCTTATTTCATCTATGTTTTTCACTTTTTTAAGATTAACCGCACTTAACCACACAACTGGCACAGCGCGAAAGTTCACCTTTCAGACGTTGCATCACCAGATTATCCATTCTTTCACGCAAAGCTTCTATTTTGATATTCTGAATTACTTCGTGCGCAAATCCGAACATCAGCATAAGCCTTGCTTCCCTTTTCTCAATTCCTCGTGACTGCAGGTAGAAAAGTGCATCACCATCAAGCTGCCCAACCGTAGCTCCATGGCTGCATTTTACATCATCAGCATAGATCTCAAGCTGAGGCTTTGAATCCATCTTTGCATCGTCGGTCAGAAGAATATTATTGTTCTTCTGGTAAGCAAGTGTTCCCTGTGCATCAGGCTGAACAAGAATGCGGCCATTGAATGCACCGGTTGACATATCATCGAGAACACCTTTAAACAGTTGATTGCTCGTACAATGCGGATAAGCATGATCGACATTTACAAAATTATCGATATGCTGGAATTTATCTGCCAGGAACAATCCGAATGAATGGCTTTCTGCTCCTTCTCCCCCGAGGTAATGATAAGTGCTGTTGCGTATGAGCCCGCCATGCAATGACATATTGTTTGAGGAAGCCACACTATTTCGTTCCTGGTGGATAAAGGTATGAGTGACCTTTCCCGCGTTATTATGTTCATTCTGGACCCTTATAATATCAAAGTGTGCATTTTCACCTACATGAACCTCAGTTACAGCATTAGTCAGGAATCTTTGCGGGGAAAGAGTATGATCACAGATCATAATGGTAATGTTTGCACTTTTTCCGACAATGATGAGATTTCTGTGCTGGTTGAAGATGTCCTCGTCAGATTGTACAAGGTTAACGATCTGCACTGGCTTTGTAAGGGTGACACCATCCGGCACATATATAAATACGCCATCCGAAGCCATCGCAGTATTTAGCGATATAAGACCGTCATTATCATTGATTGCATATTTTCCGTAATGTTTTTCAATCTGTTCAGGGAATCTTATGGCTGCTTCATTCAGGCTTCCAACCCATATTCCATTTGGGAGTTGCCGGAGTTTTTCATTTATTGTCGGGTAAAATCCATTGAGGAGTACAATGCCATATGTATCTAGTTCTGTCACATCGCAACGGAATTCCTCAGCTTTAATGAAATCAGATTCCACCGGAATGAAATAGCTTTTGTAATCGTGATCAAAGAAGATATTCAGATTGGTGTATTTGTATGCTTCATTCTTCTTTGTCGGTATTCCGAGTTCACTGAATTTCTCAAATGCCTTTTGCCTGAAGGAATTAATATATGAAGAAGAAGTACCGGCTATCTTTTCGATATTATCTTCATAGAGTTTCAGATACCTGTCTGATATTTCAGTTTTTACATTCATGCAGTTATATTGTTTTCCACCTCTTTTTTGATCCAGTCATATCCTTTTTCTTCAAGCTCAAGAGCTAGTTCCTTACCGGCTGACTTTACTATCCTGCCATCATATAACACATGCACAACATCAGGGATAATAAAATCGAGCAGTCTCTGATAATGTGTTATAACTATAAAAGAATTATCCGGACGTTTGAGCTTATTGACTCCATTTGCAACAATCCGGAGGGCATCAATATCCAGGCCTGAATCTGTTTCATCAAGTATTGCCAGCTTTGGTTCAAGCATAGCCATCTGAAATATCTCATTCTTCTTCTTTTCCCCGCCCGAGAAACCTTCATTTACCGATCTGTTCGCAAGCTTGGAATCAATTTCAACCAGTTCCTTCTTTTCACGCATCATTTTCAGAAAATCCGATGCCGAAAGCGGACCCAGACCTTTGTGTTTACGATGCTCATTGACAGCTGTTTTCATAAAATTAACCATGCTTACTCCGGGTATTTCAATAGGATACTGAAATCCCAGAAAAATTCCTTCCTTGGCACGGTCCTCAGGAGCCATCTCAAGGAGATCTTTCCCCATATATGTAACTGTACCACTTGTAACTTCAACAAAATCGCGTCCTGCCAATACTGCAGCGAGTGTACTCTTTCCTGATCCGTTGGGACCCATTATGGCATGTATCTCACCGGGTTTTACATGAAGAGTTACTCCTTTTAAAATATTCTTTCCATCAATTGCAGCTATCAAATTGCTTATAGTCAGCATAATAATTTATAATTGTTAATGATTGTTTTCTATCCTACACTTCCCTCGAGACTTATCTGGAGAAGCTTCTGGGCTTCCACTGCAAATTCCATTGGCAGCTTATTAATAACCTCGCGTGCATATCCATTCACTATAAGGCCTATTGCATCTTCGGTTGAAATACCTCTCTGATTGCAGTAAAAGATCTGATCTTCTCCGATTTTTGAGGTTGTTGCCTCATGCTCAACTATAGCTGTCTGGTTATCTACTTCGAGGTAAGGAAAGGTATGTGCCCCGCACTTATCCCCAAGTAATAATGAATCACATTGTGAATAATTACGTGCATTCGAGGCATTCTTTAGAACCTTTACGAGTCCTCTGTAACTGTTCTGACCTTTGCCGGCCGAGATTCCTTTTGAAACTATTGTACTTTTGGTATTTTTCCCAATATGGGTCATTTTAGTTCCCGTATCTGCCTGCTGATGATTATTTGTAACAGCTACGGAATAGAATTCTCCGGTTGAATTATCGCCCCTGAGGATACATGATGGATATTTCCATGTTATGGCTGATCCGGTTTCAATCTGTGTCCACGATATCTTTGAGTTATCACCTTTGCACATTCCCCTCTTTGTCACGAAATTAAGAACTCCCCCAACTCCTTCCTTGTTTCCGGGATACCAGTTCTGGACCGTTGAATATTTCACTTCAGCATTTTTTTCTGCAACTATCTCCACAATTGCTGCGTGAAGCTGATTTTCATCTCTTGCCGGAGCAGTGCAGCCCTCGAGATAGCTGACATAACTTTCTTCGTCAGCAATAAGAAGAGTACGCTCAAACTGGCCGGTATTGGCAGAATTGATACGGAAATAAGTTGAAAGCTCCATGGGGCACCTTATGCCTTTAGGAATATAACAGAATGACCCGTCGCTGAAAACCGCGGAGTTAAGTGTAGCAAAAAAATTATCGGTATAAGGCACAACTGAGCCCATATATCTTTTTACCAGGTCAGGATATTCTTTCACTGCATCACTGAATGAACAGAATATAATACCCATTTCTGCCAGAGTTTCCCTGAATGTGGTTTTAACTGATACACTGTCAATTACAGCATCTACGGCTACTCCTGCAAGATGTTTCTGTTCATCAAGTGGGATTCCGAGCCTGTCAAATGTCCTTTTCAGTTCAGGATCAATATCATCAATGCTGTTGAGTTTTGGTCTTTCTTTTGGCGCAGCATAGAAAATAATCTCCTGGTAGTCGATAGGGGGAATTTTAAGATGCGGCCATGTTGGCATCTTCATTGTCAGCCAATGTTTGTATGACTTCAGGCGGAACTCGAGCAGCCAGTCCGGTTCATTCTTCTTTTTTGAGATAATCCTTACAACATCCTCACTGAGCCCCTTTGGGATTTTCTCCATTTCAATGTCTGAATAGAATCCGTATTTGTACTCGCCTGTAGTGACTTCACTTAGTATTTTATCCTGATCTGTTTCCATTTTTTTAATTTCTTTCTCTCTGAATCCACTTTCATCAAACAACCTCGATTGGGTAATTGTTATTATCTGAGAAGTGGAAAGTCTTAATAGCTCCCGAGGTTATCTGTTGAGTTACCCGATGTTTTTAAAACACTTGAAAATCAAATGTTACCAGAGGTTTTTCTATTAGGACGTATTGCAAAGAACTATAAGAATTTAATATTCAATAATCATGCCTTCTATTGATAATTCAACTCGTTAATTATATTTAATCTAAATAAACATGCAAAAATATAAAAATTCCACCATTCATGACAGAATACATGCATAAAAGTGACAATATGGTAATCTTGATTTTATTGTGTGAATGTTATAATCAAAAAAAATTATAAATTTGGCCGCTTGTTTAATTCTAATACCACATACCTGATATTTATGAAGAATTTTTTTAAATCGCTAGTACTCTCCAACAGCAGGAAACTAATCGTATTTGCCATTCTCATGCTTACACCATTATCGCTTTTTGCAGCAGAAGGAAGAGTTCCTTCATTGGGACCTGTGAGAGTTGAATTCATTATTTTTGGATTGATCCTTCTTGGAGTAGCTCTTTTTCATAAACAGACATTTTGGGTAGCATTGACAGGATTGACAGTTCTTCTCTCATTCAAACTCGCATTTGATCCGGGATTTCATCTTTTTGAGCATCTCTTTGGTGATGCTCCTTTTGCTGAACAGTTCATTGATAAGCATATGAGACAGGGAGAATGGGGAATACTCCTTAATCTTCTGGGATTATTACTTGGATTTGCAATTCTTTCAAAAATATTTGAGGAATCAGGGGTGCCTGAGGTGCTCCCAAGATACCTGCCTGATGACTGGAAAGGCCCGTTTATGCTTCTGATCTTTGTATTTATTATGTCTGCTTTCCTCGACAACATAGCCGCTGCCCTGATTGGTGGTACAATTGCGCTGGTAGTTTTTAAAAAGAGAGTTTTTATAGGCTACATCGCTGCAATTGTAGCAGCAAGCAACGCAGGGGGAAGCGGAAGTGTGGTTGGAGATACAACCACTACAATGATGTGGATTGACGGAGTAAGCGCATTTAACGTTTTACATGCATACGTTGCTGCCATATCAGCATTCCTGTTTTTTGCCTGGTTTGCTTCACATCAGCAGGATAAATACCAGAGGATCCAGGCTGATGAAAATGTTAATGTAAAAATTGACTGGTGGAAAATCTTCAATGTAGGTCTTATCCTTGCAGGTGCAATAATATCGAATATTGTTTATGATATGCCTGCATTGGGAGTATGGATTGCCATAATTATCGGAGCATTAATCCGGCCAGTGCCCTGGAAGGAAATTTCCGGAGCCATTAAAGGAACAATATTCCTTCTCTGTCTCGTCATGTCTGCCTCTATGATGCCAGTTGAAGAGCTTCCGAATGCTTCATGGGTAACTGCATTTGCACTGGGTTTTCTCTCAGCCGTATTTGACAACATTCCGCTTACCAAGTTAGCTCTCGATCAGGGACATTTTGACTGGGGTATGCTGGCATATACAGTAGGTTTTGGCGGGTCAATGGTTTGGTTCGGTTCTTCTGCCGGAGTTGCAATTACAAACAAATTTCCGGACGATCGTGATGTTGTCAAATGGGTTAAGAATGGATGGCATATAGCTCCTGCTTATGTAATAGGATTTTTTGTACTTTTTTTGACAATGGGATGGGAACCTGCTGATAATAAGGAGCATAAAATAATCAATTGTCCGGTTCCGGGATGCCCCATGGCAAATAAAGCGGAGGCAATGAATATTCCGGGAACGCTAGGATATCTTGAATTAACAGAGAAGGGAAACGAATAAGACTATTTTAAACCCTGTCTTCTATTTTATTGACAGTATTTCTTTCTTGCTCTCTTTATATTCCTTAATTAGAGATTGAAAGGTCTCTTTTACCGAATAGATTTTTGTCGCTCGGAAAGCATTTGCGCCTGCAAAAGCATAACCATTTTCAAAATTACCCTTGAGTGCATTGATCAGTGCAACGATTATACAGTAAGGGCTCTTCGATATATCACATGTTTTGATACACTTGAAAGAGCATTTTTTGGGCTGCTTTTTACCCTCACGCACCTTGGTGATGAAATTGCTGAGAATTGCACGACCCGGCATACCAACAGGGCTTCTGATAATTTCAATATCTTTACTCTCAGCATCTATATAAGCCTGCTTAAACGCTGCTGAAGCATCACATTCATCAGTAGTTACAAATCTGGTTCCCATCTGAACACCTGAAGCGCCCAGCTCAATTATTTTCCGTATATCTTCACCAGTATAAATGCCTCCTGCTGCAATAAGCGGAATTTTTATATCGTATTTATCTTCAAATGTTTTAAGTTCCCTGACAATTTCCGGAACAAGCGTTTCAAGAGAATAATCATTATCAGTTATCTGCTCCTCCTTAAAACCAAGGTGTCCTCCTGCTTTGGGTCCCTCTACAATAACAGCATCCGGGAGGTAATCATAATTGGCTTTCCATTTTTCACAGATAATTCTGGTAGCTCTTGCGGAAGATACTATCGGAACCAACTTGGTAATACTGTCTTTTTTCAGGAATGAAGGCAAATCGAGAGGAAGTCCTGCCCCTGCTGTAATGAGATCAACCTTTTCAGCAATGGCCGTTTTGATCATATCTGTGAAATTTGTCATAGCAACCATGACATTCACCCCAATAACTCCGAGTGTTTTTTCCCGTGCTTTCCTGATCTCTTCTTTTAGTCCGTAGATGCTGGCTTCGAGGAAATCTTTTGAAAATTCTTTGTACAACAAGCCGAGGCCTGCGCTTGAAATGACGCCTGCACCGCCTTCATTGGCAACTGCAGAAGCAAGTCCCGACAAAGAAATACCTACACCCATACCACCCTGGATAATAGGAACTACTATTTCAAGATTCCCTATTCTTAATACATTCATATGATAAATAAATTTATTCAAAGGTACCTTATAATATGGTTCATTCACGGAAAAACCAATATTTAACATATATTAAAGCCAGAATATGTTTTAGTGACCCTTTACCGGGCTTAAATCCCGGGAATCAAAAAAATATTAACTTAGACAAGCCATATTAAAACTTAATTATGAAAAAGCTTCTAATTATATCAGGATTGATTTTATCATATGCAGCATATTCCAATGCTCAGGTATCCAGAGATATAAAAGCCGAAATAAATCATATAACTGTTTTTCCCGACAGGGCTCAGATAGAACATGAGGCACAAATATCGCTTCCAGCTGGTAAAACCATACTTAAGCTCTCTGAACTCTCACCTTATATTGATGCGCAGAGCGTTCAGGTAAAAGGATTCGGAGAGTTCACTATCCTTTCAGTCAACCATCAGAATAATTATCTTGAGAATCTTGAAGATGCCCCTGAATTAAAAAATATAAGAAGCCAGATAGAAGCTCTCCAGATAAAAGTAGAAGATGAGAAGGCTGCAATAAGCATTCTGAAGGAAAAAGAGGCATTTCTTGTTGCAAACAGGGCTATTCTTGTGAAGGAAACAACACTCACCCCGGAACAAATCAGAAGCATTATTGACTTGTATACTGCAAATATGGATCAGGTCACAATGACAACACTGAAGAAGACAAGGCTGATCAAAGAATATGAAAAGCAGATAGAAGCTCTTCAGCAGCAGGTAAATAACAAGATGAGCAGGCAACAATTGCCCTCAGGTGAAATATCGGTTACCGTTAGTTCAGATAAACAACTTACTGGAAAATTATTATTCAGTTATGTCGCAGGTAATGCGGGATGGTACCCTTCATACGATATAAGGGTACAGGATATTAAAAATCCTGTTACAATTTTCTATAAGGCAAATGTATATCAGAACTCAGGAGTTGCATGGAAAGATGTAAGGCTAAGTTTTTCAAACGCAACACCCTGGATATCTGGCAATATACCTGTATTATACCCATGGTTCATTGATTATTATACCCCGGTACTCAGGGCACTTTCAGGAAGAGTTGCGGGTGTCTCAATTAATAATGCACCAATGAGGGCAGAAAGCATGGATGCATCAAAGGAAAAGAAAGCCGAAGAATTTTTTCAGGAAGAAGCCGTTCCGGTTATGGTTGAAAAACAGATCGGAACAACAACAATCACTTTTGACGTAAATATTCCAAATACTATCCCTTCAGATGGAAAAATTCAGACAATAGAAATTCAGCGTCTCACAGCACCCGCAGATTATAAATATGTTACGCTTCCCAAATTATCAACTCTGGCATATCTCACAGCAAATGTTGCCGACTGGTCGAAACTAAGCCTGCAGAATGGCGAGGCAACCCTTTATTTTGAAAACTCTTTTGTAAGCAAATCAAACCTGAATGTCAATCAGCTTACCGATACTCTCCTGCTTTCCCTGGGAAATGATAACAGCATCCTCGTAAAAAGGGAGAAACGAACCGATTTCACAAGCAAAAAAGTAATAGGAACAAATAAAACCGAAACCTTTTCTTTTCTCACTACAATAAGGAATAATAAAACTGCTCCTGTTAAAATCACGCTTGATGATCAGATACCCGTATCTTCAAACAGCGGTATATCAGTCGATCCGGTTGAATTATCGGGAGGCAGGCACAATATCCAGACGGGAGAAATCAAATGGGATCTCGAATTAAAGCCCCAGGAAACAAAGCAGGTTGTGCTCACCTATTCAGTTAAATATCCGAAGGACAAATCAGTTGTCCTGGAATAAAAGTCAAAGAATGAATATACTGGGAAATCTTATCTGGCTGATTTTTGGAGGTATTATAATAGCTGTACAGTATTTTATCGGAAGCCTGGTGCTTGTGATCACAATTATAGGTATTCCTTTTGGCATCCAAACTCTGAAAATGGCTTCCCTCGCACTCTGGCCTTTCGGAAGAGAAACAAAGATGCATTCACGATCATCCGGATGCCTTTATATTTTAATGAATGTATTGTGGCTTCTGACAGGAGGATTGTGGATTGCTGTCACACATGCAATATTCGGACTGATTTTGTGTATAACAATAATAGGTATTCCCTTCGGACTACAGCATTTCAAGCTAACCGCAATTGCTTTGAGTCCGTTTGGAAGAGATATTGTAAGTTCGTAAGAATGAGGAGGACGAGTCAAAGGGACGAAGGGATGAAGGGACGGAGGGACGAAGGGACGAAGGAACGAAGAGACGGAGGGACGAAGAGATGAAGAGATGAAGGGACGGAGGGACGAAGAGATGAAGGGACGGAGGGACGAAGGGACGAAGGAACGAAGAGACGGAGGGACGAAGGGACGGAGGGACGAAGGGACGGAGGGACGAATAGACGAAGGAACGAAGAGATGAAGGGACGGAGGGACGAATAGACGAAGGGACGAAGAGACAAAGAGACTAAGAGACTGAGAGACTGAGAGACTCTGTTGTAAAAGAAATTAAAAACAGATTTTTAATGGAAAGTGAGAATAAAAAGACTCCTATAAGTGAATTAGGCAAATTCGGCCTTATTAATCTGCTTGCAAAAAAAGCTGCGCACAAAAACAGCACAACCATAACGGGGATAGGTGATGATGCTGCCGTCATTGATTCAGGAAAGAATCTTACCCTGATATCAACTGATCTCCTTCTGGAGGGTATTCATTTCAACCTGGTATATACGCCGCTTAAACATCTTGGCTACAAAGCAGTTATAAGAGCTATATCAGATATTTATGCTATGAATGGTACTCCCGGACAAATTTTCATTTCTCTTGGAATAAGCTCAAGGTTTTCTGTGGAGCAGATTGAAGAGATTTATGAAGGCATTCATATTGCGTGTGAAAACTACAAGGTGGATCTGGCAGGCGGGGATACATCCAGCTCGCTGACCGGATTGACAATAGGAGTAACTGCAGCGGGTTCGGTTGATAAGGACAGGCTGATCAGGAGAGATGGTGCCAGGGCAAATGATCTTATATGTGTAACAGGCAACTTTGGCGCATCTTTTATGGGCCTTCAGCTCCTGGAAAGGGAACGGATATTGTTTGAAAAAGAAAAAGTCACACAACCTGACCTCACAGGTTATGATTATGCCATAGGAAGACAGTTGAAGCCTGAGTTTCCTGTTAAAGTATTAACAGAACTGGCAAGTTCAGGAATTATTCCAACTTCAATGATTGATGTTACTGATGGCCTGTCTTCCGATCTTCTTAGTTTATGTAAATCGTCAAACACGGGATGCAGGATATTCTACAGTAAAGTACCTATTGATTATGAAACCTCAAGGCTTGCTGAAGAATTCAATGTTGATCCAATGATTCCCGCGCTCAATGGCGGGGAGGATTATGAATTGCTTTTTACGGTTGCGCTCGATTCATTTGAAAAAATCAAGCTGATTGGTTCCGTAAAAGTTATTGGTCACATGACATCTGAAGATTCGGGATGCTTTATTGCAGGGGATGATGGTTCCGAGGTAAAGCTTACTGCACAGGGATGGGGCTCTCAAAAATAAATCGAACAAACGAATGAAGAAAAAACGAAATCAGAATAGCGAAGTTCTTAATTCTTAATTCGAATGTTCGAATGTTCAATTCTAATTAATCTACCGGGCCCTGATTATACCTCTCTCCGATTTTCTTATAAAGTCAAGAATATAATCCCGGTCAGGTGATGACCTGAACTCTTTCTCTACATATTCAAGTCCCCTGGAGGTATTCATACCCGCTTGATATATAGCACGGTATATATTATGAATTTCATCAATTCGTTCTTTTACAAAGCCTCTTCTTGTAAGTCCTACAGTGTTTAATCCAAGGTACGACAATGGATCGCGGTCAGCTTTGATAAACGGTGGTACATCAATCCTTACCTTTGAACCTCCACCGATAATAACATGGGCACCAATATGTGTAAACTGGTGAACAAGTGTGCCGCCACTCAGGATTGCCCAGTCATGAACAACTACCTCTCCTGCCAGACCTGTTGTATTTCCAATGATGCAGTTATTTCCAATGTTGCAATCATGACCGACGTGACAGTAAGCCATCAGAAGGCAATTATCGCCAATAACTGTTCTCCCGGACGCTGCAGTTCCCCTGTTTACCGTCACTCCTTCACGGATAGTCGTCCTGTTTCCAATTTCCGCAGTTGTTTCTTCTCCATTAAACTTAAGATCCTGAGGGATGCCTGATACAACAGCCGAAGGAAATATTTTGCATTCCTTCCCTATCCTGGCACCATCCATTACAACTGAATTAGGACCGATCCATGTACCATCACCGATGACAACATTTCCTGCAATATAGGCAAAGGGTTCTATTATAACATTTTCACCAATTATTGCATCAGGATGGACAAAAGCTAATTTTGAGATCATTAAGGTATTATTTATTTTTTACGACCTGAGCTGTCATTTCACCTTCCAGAACAAGCTTGTTTCCAACAAAAGCCTGTCCGAACATGGTTACAATCCCTCTCCTGATCACATCAACCAGTTCCATTTTCAGTATTACGGTATCTCCGGGAACAACTTTCTGTTTGAACTTAAGCTTATCAATTTTAAGAAAATATGTTGAATATTTTTCAGGATCTTCAAAGGTGCTAAGAATAAGCAAACCTCCGGTCTGAGCAAGGGCTTCCACAAGTAATACACCCGGCATAATAGGTTCATCCGGGAAATGTCCCTGGAAGAATGTTTCATTGAAGGTCACATTTTTGATTCCTACTATTGAGGTATCATCGAGTGAGATGATCTTATCCACCAGTAAAAAAGGTGATCTGTGCGGCAGGCGTTTCTTTATGTCTTCCACGTTGAATACGGGAGGCTGGGAAGGATCGTATAAAGGAATATCAAGTTTTGAAATGGCTTTTTTCATTTCCTGACGAATAAGCCTTGCAAGCTTTGTATTTGCGGCATGTCCGGGCCTGGTAGCAACAACTTTGCCTTTAATCGGATGACCAACAAGAGCAAGATCGCCCATAATATCGAGGAGCTTATGCCGTGCAGGCTCATTCGGGTAACGTAACTCAGTGTTATTCAATACACCGGCTTTATGCGTGCTGATACCGGGACGATTAAACAGCTTTGCAATACGGTCAATTTCTTCTTGTTCAACCTCACGCTCGAGGATGACAATTGCTATGTCGAGATCGCCGCCCTTAATTAGTCCAGCCTTAAAAAGAGGTTCAAGCTCATGAAAAAAGACGAATGTCCGGCTTTTGCTTATTTCCGTTTCAAAATCCTCAATGGAATCAAGAATTGCATACTGGTTACCCAGTATCTTTGAATTATAATCAATAAGAACATTTATGCTGAAATGGTCATCGGGATAAACAATAAGATCTACTCCATGCTCTTCATCCGAAAACGTGATCTTCTGCTTAACTACAAAATAATTCCTGTCTTCTTTCTGCTCTTCAAAACCTGCACTTTTGATTGCTTCGACAAATTTCCAGGAAGCGCCTCCCATAATTGGAGCTTCTGGTCCATCCATTTCTATCAGGACGTTATCAACTCTCAAACCATGAAATGCAGCAAGTACGTGTTCTATTGTTGAGACGGAAGCATTGTTTTGCACCAGCGTTGTTCCGCGTGATGTATCAGTAACATGTTCTGCAAGTGCATCAATAATTGGTTTCCCCGCCAGGTCAACTCTGCAAAATTTGTAGCCGTGATTTACCGGAGCCGGTTTAAATGTTATTGTAACAGGAATTCCTGTATGCAAACCTTTTCCGGAAAGACTTACTTCTTTTGCAAGCGTCCTTTGTTTCTCACTCATTAATGTCAGATATTTATAATAATTTACGTTGCAAAACAAACAAAAATATTTCGAACAATCCAATAAACATTGCTATAAAACATGGAGCAGCAGTATATTCATGCCCGACCGGAATATAAAGCTACTTCTTTTTCAGAACTTCCACCTCTTTTTCAATCTTATCAACTTTCGATTTCAGTTCAGGCAACTTCCTGAAAACCACTGAAGATTTCAAAAATTGTTTATAATCAATAGCAGGTGATCCGAGAATCACAGTATTCTCTTCTTTGACATCACCGAGTATTCCGGCCTGTGCCCCGATTTTCGTTCCATCAGCAATCTTTATATGTCCTGCCAGTCCAACCTGACCTCCAAACATGCAATTTTTTCCGACTTTTGTTGATCCTGCAATGCCTGTCTGTGCTGCCATGACAGTATTGCCGCCAACTTCCACATTGTGTCCGATCTGTATTAGGTTGTCAAGCTTAACCCCTTTGCGGATTACAGTCGATCCCATTGTTGCACGATCAATGGTTACATTAGCTCCAATCTCAACATTATCTTCCAGTACAACATTTCCTAGCTGTGGTATTTTCATGTATTCATTTTCAGACTGGGGTGCGAACCCGAACCCATCGCTTCCAATAACAGAGCCGGCATGTATGATACAACCATTCCCGATTACACAGTCGTGATAGATCGTTACACCCGGATTAAGCGTGCAGTTATTGCCAAGCTGTGTATTATCACCAATATAAACATTGGGATACAACGAGCATCCTTCACCAATGTTGCAGTTCTCTCCTATATAAACAAATGGTCCGACATACGCATCAGAACCTATCTTTGCAGTAGATTCGATAATTGCCTGTGGATGAATGCCTTTCTTTCCAGGCCTTGCCTGATCAACCAGTCTGAGAAGAGACGCAAATGATTCATACGCATTTTCCACTTTGATCAATGTAGCATTAATTTTCTCAGATGGCACAAAGGTCTTGTTAACCAATACTATTGATGATTTCGTGGAGTATACATAATGTTCGTATTTGGGATTCGCAAGGAAGGATAGAGCTCCTTCATGGCCTTCTTCAATTTTGGCTACCGTATTAACTTTTACTTCAGGATTGCCTTCTATTTCACCTTTTAAAAATGAAGCTATTGCTGCAGCAGTAAATTCCATTATAATTTATTTATTATCGACATTCTTTTGGATAGCAGAGAAAATATTTTGTCGTTTTAACCGACAATAATTTTGGATCAAACATATCTGAAACTGTTGAAATATCTGCTACTGTCCCGTTTTTAAGTAATATTTTAACCTCCGGAGTCCCGGGGGCATAGGTCATGTTTGAGATACTGTTTGTAAAAACATAGTAGTCCTGAAGACCAGGATCCACTCCCAGCAAATCTCCTGTAAGCTTCTTTAATTCATTTACTCTTTTTTGTGAATAAGGAACGTTTTGCAACTCAATAGCCAGAAGATCTCTTCTTAATAACCTGCCTGAAAGATCTGCCAGCACATTATCCGAACTGTCAATCCAGTATTTTGCAGAAACGAGGATATCCGAATCATCGAGTCTGGTAAAATTATCAGCGATCAGCCCAGGGGTGAAATCACCCTCATCCTTTAAGTCTTTCCGGCCAATTTTGTTGTAGAGGAAGAATCTGAGTGCAGGAGTAGTAAAGATGTCAATACCCTCATTTGCAAGCTCTTTAGCCCGGCTTAGCACTTTAACAAGAAGGCTTTCAGAAGACAAAACGGTTTTGTGCATATAAACCTGCCAATACATCAGACGGCGGGCAATAAGAAATTTCTCTAGGGAATAAATACCTTTTTCTTCTATGACAAGACTGTTATCCACAACATTCAGCATCCTTATAATTCGCTCTGATCCGACTGAACCTTCAATTACTCCTGTGAAAAAACTATCCCGCCGGAGATAATCAAGCCTGTCCATGTCGATCTGGCCGGAAATAAGATCATGGAGGAATTTTTTATGATATAAACCTGAGAATATTTCTATAGCCAGATCAAGTCTCCCATTAAATTTTTCATTAAGCTTTTGCATCAACAGAAGGGAAATATCTTCATGAGTTATTCCACTGATTATTGAATTTTCAAGGGCATGTGAGAACGGTCCATGTCCGGCATCATGAAGCAGTATTGCAATAAAAGTAGCTTCTTCCTCTTCAGGAGAAATACTGATACCTTTATCATGTAAAGTGCTGATAGCCATATCCATAAGGCTCAAAGCTCCCAATCCATGCTGAAACCTGCTGTGATTGGCACCGGGATAAACGAAACTTGTTAATCCAAGCTGCTTGATATTTCTCAGCCGCTGGTAATACGGATGTTCAATCAGATCGAATATAAATTCACCGGGTATTCTGATAAATCCGTATACCGGATCATTTATTATTTTTCTCTTATTTATTAGATAGACCACCTGAGGAAAATTGATGTACAAAAATAGAAATAAGTTTTACAATGCAAATCCTTTAACCGCAAAGTGTCCCCCCTAATTTAAAAATTCAGGAAAATCAAACCTTATAACCATGTTTAGGATCATTCAAATGGGTGCTCCTTAGTGAAATCAGGACTGTAGCTATTATTGCTTTCCATATCCTGAACCCAGCCGTTTCTGAAACCCAGTGCATTCATTGTTTCAACAACCTCCTGGTATTCTTCTTTGTACAGCAAGCGGTTTAGGAGAGGATGCTCAGTTACATATTTTGTCGGATGATATTGTGACATCAGCGAAAGATGAACTCCCGGAGAAAGCTCATCCGCAATTGATCTCAAAACATTCTTACTTTCTTCGGCATGACCAGGCAATACCAGGTGCCTTATCATTAATCCCTTTTCAGCCCTGCCCTGGTCATCGATAACTAGAGTTGAACCTTTCTGATAGTACATTTCCTTTATAGCTTTTAATGCTATCTGAGGATAATCATCTGATCCTGAATAATCTGATGCTATTGCTGAGGTAATGTATTTATAATCAGGAAGATATATGTCTATCAATCCATCCAGGCTTTTTATGGTTTCGATCTTGTCGTAGCTATTTGTGTTATACACTGTTACAGGATTCAATCCACGTGAATGCAATCCTGCTATAATTACCTTCACCAGTGGAACTACATGCGAGGGTGAAACAAATCCCACAGCCCTGATACCTCCTTTCATTATTTCCTCTATCCTTCCAAGAACAGCATTGAGGTCCATGATTCCTTTTATGGAAATTCTGCC
This sequence comes from Bacteroidales bacterium, assembly GCA_038325595.1. GTDB lineage: Bacteria > Bacteroidota > Bacteroidia > Bacteroidales > VadinHA17 > LD21. The sequence goes on along the minus strand of JBBQJD010000004.1, from coordinate 28,340 downwards.
CGGCTGGCTGATTTCATGATTCTGGCAAAAAATGCAATGAAGATTGCAACCCGTAAAAAAAATGTTACATATACCTTCCGGTCCGCTGATCGGTGGCTCCTCTCCCCTGTGGATACAAATTGATGCTATATTTATCGCGGCATCAGTTCTGCAGATTCCCGAATCCTTTCTCAACCTGTCAACCCTGCATTCATGCGGGCATAATGTACAGCTTTCAAGCATGCTCCTCTCCTTCTCGTTATATAATTCAGCCTTAATCATTGTTATACCTGAAAATTATAAATTTGCACCTGATATTGAGACCTTCAAATATCGGAATGTTAATTGATTTATTTTGCTACATCTTTGAACCACAATGCTAATACTTCAATTTAAAATAATTATTCTTTGATATTTTAATATAAATATATACCTTTGCAACCGAATTGAGGGGTGTTTGAGACCTAGGGGACCAGAGTCCCCTATTTTGTTATCGGAATTTTAGCATGATAGAAAAGGATAAGATACAGAGGTTAATAGAGGAGTTTATTCATGGGACGGATCTGTTTCTTGTTGCTGTAAAAGTAAGCAGTGCCAACAGAATTATTGTTCTGGCCGATAAGAAGGAAGGAATCACAATAGATGAATGTGCAGCAATACACAGGCATCTTGAAAAGAATCTTGAGCGCGATGTCGAAGATTTCGAATTACAGGTATCTTCACCGGGTCTTGACCTTCCCTTCGGAGTAATAGAACAGTATCATAAAAATGAAGGCAAAAAAATTGAGGTAGTGGATAATGAAGGTTCAAAATACACCGGAAAATTGAAAAATGTTAATAAAGGTGGATTTGAGCTTGAAGCTGAAGTGAAAATAAAGGGGAAAATGAAAGAGCTGAAAGATCTTTCATTCAATTTCGACCAGGTTAAATCGGCAAGAGTTATATTGACAATTAAATAATAATAAGAAGTATACATCAAATGGAAAACGTTAATTTAATAGACACCTTTTCGGAATTCAAAGAGTTGAAGAATATCGACAGGCCAACAATGATGAGTGTTCTTGAAGATGTGTTCAGAAGTATGCTCGCAAAAAAATATGGTTCGGCTGATAATTTTGACATTATAGTCAACATCGATAAAGGTGACTTTGAAATATGGAGGAACAGGGTAGTTGTTGATGACAAGGACCTTACGGATCCTGTTATGCAGATACCTCTTTCAAAGGCAAAGGAAATAGACGGGGATTATGAAGTTGGCGAAGAGGTTTCTGATGAGGTTAAATTTCTTGATTTTGGGAGAAGGGCAATTTTATCATTAAGGCAGAACCTCACAGCAAGGATACTCGATCTTGAAAAAAATAATATTTACATCAAGTACAAAGACAGGATTGGAGAAATTGTCACCGGTGAAGTTTACCAGGTTTGGAAGAGGGAGATCCTTGTTCTGGATGACGATGGCAATGAGCTTATACTGCCAAAAAGCGATCAGATACCTTCCGATCATTTCCGTAAAGGAGATTCAATAAGAGCCGTGGTGATAAAAGTGGAGATGAGAAACAATACTCCATTCATTATTCTCAGCCGGACATCACCTGTATTCCTTGAAAGGTTATTTGAACTTGAAGTTCCTGAAATTTTTGACGGTCTTATTACGATTAAAAAGATCGTTCGGGTTCCCGGAGAACGCGCAAAAGTGGCTGTTGAGTCATATGATGACAGAATTGATCCTGTAGGTGCGTGCGTAGGCATGAAAGGTTCAAGGATACATGGAATTGTAAGGGAATTGCGTAATGAGAACATTGATGTTATAAACTATACATCAAACAATCAGCTGTTTATTCAAAGGGCACTCAGTCCGGCCAAAATAACTTCTATCAAGCTGGTTGAAGAAACAAAAAGGGCCGAAATTTACCTGAAGCCAAATGAGGTATCACTGGCAATCGGTAAAGGCGGGCTGAATATCAAACTGGCCAGCCAGCTGACAGGTTATGAGATTGATGTCTACAGGGAACCGGGAGGAGAAGATGAAGAAGATGTAAATCTTGATGAATTCGGCGACGAAATTGAAGACTGGATAATAGAAGAGCTCAAAGCTATTGGATGCGATACCGCAAGAAGTGTTCTGAACCTTTCAATCAGCGATCTTGTTAAAAGAACTGATCTTGAAGAAGAAACAGTTAAAGAGGTTGTCAATATCCTCAGAGCTGAGTTTGAGTAAAATTTCTATTTAATTAATTAACAGGCTTTTAAAAAGTATTATAATAAGGTAAGGCAATTTATGACAGAGGACATTAAGGTTACAAGATTAAGCAAAGCAGCCCGCGAATTTAATGTGGGGATATCCACTATTGTGGAATTTCTGCACAAGAAGGGGTTTGACCTTGATTCCAACCCAAACACAAAACTTCCTCATGAAGCTTATATCCTGCTTTTAAAAGAATACAGTACCGATATCAGTGTAAAAAAGGAATCTGAAAAGCTTATTCTCAAGGATCTTCATCGTAAAAAAGAATCCGTTTCCATCGAAGATTTCTCAGAAAAAGCTGAAGGTGAAGATGTTGAGAAGGATGAAGAGGTACGTATAACTGATACCTCCACAATAAAGAATACTGTTGATATTAAGACAGAGATAAAGAAACCTGAGGTTAAGCTTGTAGGGAAAATCGATCTTGAAAAGACTTTAAGGCCTAAGGTTAAAGAGGAACCACCTGCCGCCACGAAGGAACCGGAAGCAAAACCGGAACCAGTGAAAGCAGAACCCGAAAAACCAGAATCAAAAAAGCCTGCTGCTGTTAATGAAGCCCCGGTTGAAGCTAAGCCTGTTGAAGAAGAAAAGCCAAAATCACCGATCGATCTTCATATAGTAGGGAAAATAGACCTTGATACTTTAAAAAAAGGCAAAACAGCAAAAAAAGAGGAACCTACAGAGAAACATACGGAGATAACATCCAAGGAAGATCCCAGAGAAAAAGTTAAGGAAAAAGAGGACAAACCAAAACATAAAGAACCTGAACCTGAAGATATACCGGAACCTGTTCAGGATATCACACCGGAACCTCAGGTAGAAGAAGTTACGGAAATATTAATTGATAACATTATAATTCCTGAAGACGATGCAGTAGCTCTGTACAAGACTGATTTTAAAAAGCTTGCAGGGCCAAGAGTTGTGGGAAGAATCGATCTTCCGATAGAAGAAAAGAAGAAAGCAACTCCATATCAGCCTGTCAGAACAGGAAGTGATCAGGATTTCAGAAGGAAGAAGAGAAGGAAAAGAATATCGAAGGAAAAAGAAGTTACCCCAGTTGTAAAACCTGTTACAACCGATAAAAAAGAAAAACCCGGTGCAAAGAAGGTTATCAGGAAAAGACCTGTAAGGGCTGAGGTTAATGAAGAAGAAGTTCAGAAACAGATCAAGGAAACCCTTTCAAGATTAACTACGAAGGGTAAATCAAAAGGCTCGAGATACAGAAGAGAAAAAAGGGAAGCTGTCAGTCAGAAACACCAGGAGGTTGCTGATAAGCTCGAACACGAAAAAAATATTCTTAAAGTAACAGAATTTGTATCTGTCAATGAGCTTGCCTCAATGATGAACATTCCGGTCACAGAGATCATTTCAACATGCATGAATCTGGGTCTGTTTGTGTCTATAAACCAGAGGCTCGATGCTGAAACAATGGCACTTCTGGCTGATGAATTCGGCTTTAAGGTAGAATTCGTAAGTGCCGAATTGCAGGAAGCAGTAAGGGAAGAGGAAGATGATGAGGAAGATCTGAAACCAAGGCCGCCAATAGTAACCGTAATGGGACACGTCGATCACGGTAAAACCAAGCTGCTTGACTATATCCGCAATACCAACGTAATTGCGGGTGAAGCCGGAGGTATTACTCAGCATATCGGTGCATACGGAGTTATTCTTCAGGATGGAAGACAGATCACATTCCTGGACACACCCGGTCATGAGGCTTTTACAGCTATGCGGGCACGTGGAGCCCAGATTACTGATATTGCAATTATTGTGGTTGCTGCTGATGATGGTGTGATGCCACAGACGAGGGAAGCGATCAACCATGCTTCTGCAGCAGGAGTGCCAATAATCTTCGCTATAAACAAAATCGATAAGCCATCCGCAAATCCGGATAAGATTAAAGAAGCTCTTGCTTCTATGAATTATCTTGTAGAGGACTGGGGTGGAAAATACCAGTCACAGGAGATCTCCGCTAAATCAGGCCTTAACATTGATGTTCTGCTCGATAAAATTCTTCTTGAAGCTGAAATGCTTGAACTTAAGGCAAATCCTGACAAACCTGCAATAGGCACCGTTATTGAATCATCTCTCGATAAAGGCCGGGGATTCACGGCAACAGTGCTGGTTAAAGCAGGCACGCTCAGGATCGGCGATATAATGCTTGCCGGCAGCTGCTTCGGCCATATAAAGGCAATGTACAACGAAAGAGGATACAAAGTTGAAGAGGTAGGACCTGCAACACCAACCCTTATACTTGGATTGAATGGAGCCCCGCAGGCTGGCGATAAGTTCAACATAATGGAAAGCGACAGGGAAGCCAAGGATATAGCAACAAAAAGAGCACAGCTGCAGAGAGAACAGGGACTCCGTACCCAGAAACATATTACTCTTGATGAGATCGGTCGAAGGATTGCAATCGGTAACTTCCAGGAGCTTAATATAATCGTGAAGGGTGACGTTGACGGATCAATTGAAGCATTGAGCGATTCACTTATCAAGCTTTCAACACCCGAGATCCAGCTTAACATAATTCATAAGGCAGTCGGACAGATATCAGAGTCAGATGTTCTGCTTGCAGCAGCATCGAATGCAATTATTGTAGGCTTCCAGGTGAGGCCTTCGCTGAGTGCAAGAAAGCTTGCGGAGAAAGAGGAGATAGATGTAAGACTCTATTCAATCATATACAATGCCATAGAGGAGATAAGATCGGCTATGGAAGGTATGTTAATGCCGGAGGTCAGGGAAGAAATAGTGGCAACACTTGAGATCCGTGAAGTTTTCAAGGTGACAAAAGTAGGAACAGTTGCCGGCTGCTATGTGAGAGAAGGGAAAATCACAAGAAATACCCGTGTAAGGGTTATCCGCGACGGTATTGTAATTTACACCGGCGATCTGGGATCACTGAAACGCTTCAAGGATGATGTGAAGGAAGTAGTCGGCGGATATGAATGCGGACTAAACATCAATAACTTCAACGATATAAATACCGGTGACGCTATTGAAGGATTCCAGGAATTCGAAGTCAAAAAGACATTATAGAAGAGCCTTGTACTCTTCAGGGGTAAGAAGATGGTTAACTTCAGAAGGATCACTTAATTTGATAGTTACCATCCAACCCTTTCCGTATGGATCCTTATTCACCACATCAGGAGAATCTTCCAGTGCAGGATTTACTTCCAGGACTTCTCCGCTTACCGGCATAAACAGATCAGATACAGTTTTAACAGCTTCGATTGTTCCGAAAACTTCTTCCTTTTTTAGTACCTCCCCCACAGTTTCAATCTCAATGAATACTATGTCGCCCAGCTCACCCTGTGCAAAATCAGTTATGCCGACATAGCCTTTGTCTCCTTCAATACGAAGCCATTCATGGTCTTTGGTGTACAATAAATCTGCTGGAACATTCATTTCTGCGAGAGTTTAGATAATAATAAATTTCTATTTATGCTTTTCCGTAAAAAGCTTACCAAAATTAGAAAAATTATTCCTTAAATAAGGTGATAAAAGTCCTTTTTTTGAATTTGATCTGAATGAACTCTACTGGATGAGAGTGAATTTCAGACTGAAGCCAAAGTTGGTGTTGGAAGTAGGAAATGTATTGGCTACAAATGGGTTATTCATTGTATGATCCGCAAAAATCTGAAGATTGAACCTGTCGCTTAGAATATAGTCAGCAGTTGCACCTACGGTAAATACCTTCTGCCCCACTACCGGCTGATTAACATTCTCAATTAATTTTCTTGCTATTGTTTTATTATCACGAATTGAAAGATCCAGTCGCAGATTCAGATCGCTCTTCAGCGCTCTCTGACCTCCGCCGGTCCGGAGAATGATCTGAACATCATCGAACCTGTATCCGGCTCCGAAAATCAATTCATTAATTCTTGCATCAGCAATCTGGTTGCTCGTGAGGTTAAGTGAAACAGTCCTCGACTTTCTCCATTCAAACCTTGTGGTAAGGCTGTTTTTCCAGTTAAGATCAACATTGATAAGGGGACTGAACTGTTCATTGATGGTAACCACATTAATTTCATATTGCTGGATATAATTATTCTGCAGATCCCTGATCCTGCTAACCCCGCCACCATCATCAAAATTAAGGTTGGTGGTATATGAACCTATCTGATAAGTACTCCTGTACTGGTGCATAAGATTTACTGACCTGAACACGCTTTGAACAAATTCAAATTTTGAGAGACCGTCAAAATTTATCCTCCAGTTTGGCATCATCCTTAATGCTGACGGGAAAGGATCGAGACTGACTTTTTCCGGATTCGATTTTGTATATGCTGCAATGAATGCCGGAATCAGGACTTCCCTGGAAGTATTCCCGTAACCGTTCTTAAATGGTCCTTCGATCATCTCTCCTGTAGAAGGATCGATGTCCGGATCATATTCAGGATCGACCTTCATTCTTTCATCAGCTCTTCGTTCCGAGATAATAACCGAATTATTCTTAAATGCTTCGAAAGTGGGTGATACATAATCATTAGCCTTGGTGATCTTTTCAAAAGCAGTACCCCATGAAATAACAGAAATAGAGAAGTTTCCCGAGATAACCCTGTTACGTGTACTGTCAGGGAAGTTTCCATTGTAATCAGCTATATAATAGGAGCTTACAGTTTCAAGAAACCTTCTGTCAGCATTGACATCAATTCTCAGTCCCGGAAAGGGTTCTATAAGACTCCTGGCTGAAATATCGAGCTTATTGACATATGATGCCGGTGTATTTAGAAGAGTATCGGTAGAGAGCCATCCATTTGCAACTGCCTTGTCAGCGAAGTTTTTATCGCTGTATCCAAGGATGAATGGCCAGCCGGGTGCAAGCATTCCGCTTGTGGGAGACATTCCCAGATATCTTGTTTCAGGCATATACCCGGGAAGGAATTGTCCCTGGGCAGAAGTATAGGTCAGGCTCACTGACCGTATTCCCATGATAGCCCTGAGAAGATATTGACCTGTTACGGAAAGGGGATTGCGGGTCTGCTTTACTTTGCCTTCCACTTCCACCCTTACACTGTCTGCCTGTTCCGACGCAGTGAAATTTACCCTGTTGTCGTTTATGATATCCAGCTTTCCCTTAATCTCTGTTCCATTCTTATCAACAATTCTCACCTTGACATCCCGTGTTTTAAGATTGTGAACTATTCCTTTAACAACTTTGGGTTTGAAGCTGAGATTATCCCTGGAGTATGTAACTGTCTTTAGCTCAGCTTTTGCCCTTTGTCCTGCATCAGGACGTGTGCTGTTATCGATGTTCTTCAGGAATTTTGATTTGCTGTACAGAGCAGAAAGGTTGGCCATCCCGGTAAGAGTCATTTCATTATGATTCTTAATGGAATTACCGAGATTTATATTCATGCTGTCGGGAAATAAAGGGCCCGCAAGCCATGTATAGTCAGCACCATACCGTGCATTCGCATTAACCCATGAAAGGAGCGGAAGCTTATTTATGGGAATGGTGTAAGTAACATTAATAAAATGGTTATAAGTGGTCGTCCTGCCAAACCTCTTCAGGTTATACAACACTGAATCCTTCCATATATCATAGCTGCTGCTGTACCTGTTTTTGTCTACACCTCCCCACGGCTCATCTATGCGTGCAAGATTGGTAGCATTGAAGTCAAATTTAAGCTGACGGGTAATATCGTATTTGAAATCATAGATGCGGCTCCATTCAAAATCTTTTCTGAATGATGGAGTTACCCTCAGATATGGGTTGTTTATGTTTCTTGTAATTATCTCATTGTAAGATCGATTCAGATCTGTCCGGAATGACAGGCTTTTAGGGAAAGGATAAAAATTAAAGTCCTTGACAATTCTCAGAAGAGGGGAATTCAACATCTTAACATTCCTGAAAGGCATAATATTTTTAGGCTGGGCTTCATAATCGTAATTTATTCCTCCCCTGTAGACTTTTTCCAGGTCAATTTCTGTCCGTGTATTGCTCCTGTAAGTTTCATTATAGGTATAATTCACGCTTAAATTGGCAAGATCCCAGGCTTGTGGCTTTTCGCCCCTTTTTGTTATTCCGGCATTACTGACGGTTATTGTTTTTCTCCGGGCAAAATCTTCTGAAATGTTTTCTATCGAATCTCTCGCCTGCTTGTTTGGAGCTCCTTCGAGTGCATCCTTTAAAGGAACATCGGGATCAAGAGGATTGTACTGAGGTTTGATTCTGGTTTCAGAGTATCCGATATAAACAGGCAACCTGACCCCAACCTCTTCAGGGAAGAATTTTCCAAGCTCAATGCTTGATGATAGATCATATTTTACAATCTGTTCCTTGCTGCGTTCATTTACCTTCTTCTCAATACTTCCCCATCCGGGAGTGCTTGTCTGGCCAACCATATCTACGGTACCCAGATCGGCAAGCCTGGCCTGGAAGTGAGCATTTGCAGCCCAGCCGCCATTCTCAATAAAATCGCTTAACCTAAGTTCATTGATCCATATCTCTCCGAATTTAGGAGTGCCATCATCAGCAAGCATGTTCCTGTTCTTAATAGGATTCCTCACCCCTACCATGATTACTTTTACATTGCTCAGATTCGGATTACCGGAAACAGAAATTCTTGCTCCGTCACTTGCATAAACAAATACATCAGAAACGCTTAACGATGAACCGGGTTCCTGCATCTGTTTGTTACGTTCCTGTTTGGCCTCCTGCAGAAGAGACAGGTCAATATCAAATTTGTTTTCCACGGGCCATACCAATAACCTGTGAGATTCTAAATCATTATCATAGTGGTCTCGTGGTGGAGTAAGTTTCAACGGAATTTCATACTCATAGAAATTACCTTTATAATCAGATCCAATCCTGATAAAAGCAGTCAACTCATCATCCTGCAAAGGCTGGCCGATCATTGCTTCAGCATGGACTTCCATACGGAGTCTCCTGTATTGCCTGATATCAATATTCACATTCTTAAACGCAGCACGTGCATCTCCGTCTTCCAGGTTCTGGACCCTCATCACCATCGACTGTTCATTTAGCTGCCTGAGCTGAGGATTCTGAGGATCTGTGATACGATCGAATCCCGGAGGGAGCACATAATTTACAGGTTGCTTGCCTGAGTTTTCTTCTATGCTTACTGAACTTATTTCAAATGTTCCGTCTGCTGCTTCAGGTACCGTAACCCTCTCTCCTCCTTCCATAAATGAGATGTTGTATTTCCTCCATTCAGCTCTTACAAGGTCGAGCTTGGCAAAACGCATAATCACAGGTTCCTGGAAATCTTTCATGAACATCCTCATGAAACGTATTGATTTAAAATCTCTTATAGGTCCTACAATCCTTTGGTAGTCTGTTATGGGGATTTTAAACTGATACCATTTTACCTTCGATTTATCACCATTTGCCAGTGTGGCTTCATGTTCGATCTCATCTACAATATAATTCATACCAACCTGCATATTACCCGGCCTGATACTTACTTTGTACTGGTAGTAGCTTTCAGTCTCATTCAGCGTATTATCACGGTTAATGTCCTCCATGTCGGGAAGAGTTGATCCTGAAGTGGGATATGACTCATTCGACATTTCGGCAGTAGGTGAATTCCCTTCCTGTCCGTTATATTGTTTATACCTGTCGAGAATACCAACTTCCTGAGCATCAAAATCGCTTCCCCTGAAATAATGGAAATCGTCATTCGACGGGTCATCCAGAATTCTCTGGTATGCGTCAGGATTTACTATAAGAAGTGATCTTTGAAGATAATCATTAAAATATGTCTGTTCATCCTGATTTCTAAGACCGTCAAGGCCTACATCCTGGTACTCTCTGGATTCCACGGCATTGTCAAATGCATGTACTACAGCCTGAACTGTAGGAACCCTTCCCCAGGTTGTAGTATCAATGTTTATCAGTTCGGCAGAACCTGGCAAACCGTTTTCGAAACTTTTTCTTGAGTCACGAAGAATATCTTCAGACACATTTCCAAGGTTGATATAAAGGTCACCTCCTGCATGATTAGGATTTTCATTAAAAGGATCCATAACCCAAAACTTGACGTACTGAATGTTTGCAGTCTCAAAATCGCTGGTGAGAACCTCACGCATTATTCCTCCCCACCTTGAAGCCGGAGCATTCAGACCTCCTTCAGGATTCATTCCTGCCGAGTACATACTTTGTTCTGTATCATAGTTATAGGCACCTTTTTCATCGGGATAATAAGCAAGGTTCAAGACTGAAATATTCGTGGGTATTCCACTTGGACTTTCCCTGTATGGAAATATTTCGTTTTCATATACCTCCCTGACAAAATGACTTGACTGCAGTTTATCATCCTGTTTAATATGCCCCGGGGTGGATGATCCGTTACGCAGAAACAGCGGATCGATTACATACCAGGCCAGCTTTGCCCTGTTAAAACCGCTCACAGGATTATTGTTAAAGCGAGCCTCAGGAAAAAGAAGGTCCTGACCCTGTGGAATACTGGCAATTGTCCAGGCATTAAATGATTTAAGGTCCAGTGGTATTTCACTGGCTTCAAAGTCGTCGATGTACGAATTACCTGCATTCGATATGGCCCGGGAATGGCCCGGGACAAGATTTGCAAATTCTCCGAAGAACGAGAAGGTTGAGGGAGTCTTTGTATTCAGGAGGGGGATCTTGTCAATTACTTTTGTAAGAAACTGTGATTCTGCCTTATACGAGGTGTTTAATCCCCAGATTGTATTTGAAATCGGCTCCTCGCCGAAATTTACCTTTTGCGTATAAGGCCGTTCCGTAAGATGAAGAATTGTTCCTCCGATATCGAAGTTATTTGAAAATTTGTAGTCAAGATGTGTTCCGACAAGAGTCTTGGTCTGGAATCCGAAGAACTGGTTGCTTTCAAGAGAAACCTGTATTGGCGTTTGCGATTCAATAAGTGCACTGTTTATTATTCTTACAGTACCCATATTATAATCGACTGTGTAATCGGTGTTTTCCGTAAGAGGAACTCCGCCTGCGGTAACTTTAACTGCTCCCTGGGGTATACTCGTTGCATTAAGTCTTATCTCAGAACCAGATTCGGATGAGTACTGGCCTGTAAGCTTGAACTTGTTCTTCTCTGCCATCTGCCTTGCAACAGTTTGGGTGGAATCGTAAAGCTCCTGGAACACATATTTGTTTGCCAGTGTAGGATCAACAATCATACTTCTCAGATGTCTTCCAAAGGGTTCAAGGACAGGAAAAATTATTTTTCCCCTTTCAACCATTATTGTGACATCGTCGATAAAATCAAAAAAACCATCAGGTTCCCTGTCCATCTGGGAATTCAGATTATCAAGCCTCATTACCTGCAACAGGATCTTGTCTGCAAGCGATCCTTCCGGGATATAATTAATCGAGTTTCCTGTTTTGTCATCCTGATAGAGTACATTAAGCTCAAAATCATTTCGTTCGAGCTTCCCGGAACCAAGCGAATAAACGTTCTTCATCATAAGGTTCCAGGTCGGGAGCCTTGGACTCAGGGTCGTTCCTTTAATCAACTTAAGGATCAGGGACTGTGGTGCGCTGATTCCATCTGTCGAAAACTCACCAACCTTAAATAACTGGCCCCCGTATGTGTATTCATATGCAACTGCAAGTACCTCATCGGTATTGAGGGCGGTATTAAGGGAAATGTAACCCAGCTGCCTGTTATATGTAAATTCCCTGTCATTCAGCTTCCTTGCATTCTCAATTTTTTCAAAATCCCTTCCAATCTGAAAACCCGGATAAAGAGGATCAAATGCAGTTGTAACCTGGTCAACATCGCGTACCATTCCATACGATGTTGTGAGTTGTTCATACAGCCTGTTAGCAGAGTTATCGGGATATAACATAGCACCCGCACCCTGTTGAAATTCAGGTACATCATTAAAGATATGGTTACCGTTCTCTGCCAGGTCCATAAAAGCTATGATGTTCCTGTTACTTGCTTCCTCAAACCGGCTTGATTTATTTGTTACCCATACTTCAATCCTTTCAATGTTTACTCCCGAACTTACAACAGGCAGGTTCTTAAGGGATTCATCATAAATATCCCTGAAAAACTGTGAAAGGAAAAAATGCCTGTTGGCTTCATACTCGTCAGCATATACCTCAAATTCTGTTAATTGCGCACCTCCCTTGACATCAATAACTGATGATTCGCCCTTCTGCTGCGAAAGAACCGTGGTAACTGTAAGTTTTCCGAATTGCATTTCTGTTTTCAGTCCGAAAAGACTGTAACTTCCTGTGATCAATGTACCAGTCAGAGGAAGCGTAACATCGCCTGCCTCAACTTTTTTAAGTATCTCATCTTCTTTTCCTGAATACTGAAGTTTTGTCCGGTTCTCAAACTCGAACATGGCATCGGTGTTATAATTAATACCCAGTTCCATCTTATCACCGATAGTACCTGTTACATTCATCTGGATCTTTTCCTTAAAATCGAATGTCGGAATTGTTCTGAGCTTTTCAGAAAGAGTCGGGTTGTCTGTCCGGGAGATATTGATTCCAAAGATCAACTCTGCAGAACCCTGGGGTATAATATTAATGGTATTACTTCCGAAAATTTTATCAAAAGCAGCTCCGCCGATTTCAATTTGCGGAATTAGGGAAGACCTGAATCCGGTCTCGTCACCGGTTATTCTTGATTGCCAGTAATCGCGCATTGCCCTGGTATATTCGTACTTACGGAATTCTTCCGGGCTCATATAAACAGGGGTACGGTAATCTAAAGCACCAACTTTCTGATAAAGAATATATTCATTCTTCTCAGGATCATAAACAACCGACGATTTTATATTTGAGGGATTATCGAGGAATAACGGAGCATTTTGCCGTGACTCCCACGGAATGCCTGAGTAATCCTTTAATTTAAGAATTGATTTTTGTGTGGTATCGGATGCCTGGGAATTCCGCAAAGGAGTCTGACCGCTTGCTCCCGTGGGTTTTACCAATAAAGCAAAAAGTAAAAGATACAATAATACCAGATGATTTTTATATAATATCACTGATCTCAATCCGGCGTAATTCAGATTATAAGTTTTTGAGTGCTCTCTTTATTATATCTTCGATAGTCAGGTTTTTTTCTTCCCTGACAATCTTGTCAAGAACTTTTGAGACAGCACTTCTTGCAAACCCAAGCATAACTAATGCTGATAACGCCTCTTCCCTCTTTGTATTGTCTGCAGGAACAAATATTTCGCCGCTTCCTGCCTGCTTACCCATTTTGTCTTTGAGGTCAACAATTATCCTCTGAGCAGTCTTTAAACCAATGCCTTTCACGCTCTTAAGCGTATTGACATCAGATCCGATAATTGCTTTTTCTACTTCATCAGGGGCTATTGAAGAAAGCATCATCCTGGCAGTGTTTGCACCTACACCCGATACTGAGATGAGCAATCTGAAAATATCGCGTTCTTCATCATCTGCAAATCCGAATAACAGATGGGCATCCTCCCTTATTACCTCGTGTATAAAAACTTTGACCTCAATCTTGCCTTCCAGCTTTGAAAATGTTGCAACGGAGATATTAACATAATATCCAATTCCGTTGGTTTCAATGGTCAGGAATGTAGGAGTGATCCTGATTATTGATCCTTTAATATAATCTATCATGGTTAGGTTTATGGTTCAGCATTGAAAATATCCGGAGGTAATTCATCGATCCGGTCATTGTGAAATTCAATGTCCTGGTGCTTCAAAGGGTTTCTGGAAATTTCTGCATGAAGCTGTCTGTTTCTGAAAATATCACAGGCAAGGTACATTGCCTGCCGGAATGAATTTTCAGATGCTTCTCCTTTACCTGCAATAGCGAATGCAGTGCCATGAACAGGTGATGTTCTGATAAAAGGCAATCCGGCTGTGAAGTTCACCCCTGAATCGAATGATAATGCTTTAAAGGGAGCAAGACCCTGATCGTGGTACATGGCAAGTATACCATCAAATTTTGTGAATGAACCAGCTCCGAAAAATCCATCAGAGGGGAATGGTCCGAAAGCAAGAATTCCTTTTTTCTGAGCAAATGCGATAGCGGGGGCAATGATTTCAGCTTCTTCTGTTCCAAGCAAAGAATTATCTCCTGCATGAGGATTAAGTCCAAGAACTGCGATACGGGGCTTACGAATGCCAAAATCAAGAATAAGTGACTGATTCATGAGCTTAATCTTCCTCAGAAGCAGTTCAGTTGTAATCATTCCGGGAACATTCTTAAGGGGAACATGATCGGTTGCAACACCAATCTTCATACTTTCTCCTATCATAAACATCAGAACCTCTTCGACTCCTGCTTTTAATTTCAGATAGTCGGTATGACCTTTAAACTTGAAAGTTTCTGACTGAACATTATTTTTGTCAATCGGTGCAGTTATAAGAACATTTATTTTCCCGGCCATTAAATCCTCAACAGCTTTAGTGAGCGAGATAATTGCTGCCTCTCCACCCTGGGGAGTGGATTTTCCAAGTTCCACACGGGTATTATCATCAAGGCAATTGATCATATTTGCCTTTTTAGCGTGAGCTTCGTCAGCCGTTCTAATGTTATTAAAGTTCAAATTGGTAATATTCAGAGCCTTTCGATGATATGCAGCTACTTTTGGAGAGCCATATACAACGGGTGTGCAAAGATCATTGATAACTGGGTCAGAGAGAGCTTTAATGATTACTTCATATCCGATACCATTAATATCTCCCTGTGAGATGCCGGCAATAATAGGTTTTCTTTCCATAAAAATTATTTCTGTTCTTCATAACCTTCAGCAATTTTCTTCAAAAATGCCGAAAGCAATCTTAATCCTGATCCGGGACCATTTTTTAATCTGTAAAAATCATCTTTCTTCAGCATTTCAGTCCCTGCGATATCAAGATGAATCAGGGGAGCCTCTGCAAACCTTTCAAGAAATTTACCGGCAATTATTGCTCCGGCTTCCCTTCCCCCTATATTTTTAAGGTCGGCGATATCAGATTTCAGCCTTTCCCCATACTCTTCAAATAAAGGCAACTCTGCCACCCGTTCATATACTTCATTTCCACATTCGCTGAGGAGATTAAAATATTTCCGGTCAGCGTTTGTCATCACTGCTATTGCCTGGTTACTGAAAGTCATGGCAGCCGAGCCTGTAAGAGTAGCGACATCAATGATCAGTTCAGGTGAATATTTAGATGCATAGCTGATTGCATCGGCAAGAATCAGTCTTCCCTCAGCATCGGTGTTACCGATTTCAACAGTCATCTTATTATACATTGTAATGATATCACCCTGTGTATATGCATTTCCTCCCGGACGGTTGTCTGTTGAGGGAACCAGCCCGATGACATGAAGAGGAATACCTGATTTTGCAATTGTAGAGAGAATACCAGCAACAATTGCAGCACCGGCCATATCACCATTCATCCCCGACATATAATCACCGGTTTTTATATTCAACCCTCCTGTATCATAAACTATACCTTTTCCTACCAGTACGATCGGTTTTTTATTTACACAGTTTTCCGGATGCCATTCGAGAATACAAAATACAGGTGGATCCACACTTCCTTTGTTTACAGCCAGCAGTCCGCCCATTTTCAGTGATTCTATCTTTACCTTTGTAAGCACTTCAACTGTAAAACCTGAAGCCTCTCCGATTTTTTTTATCTCGTTGGACAGGTCAGTGGCATTAAGGTGATTGACAGGTTCATTGATCAGATCACGTGTAAAATATACAGCATCAGTGAGATCTGCAAGCCATTTTATTTCCTTTTCCTTTATGTCTCCATGCAGGAGCAATTTTGGAGGAAAACTCTTTTTCTCATCTGTCCCTGATTTTGTTTTATACTTACAAAATTCATAAGCACTTAGTATCAGGCCTTCAGTAAAATCAAGAACTGCTTCCTTGTAAGTATTTTCAGATACAATCACCAACTCCGAATGATTATTTTCCTTTATCTGTTTTCTGAGTGTATAGGCGGCTTTACGGACTTCTTCACGTACTTTATGATGACTTATTCCCTCCTTTAATCTTACCAGGTAGGTGCATTTATTGTAGGAATTTATAAAAACGCGATCCTCATTTGCTTTTAACTGCTTAAGTGCATAATTGTATTCTGATTTACTTAAATTCATCCAGTCAGGAACCAGGTTATCGCCAACAACACATACAACTGACTGGTTTACCGGCAGTTCTGATATCTTTGAAATTTCAGGCTTCATATGAAGATCTTATTTTTTTTGAAGCTGTAAAGTTAATTAAATTATTGATTGTTTCGTTTTCAAAGGATTACCTTTGCATCTGATTATGAACAAGTGACAGATTTAGAATTTTATTGAAAAAATGAATCTTGAACCGCTATACAGAAAGGCGCTTGAGCTTATTCCTCTGAACAGGGAAGAGGGTATGATTCTTTTTAACAAAGCTCCGCTTGAGGAACTTATGTTTGTAGCAAATAAATTAAGGCAATATCATAATCCCGGCAATATTGCGGGATGGATGATAGACAGAAATGTAAATATCACCAACATCTGCTTTTCACAGTGTTCATTTTGTAATTTTTGCAGAAAGAAAGGATCGGCTGATGCTTATGTGACTACAACTGAAGAATACATCACAAAAATTAATGAATTATTCTCCATGGGAGGTGATCAGCTTCTTTTACAGGGAGGGATGAATCCTTCCCTGGGACTGGATTTTTATACAGATCTTTTCAAAGAACTAAAGAATTTATATCCTGCATTAAAGCTTCATGCTCTCGGGCCTCCCGAGATAGTATACCTTTCAAAAAAAGAGAGATTAACTTTCAGGGAAGTTCTTAAACATCTGATTGAGGCTGGTCTTGACAGTTTGCCGGGTGCAGGTGCAGAGATTCTTTCTGACAGGGTGAGGAATTATGTTTCGCCCGCAAAAGCAACTTCTGAGGAATGGCTGGGGGTTATGGAAGATGCTCATATTATCAATCTGCCAACATCAGCTACAATGATGTACGGACATGTAGAAACAATTGCCGAGCGGATTGAACATCTTCTGTTATTACGTGATTTGCAGGCAAAGAAACCGGAAGGAAATTTTGGATTTATAACCTTTATACCATGGCCTTTTCAGGATGAGGGTACGGTACTCCTGGACAGATATGGGGTCAGCAGCAAATATAACGGACCAGATTATTTAAGGATGATAGCTATAAGCCGTATCATATTGAATAACATTAAGAACATACAGGCTTCAATTCTGACTGTAGGCAGGGAAACAGGAATGTTATCACTTCATTCAGGAGCAAACGACCTGGGATCGATAATGATTGAAGAGAATGTTGTAAGTGCAGCCGGGGCCAACAATCGTTTTGATGCAGGGGAGATTCAGGCAATTATTAAGGAAGCCGGCTTTATCCCCGGTAAAAGAAACCAGAAATATGAGCTGACAGGCTAAACAAAAAAACCTGCACCGGATGCAGGTTTTTTCCGGATATCGTAGTAATATTAAAACTTGTCTTTTGGTGCTACTTCTTTATTCTCTTCTGCCGGATCGAATTTTGAAGCTTTCTTAAATTCCTTCATGCCCTGACCAATTCCCTTCATCAGTTCAGGAATCTTACGACCACCAAAAAGAAGAATCACAACAGCTAATATTAATAAAATCTCGGTTACTCCAAACTTTCCCATTGCTTTTAGAATTTAATTTGTGACAAAGTTATAAATACTTTACTTAAATACAAGAAGTATTAAATTAAAACTACTTCCTTATTAATCTGAGAATATCATTCCCATTGGCAAAAATCAACAATGACAGAAGCAATATCATTCCGGCAATCTGTGCATATTCCAGGAATTTATCACTTGGCTTCCTGCCGGTTATGACTTCAAACAATAAGAACATAACATGTCCGCCATCGAGGGCCGGTATAGGGAGTATATTCATGATAGCCAGTATGATAGAAAGAAAAGCTGTCAGGTTCCAGAAAGCCTGCCAGTCCCATACACCAGGGAATATGTTGCCTATTGTAATAAATCCGCCAAGTGATTCATATGCTTTTGTGTGTTTTGAGAACAGAAGCTTGAACTGTTTCAGGTAATCTCCTATTGTTTTAAATCCCTTATCTATACCGGCTGGGATTGATTGCAGAAATCCATATTTAAGTGTTTCAAGTTCAAAAATCTCATCCAGGGGTTTCCCCATATAACTTATACCCAGCATTCCCGCAAAATTTGGTGTTACTGTAATATTCTCGTACTGCCCGTTTCGCAGGAGATTTACAACAACAGGTTCATTCTTATTCTCTCTGAGATAGGTTTGAAATTCGTCAGAATATGTAAATTTTATACTATCTATTCCGATAAGTTCATCTCCGGGAAGTATACCTGCCTCATTTGCAGGTGATTCCTTTTCAAATGATCTTATCTTCAGGGGGAAAAAGGGAGTCCTGTAGTTTATCAGACCTTTCCCTTTGAGCATATGTGGAATAAAACTCTTTGGAATTTCAATATTCACAATTTCACCCTCCCTTTCAACCTGAATTGTCTTGCGGTCGTTAAGAACAATATCGGGAGTGATCTGCATAAAATTTTCCACATGCTGATTATCAACACTAATGATTTTATCGCCATTCCTTAGTCCGATATCATACCCTGTTGAATCTGTAACAATGCCATATTTCACGCTTGAAGTTGGAAGATATGTTTCACCCCAGGCATACAGCACAAGAACATAGATAAGCATTGCTGAAATGAAGTTGAAGATCACACCACCCGTCATAATAAGAAGTCTTTGCCATGAGGTTTTTGAGCGGAATTCATGCGGTTGGGGAGGTTGTTTCATCTGCTCCTTGTCCATCGACTCATCAATCATCCCTGAGATCTTCACGTATCCGCCGAGCGGGAGCCAGCCTACTCCATATTCAGTCTCTCCTTTTTTGTATTTGAACAGCGAAAACCAGGGATCGAAGAAAAGATAGAATTTTTCGACTCTTGTTTTGAAAAGCTTAGCCATTACAAAATGTCCTAATTCATGTATAACCACAAGAATTGAAAGGCTCATAATGAATTGCAGTATTTTAATCAGTATTGTCATCTTTACTTTTGAAGTTTATTAATATAATCAGTTGAGATCTTCCTGGCTTCAGCATCAGAAATATTAAGGAAATCGAGATCGGGAGTTTGTGAAAATGTGCTTTGGTCCAATGTGTGTTCAACTATATCAGGCATTTGCAGAAAGCTCACCTTTTCATTCAGGAAGGCATTTACAGCTATTTCATTGGCAGCATTCAGTACGCATGGCATATTTCCTCCTTTACGCAGTGCATCAAAGGCAAGACCGAGATTCCGGAATCTTTTTCTGTCAGGTAAAGTAAAAGTAAGCGAAGGATAATCACTGAAATTCAGTCTTGGAAGATCTGAACTGAATCTTTCAGGGTAACTTAGTGCGTACAGAATTGGAAGCCTCATATCGGGAACTCCCATCTGAGCTTTTACCGATCCGTCAGCGAAATGAACAAGGGAGTGAATAACAGACTGAGGATGGATCACAACAGATATCTGTTCCGGTGACAAGTCAAAAAGCCATTTTGCTTCAATAACCTCAAGTCCCTTATTCATCATGGAAGCCGAATCAACAGTAACCTTACTGCCCATATCCCAGTTAGGGTTGCAAAGTGCATCTGAAGGCTTCACTTTGCCGAGCATCCCCTGTGACCAGTTCAGAAATGGCCCGCCGGAAGCAGTAAGAGTGATTTTTTCTACCGGATTTCCCGATTCTCCGACAAGACACTGAAATATTGCTGAATGCTCTGAATCAACAGGAATAATCCTGCATCCGGATTCCCTGACCAGCTTCCCGATAATTTCTCCGGCAACAACCAGAGTCTCCTTGTTGGCCAGAGCTACTTTCTTTCCGGCTTTTATTGCGGCAATTGTTGGACGTAAACCGCTAAAGCCTACAATTGAGGCAATTACCACATCAACTGTCGAAGATGCCACAACCTGCTCCATAGCATCATTGCCGGCATATACTTTAATATCTGTATGACTTAGATTATTTTTAAGTTGCAGGTAATGATCTTCATTGACAATGACTACAGAATCCGGATGGAACTGCAAAGCTTGCCTGGTCAGCAGTTCAACATTATTTCCTGCTACCAGAACCTCCACAATAAATTTTCCGGGATAACGCGATATTATATCGAGCGATTGTGTTCCGATTGAACCGGTTGATCCGAGTAATGCAATTCTTTCTGGCATGAATCTCCCTGTTTAAAATAAAATGTGTTTTTCAGGATCAAGGGCACTTCCTTTGTACCAGATTTCAAAATGAAGATGAGGACCGGACGTATAAAGTTCACCGGAGTCACCTACGACGGAAATAACTTCACCTGCCCGGACAAGCTCACCTGTTTCCTTGAGGAGGGTAGCATTATGTTTATACACTGTAACAATATTATCGGGATGCTGAACCTCAATAACAAACCCTGTTTCCATGGTCCATCCCGTAAAAATGACCGTTCCGTCGAGGACTGTCGAGACCAGAGCTTTTGGCTTTGTCACGATATCTGTACCAAAATGTTTGGTTCTGACATCGTATTTTCCTGATATTATTCCTTTTACAGGAGGGAAAAGATGAAGACCTTCAGGGTTAGATACTGTTAATTCAGGACCAATAGTCAGGTTAAACCTTTCTTCATTTTCAATACTTGCCCTCAATGCAGAATCTTCCGGGGAAGTGTTAAAAGTTATTTTTTTGTAGTTCTGTGTGCTGTCAAGATGTACATAGACTGCAGTAGGTTGTTTTCCTGATATAATAGCATTCAGATTGGCAAAGTATTTATCTCTCAGATCAAGCTCCCGTTCAAGAGAATCGAGCTTTATGGCACTTATGAGAATATTTCTGCGCATCGTTACATCGGGATACCCCGGAATGAATTCTCTCAGGTTTGTAAATGCAATGACTGAAGCAGTTGCTCCGATAAGAAAAATAAACAGAAATGCAATGAGAAGAAAGGAATTGTAACGGGTGAGCCTTATTCTCCAGATCTCTTCAAAAGTATGGTCGTTCCTGACAGTAAACCTGTATTTGTCGCGCCAGTTCTTTTTTTTCTTGTCTTCTTTAGTCATTTTTTATGCGATAGTCAGCCTGCAAAGATAATAATCCTGCTTAATCATTTAATATAAAGGAAGAAAAAGGGAAACCTTCCCTGAGGTATTATATCACTTTAACTGGTTTATCTTCACTTTGCCACAGACCATGTTTGGTACAAACTGACATGGCTGACAGATTCATTGATACCTCAGGCGCAACTATATAAAAGTCTATTTCAGGGTGTGAGGGCATATTCCCGAAAACACCTGCGGTATAACGGGCTTCGGCAAGAAGTGTTTCCCTGTTCCAAAGCTGGATCATGGTAATGAAATGGTCATGATCATCAGGATGAGGATACTCCTCACCCAGTTTCACCTTAACCTCGAACTTCTCACCTCTTTTTACCGTATCAGGACAATATACATGAGGCATATGCCTATCGAGATAGTCGCGTTTAGATTCTTTTTCTTCCTGTTCTATCTGAGTTGCTGTAAATACACGTGGCATATTAATTAGCTTTAAATTAGTTTAATAACCCTGAAATCATCTGCAGAAATCTTACCACAAAAGAGCATAGCAAATTTACGAATATTAATTTGAAAATGTTTTGCTATTAATTGCTTATTTATTACATTTGCACCTCGATAATGCGGGGTGGAGCAGTGGTAGCTCGTTGGGCTCATAACCCAAAGGTCGGGGGTTCGAATCCTCCCTCCGCTACACAATAGAAAGATAATGGCCTGTAAGATAATAACTTACGGGCTTTTTTATTTCAAATTGGAAACATATTGGAAACATAGGGGCGTTTTCAGTCCTCAATAAAAAACCCGGCATTTAACCGGGTCTCTATTTTACTTGTAGTAATTTTTTACCACAGTCTTTATTCTGCCATGCGTCTTTGCTAATTTCTTTTTATAAAACTGTGCTTCTTTTTTAGCATCCTTCAAGTTTTCAGCTTCACATGAGTCATTTTCGAAAATAAATCCGTCCTTGTCAATGTAACTGATTGCATACTTTTTAAGTGTTTTCATAGTGTTTAATTTTTAAGTGAAGTTAATGTAATACAAAATAATTACCTATACTAAAATAACCGGCCTGAAGTGCCATTTCGTTAAACTCTTCTTTTTCTAGCAATGGGAATTCATGAATGATAATGTCCTGAACGTCCAAATATTCACCTGTGGCCAGCTCTTGAATTACCTCAAGCTTGCTGTATATTCGGTTCATGATAGCAGTCCTATTAAAAGGCACGTAATGCCCGCTACAAACAGAATAATGATGGTTATTAACTCGGTCTTGTAAGGTCTCTGTTTATTGGCTTGCAAGTACTCTAACTTTGCCTTCTCAATCTCTTGTAAGGTCATTTGGCAAGCCCTTCCATTTGACGGTACAGCCATACAAAACAAGCATACACCATAATAGGCACTAATACGGGGCTAAGCGCTATCAATAACAGCACTTCAGCAATAACCTGATGGGCCTTCATCTAGTTAAAGAAATAAGCCTGCTCTATTAAATGAATAAGGTCACGGGTTGCAGTGTAGCATCCGTTAACGGAATAATGCCATTGGATTAGATCTAAGCATTCATGGCGCAAGTCCTCCCGGGTCGGGGTCAGGTAAAAGATTTGTTTCATGTCGTTGTTGGTTTTTAGTAAATGAATGGCCCCTTAAAATCAGAGACCCGGAACCAACAACGACGAAGGATAACCGAGTATAGACCAAGGGGCCAAAATTATTAATGCTATAAATTTTCATTTTATTGTCGTTGTTGTAATGTCAAAAGTAAACAACTGTTTTTTAATATACAAATGTCCAGCCAATAAAAGACAAACTACCCCGGTATGTGGCTGCCTGTATAAAATGAACGATCCCCAACTCAAGCTCTGATTAAGCTTTTAGAATCGGGGATCTCATTTTTCAAATACCAAACGTAAAGTTACTAAAAATTTGAATTGCTTATTAAATTTTCAGCTTATCAAATTCTCCATTATCAAGGTCGGCCCATAATTCCTTGGCTTCATCCTTTGTCAAAGTTCGTCCAGAATTACTTGGGAGATCCGGAAATATTGCAGAATCAAATACTCCGTTTTTGATCATCTCTAAAAGCTTGATTTTCTGCTCTCGGTCAATTTGTATTTTCATCATTAATGTTTTTTAGAATTTCGTTAACTACTTGATTTAAATCCTCATCGCTAAGTTTGGCCTCAATATTGGCCATTTTAGGCGTGGTGTACTGCATTAGCCTCTCGACGATAATCCATCTATCCTTCGGGTCTAACCTCATTAAATCTTGCTCTAGCTGAATGCGGTTGTCATCTATCAGGCATTGAATCCACTGTTTAAGCTCTGCGGTCGCTTTATTCGGAGTGCCTTTTTTTCGACCTGCCGGATTATTAATAACTCCTTTTTTTGGCATGATATATTATTATAAATTATTTGTTTAATAAATTAAACTTTAGAGCTTTTAGGGAAATGCTCATCAAGGTACTTATCGAAGGCGACCTTGTCAAATTTCTTTTCCGGCTGTGGTATCTCATCTTCATCAAGAATGCCAGCCCTGCATAAATCCTTCATTAAATTCTGGTAGCCGCTTGCAATCCGTGCTACCGAAGTTTCGATATCAGAATCAGGATCAATATCAATTGCCTCCAAATAACCTGAAGGTATGTGTTGTAACCTTGCATGTTTTAAAATGTCTTCTTTTCTCATAACTCTAATTTTTAATGTATTCAACATATTGTATCCCCGTTAAAAATATCTGATCATCAACCTCATCGAATAGTCCCGGCTCTCCGTAACTGAATAAAGTTGATAAGTTATTGTCAATGGAAATCTGTTTCAGCTCCTTCAAAAGCTTCAAGGCCTCATTAGCAAGCAAAACATATCTTTTTTGTAAATCACTTTCAACATAAATCGTGCAAAGCTCCCTGATTCTCTCTTTGTTCTCCTCAGTAAAAGAGACAGTACCGCCTTTAATGCTGAAGTTTTTAATTGAGAATTCATCCAAGAAGTTGCCTAATGAAAAAGCCTGAAGCCTGAAGGATTCAAAGTTTTTTAAGGTCGTGACCTTCCACGTTTCAAAGGCTTTGCCAGTGCCTTCCATTAAATTACCCCTTAAAACAGGACTTTTGATATTGCCCGTTTCAGCTTCCAATGATGCAAAGTAACGTTGCCGAATTTGATCCGTATGGCCGCTGATCATCTCTTCAAAGTCTTGCGATACGATATGGCCAATTGCCAACGTCTCGAAGTCCTCAGCAACGGTTTGGAGGTAGGGCAGCGCTCTGCCATGTGCCTGAATTAAAGTATCGAATAGCGGCTTTTTGAAGAAGCTTTCGATCGCTTCCGGTTCCTTTGTGCTTTTAATTTTTTCCATAATTTAAGTATTTAGTTAAAGAATTATTTATTTGTTTTTAGTATCTGCATAAATGAATCACACCTCTAACGGATGGAATGTATTCAAAACAATTTGCCCTCTAAACGTATATGTTAATTTGGCCTCTGCACGGGTTTTTATAATGGTGGTTAGCTCATCAAAATATTCCAACGCTATTTTGTAATCCCTTGCCGTGTATGCATGACTACCTTCCGTCCCAAACCGTTCATTACCCGGGATGGATTCTCCTGCCGGTATTAAGTTCCCTTGCATAATGTGCTCTTTGTTAAACATAATCTTGCAAACCTCGTAATGGATTATCTTGTTGGTATAAGTCCCGCCAACGCCATACATTGCGACTAGTTCGTTACGCTTGATCAAGGTGTATTGCAAGTCGTTTTTCCTGAATGTTTCTTTTAATTTTTCCATAATTTAATTTTTTGAATTAGTGATTTTATTTTCTGAAACAGCCCCGTTACGAATGATTTTTGTTTCGGTAATGGTGCAGGTGCTTTTGATTTCGATTTTAATACTGATATTCCTATCCCGATTATCATACTTAAGTTTTTAGTTATTATTTGTTAAAACTGCCTCATGTCCTGAAACAGTGGCCATTTGCGTTAATTATTTGACATTTTCCATAACTCTGTGTTTCCAATATGTTTCCAATTTCAATATTTTGCTGTGCCATATCATTCTGATATACAGTTGTTTAATATATGCCTATGTAGCGCCAATACCGCTTACCTCATTTATTGAATTTTGCATTTCCAATAGTGCTTTTATTTGCCGCTCAGATAGTTTTTTATTTCTGATAAAGTACTTTTTAAGCGACCGTAAAAAGTTAATACTGCCCATGCTCAAATGTTGATCATTTGATTCAAGAGTTTTGAAGGTTATTCTTATTTCGCTGGTAGTCATTTTTGCTTCCATTAGCTTAGAAATATTTTTAATTTTTTCAATCTGTCCAGATAAGGAACGTACCGAGTTTTTCCGTTCTGAGCTTTCACCATTTCTAAATGACTTTTGATGAATAGATCAGGATCGGTTATCATTTCGCATTTACTCAACCGGACAGGCTCCGAAGGAATGACTTTGAAAAACTTTTCTAAATAAAGTATATCCTCATCCCATGCGCCACATTTAAAAACAGGGTCTGAAGGTTGACTGTTGGCTGCATTCTGCTGAATGTTTGGTTTGGGATGCGCTATCAATGTTTCAGGCGTCAGCTTGATCCCGTAGCTCTCCGCAACATGAAAGAATGAGCCAATACTTACCTTATTGTAATCATGTTTTAAACAGGCGTCAAACAGGCGGCTGGTCTTGCTGTCATTGTAATCAGGATGATATTTTGAAATGGCATGGAAATAGCCCCTCCCCGATTCGCCAAACTCGTTGGCAAAAGCTGAAGCAAGCTTTACCCATTCTTCGTAAACGCCCGTTATGTCCCGACCGTTTAGAAGCGAAATTACCGCCTCAACTTTCTCTCTGGTGTCACTGAAGGCTGGCCGGGTGTTGGAAGTACGCCGTACGGGCTTCAAAGTGCGAGTATATAAAGTTGCATTATGGTTAAAATATGCTTCATTGTCAACTGAATAGATCCGCAAACGGCAAACGTCCTTCCCTGAGGGGTCTAAATTAATCCCGTATTCCTTAAAAAACTTTGATAATGCAGCAAACCTATAACGGTGCTCTTCTGGTGTGCTCTTCGGTATCGGTATAAGTCCCCAGTAACCTTTCCCCCTGACTGATAACCCACAATAAGCAACCGCTGTTATATGTGAAATTTGTTCTCTCAGTTCGTCAAAATTGGTGATATGAAGATTGTCCTTTTTGTCAATATCAAAAGCCAGAAATCCAGAATGAGCGATCAGATCCTTTTCAGCTCGGTATGAAAACAGGCCTGAAGGTGTTATTGCCGGAAGTGAAAGCTTGATACTTTTCTGAAGTTTCTCATCCTGAATTGACCGTAAGTTTTCAACTTTTGCCCTGTGCTTTTCATTAGTTAACCAGCTTAATAGATTAACGGTTTTCGGAATTGTGCTGTTACAATTCTCAAAACAGGATATTTCTATGTTTAAAATGCTTTTCATCTGTATCGGTATTTACTGTATCGATGCGATACACCTGTTAAAATGGTGAAATTCAATATATTGGCTGTATCGCTGCTGTATCGCTCCGATACACCTATAGCTGTATCAGTCGATACAATCGATACACTTCCGATACACTCCGATACAGCTATGATACATCTATATATATAATAATCAATAATATATATACTGTATCGCTGTATCGGCTTAAAAGGGTGCCTTTTCATCTCTCTTTTTTAAAATTCTTTGAACTTTAGATCTGGAAATTTTTAATTCGTTGGCAATCTCTCCATGACTTTTTCCTATGCGGTGTCTCTCTTTTACCATCTCTTCGATAGCTGACTTTTCGGCCTCAGATAAGTTCGATAGATAATTAGATTCTCTCCCATAGTCAATAAAAGAGAATTGCAAAAAACCATCCAGCTTTTCAATCTGAAAGACAAGAACATTATCCTCGTGGTAAACTATTTCGGTGGATCTCGCTTTGATCTGCTTAATATATCGGATCGTTGGATCAGAGTTGCTGGTACCGATTGCGAAAGCACTATCACAAAAGTTTATTAGCATGATACTCCCTGAGAGGTCATTCTTTGTAATGGGTTTTGAAGCATCCCGTTTCGGAGTGTGAGCGAGAACAAGAATTGAAAGAGAATGTTTTTTTTTGAGTGACTTGAGTTTCTTCATTAATGGCAGCGCATCTTTAGCCTTCTCGGTATCACTCCTTAGATAAGTTAAGTTATCAATTATCAGAATTTTAGCTCCGCTTTCAGTGATACATCTTTCAATTGAAGTCATCAGAAAATCTTCCTCTGTTACCTGAGCCGGTTTTTCAGCCTCCGGGTTCAACTCCATTCTGATAAACCTTTCATTGAACCGAAATAGATTTCCTAAATCATCCGTGTACCTGTGTTGGAATTGTTTATCGGATAACTCACAATCCAGGTAT
Organism: Bacteroidales bacterium; assembly: GCA_038325595.1. GTDB lineage: Bacteria > Bacteroidota > Bacteroidia > Bacteroidales > VadinHA17 > LD21. The sequence continues at coordinate 706 of JBBQJD010000004.1, read as the reverse complement.
AAAACAGGTTCATTTTGGCTAAGGTCACTACCTATCTGCACCGCCTGTATGGATTTACCAGCTCCGGTTGTGGCAAAAAGAAATGCCAGCTCTCCTTCAAACATTAGCTCTCTATATAACTTCCTGGGTGTTGGTCGCTGACTTGCTTCCTCAATCCATTGGTTTGCCGGCTTCGCTATTATAAAATCGATAACCTGACTAGGATCAATTTTAGATATATCAACCTTTATTGCTGTCTCCATGTTAAAATTTATTATACATATTCAAAAACTCTTCAAAGGATCGAACGAGCCAATACACCCCGCCCGCTCTCTCGATACTGGCCTGATACCTCTTCTGGTCCGCTGACTGGTGGTCGCTCATTTTAACCTCGATCTTAACAGAACGCCCCCGGATTGTTGCCGAAACATCCGCTGTCCCTTTCTGTCCGGACGTTGGTAGCCATGTGCCTGATCCTATTATCATTGATCGATCTAAGCAATCAGTCACGACCTTACGACCATCCACAAAGCGACCGGTGCAGTTAATGCGCTCTGCTTGATAACCGGACAATCTGAGAAAGTCAATTATGCATTTAGTCAAGCCGTTGGCCGTGCTGTCGTTATATTTCCTAGGTGCAAGGTGCGGACATGTCGGGTGCAGTCTCATGGCTTCAGCATCTGCCAGAGCTTCAAGTTGCTTTACGGCTTCAGGCTTCCGGTAGTGG
>JBBQJD010000003.1:0-79848 GCA_038325595.1 Bacteroidales bacterium | reverse complement strand
TCCGTCATATACATGGAGACCTTCAGCATTCATCATTGGCATGGAGGCCAGGGTATTGTATAACAGAACTGCTTTCTCTCCCGGGATTATTCCTGTGCGGTTCATGCCATTATTAATATCAATCCAGACATGTGCTTCGATTTTATTTAAATGGGCTTTATGCCATATCTGGATTATAACATCCTCAGAATCTGCTAAACATGAGATTTTTATATCTGGAAATTTTTTCTTCAACTGGAAAAATCTTTCAAGATTCGGTCCCACAGGCTGCATTGCAAGAAGAATATCATTGGCTCCGCATGATGCAACCATCTCCGCTTCAGCTATCGTTGCACATTTGAACCTGGTGATACCATATTTCATCATCAGCCTTACGACACCTGGCATTTTATGGGTTTTTACGTGGGGCCTTACAGTATCTGCATTTCCGGCAACAGATATCATTTTGCGGATATTCGATTCAACCCTTTCAGCATAAATTATTAACGAAGGTGATGATACCTCGTCAACATTACTTATTTTATACCAGGGTTCTTCCCTGACAGGAGCGTTCATATTATCAATTATAAAGTTCAAACATGGCCTCAACTTCCACAGCAATGTTATTCGGAAGTATCATTCCTACAGCACTCCTCACGCCAACTCCGTTCTCCTCACCAAAAACATCAGACATCAGTTCACTGAAGCCGTTTATCACCAGTGGCTGCTGCCCGAAATCCATTTGGCAGTTCACCATTCCAAGTGTTTTAACCAGCCTCTTTATTTTATTGAGATTTCCGAAATGAGCTTTGATGGTCGCCAGCATAGTAAGTCCAACCTGTCTTGCGGCAAGTTTACCTTCTTCCAGAGTAAGATCGCTGCCCACTTTCCCTTTCATCAGGGTTCCATCAGGAAGAACAGGTCCCTGGCCTGATACAAACAAAAAGTTACCTGCTACAAGCACAGGCTTATAGAGTCCGACAGGTTTCGGAGCAGTTGGCAGAAGAATGTTCAATTCATTAATACGCTGTTCGGGATCAGTTATCATATGTATCAGATTAAAAAGTTTTCATTTAAGCCGGCGATATTTCTGCCATACGACAATATAAGGATACTCCATGAAATTCTGATGAAGATTAAAGGGATTTTTTGTGAGTAAGGCTTCAGTGATTCCTTTTTACCATTTTTAAAGCCTGATACTATGGCCCTTTAAAAAAAAATAATAAGGTTTCAACCCTACAGGGAAAAGACATCAACCCTCACAGGCTCAGTATCTGTCGAAAATTCGGGATGACAATGCAATTTAAGGCACTTACTCACCCCATCTCCACGACGCTCCTTCGTCGGTACTCAGCTTTAAATCACAGCTTAATCGCTTATATTTAATAAAGAAAACGGGACACATGCACCATGCAAGGCTTCTTAGGTTGACGGCGATGGTGGCCAGGGGGAGAGGCCTTACAAAACCAAAGGATTTGAGTTGTGTATAAAGATTAGGCTTTACGGAGGGGTTCTTTCAGACTATTCTTCATAATTCATGCAGCAGTTAAATATTCTTTTCGTCATTCACCGGTAAAATTCCGGCCTTAGCATAAATAAATCGTAAATAAAACTATAAAAACTTTGTAAACTAAAATAGTTTTCTCATTTTTGACCGCAATTTCCGAAATATGATTAACAGGAGCAGAATAATCGAAGGAGCAGCAGAACTTTTCAGTGTTTACGGGATTAAGTCGGTTACGATGGATTCAATTGCCAATCACCTTGGAGTTTCCAAAAGAACCATCTATGAAATTTTTTCTGATAAGGATGAATTGCTTAAAGGTGTTCTTCAGTGGATGGCAGAAAAACAGAAGGATTTGGTTCTGAAAGTGCTTGAGGAAACTGATAATGCTATTAAGGCAATTTTCAGGTTGCTTGAAATAAACCGCGATCATTTTCAGAGCATGAGCCCTGCTTTTCAGAATGATATGAAGAAATTTCATAATGAGGTTCTTATGAAATCTGATAATTGTGAAATGCCTGATTACCGGAATCACATGCAGGTAATTGAAAGAGGCATCAGGGAGAAATTGTTCAGAAAAGATATAAATCCGGATCTTGCAAACCGGAATCTCTACTGCATGGGAAGGGCAGTTATGGATAATGACTTGTTCCCGTTCGAAACATTTTCAAGACGCGAGGTGATCAAAAACGGATTTATAAACTATCTGAGGGGAATTTCAACTCCGGCCGGTCTTATGCTGATAGATGAACTTGAAAGCAAATATTGAATTCAGATTTAATACAAACTACCTTTATAATGAAAACCAATCAATTACAAACTGTCGTATTATTATTGTTAATGTCTGTGGGCAATGGTTTCGCTCAGAATAACAGCGACTTAAAGCTCACTTTAAAAGAGGCCCAGGATTATGCGATCCGGAATAATAAAATGATGATCACTTCCAGGATGGATGTTGAAGCCTCAAGAATTGCTGTCTGGGAAACTATATCAAATGCACTGCCCTCAGTCTCAGCCACCGGTTCCTTCACTGATAACCTTAAGCTGATGACTACTTTGCTGCCTGGAGAATTTTTTGGAATGCCGGGCGAAAAAATACCGGTCACTTTTGGTTCACAGTTCAATACAGGAGCCAGCATTGCAGCTAATATGCTTATATTCAATGCTCCGCTCTATATAGGGATGCAGACTACCAAACTTGCCAGCAAGCTTAGTGAAAAATCCCTTGTCAAAACTGAACTCGATACAAAGCAATCTGTTAGCAGTTCATATTTTCTGATACTCGTATCTGAGAGGTCGCTTGAAATTCTTGAACAGAACATTGCAGATCTGAAAAAAACTCTGAATTCAACAAATGCAATGCTTTCTGTAGGAATGGCAGAGCAAACTGATGTTGATCAGATGGCCATGAATGTAACTATGGTTGAAAACTCACTCAGCTCCATGCAGCGTACAATTGAATTGAATTATAATCTGATGCGATTTCAGCTCGGGGTTCCGCCCGAAACAAGTATAGCGCTCAGTGAAACGCTGGAAGGATTAATTGATCAGATAAATGTGGAAATATTGTTATCTCAGGAATTCAACTATGAGCATAATATTGATTTTCAGCTTATTGAAGGGCAGGAAAGAATGTCGTCACTCGCATTGAAAACTCAGAAAGCATCAGTGCTTCCTACGCTTGCAGGCTTCTATAACTATGGAGTAAACGGAATGGGCGACAAGATCTCTGAGCAGGAATGGTTCAGGAATTCAATGGTTGGCATGCAGCTCAGTGTTCCGATCTTTGCCAGCGGACAGAAATACAGCCAGATAAGAAAAGCACAAATAAATCTTAACAGGGCAACGACAACAAAAGAAATGGTGACAGAGCAGCTTCTTATCCAGGAAAAGCAGCTCAGGTTTAATCTGGTAAATGCAAATCTTCAGTATCATAGCCAAAAGGAAAATATTGAAGTTGCAAAAAGAGTATACGCCAGCACTGAGAACAAATACAACCAGGGTATGGCTTCCAGTCTTGAACTCACACAGTCTAATTCACTTTACCTTCAGGCTGAGAATAATTACGTCTCAGCTTTGATGAATCTTCTTCAGACAAAGCTTGAGCTTGAAAAGCTTCATAATAATATGAATTAAATATATTTACTATCTCTAAATAACCAATAATGAAAAATTTGATTTCTATTACATTAATTCTTGCCTTCATCCTTCTGATGTCAGGATGTTCTTCCAAAACAAATTCTTCTGCAGCAGAACCTGGAAATGATTCTGCCGCAGTTGCCGGCAGAGCTGCAGTTCCTGTGAAAACGGCTACTCTTTCAAAGACCAGGATTTCCAGAACAATAGATTACACCGCAACAATACTTCCGTTCGAAGAAGTCAACATGGCTCCTTCAACCCCCGGAAGGATTGAAAAGATATATGTAGAGGAAGGAGACAGGCTAAACAAGGGAGACGAACTTTTCCTGATGGACCGTACACAGCTTTACCAGCTGAAACTGCAGATGAGTTCCCTCGAAAAAGATCTGTCAAGGCTCGATACTCTGCTTAAAACAGGAAGTGCAAAACAGCAGGCTTACGATCAGCTTAAAACCCAGTACGATGTAACAAAGACCAATGTTGACTTCATGGAGCAGAATACTCTTGTCAAATCGCCCTTTGCAGGTATTGTTACCGGAAAATATTTCGAAGATGGTGAGATGTATTCAGGAACTCCGACAACCTCCACCGGAAGGTCTTCCATTGTAACTCTTATGCAGATCAATCCGCTGAAAGTGGAAGTTGCCCTTTCTGAGCAATATTATCCCCTGATGAGAAAAGGAATGAAAGCTGATATAAAAACTGATGTTTATGATAATGAAATATTTACAGGAACCGTATACAGAATAGCTCCCATTATTAATTCATCAACAAGATCATTTGATGTTGAACTTGGGGTTCCGAACAGGAAGGATCTTCTTAAACCAGGGATGTTTGTCAGAGTTTCGATGGATCTAGGCGAGATTGAATCATTTGTTGTACCTGCAAGTACCGTACTGGTGCAGGAAGGTACAAATACAAGATTTGTTTTCGTGGATAGGGGTAACACTGCAGAAAGGATCGAGGTGGGTATAGGTAAACGATTTGATGACCAGCTGGAAATTATTTCCGAAAACCTGAAGGAAGGAGATCATCTTGTAACGGAGGGCCAGGCCAGGCTGATCAATGGCGATAAAATTGAGATAATAAAGTAATTAACAGGAATTCAAACACCGAAAAATGAGTATTTACAGTGCTTCAGTAAAAAGACCAATAACAACCATATTAGTTTTTGTGGGGCTTATGGTAATGGGATTGTATTCCCTTACCAGGCTGCCTGTCGACCTTTATCCCGAAATGGAACTTCCGTTTGTGGTTGTTTATACGAGCTATCCCGGTGCAAGCGCATCCGACATAGAATCAAATGTAACACGTCCTCTTGAAGATGCCCTGAATGCAACCAGCAACCTGAAAGAGATGACCTCAACATCAAGTGATGCTGTTTCAACAATATTCATGGAATTCGATTATGGGACAAACCTTGACGAAGCGTCCAATGATATAAGGAGTTCTATCAGCTTTGTAGAGAGTTTCCTTCCCGAGGGCAGTGAAAGACCTACAATAATGAAGTTCAGTACCAGTATGATGCCTATTATCTTCTTTGCTATTACTGCGAAAGAAAGTTATGCAGGTCTGGAAAAAATCCTTGATGAAAAAATAGTCAATCCGCTGAACAGGATTGAAGGCATAGGATCTGTCTCGCTGGCTGGTGTGCCCGGCCGTGAGATTTATATTGATGTTGATCCCCGGAAGATGGAAGCTTATAATCTCTCCATCGAGCAGATTGGGAACGTTCTGCGTGCAGAAAACATGGATATGCCTTCCGGTTACGTGGAAATGGGGAAAACCGATTATCCTTTAAGGGTAAAGGGTGAATTTCTTGAAAGTGATGTAATTAAGGATCTGGTAATCAGTAATTTTAATGGGAAAGCTATTTACCTCAGAGATATTGCTGAGGTTCGCGATACGGTACGTGAATCGAAACTCGACACCAAAATCAATGGCGAACAGGGAATGACCATGTTCGTCCAGAAGCAATCAGGTGGCAATACAGTAAAGGTTACCAGGGACGTCGATAGGGCACTGGAAACCCTGATGAAAGATCTACCTGAAGATGTGAAGATTGAAAAGCTTTTCGATAGTGCTTCATTTATCAAAGGTTCCATAAGCAACCTGACAGAAACACTGATGTATGCAGCGATCTTTGTAGTCCTGGTGGTTCTGTTTTTCCTTGGAAGATGGAGAGCTACATTTATTATTATACTCACAATTCCAATATCACTCATCGTTGCATTTATTTACCTTTTTGTTACTGATGCTTCAATAAATATTATTTCACTTACATCTCTATCAATAGCGATAGGTATGGTTGTGGATGATGCGATTGTAGTGCTGGAGAATATAACGCGGCACGTGGAAAGGGGAAGCCGGCCCAGGGAGGCAGCCATTTATGCCACGAACGAAGTGTGGCTTGCGGTGATCGTAACAACACTTACCGTAGTCGCAGTTTTCTTCCCGCTTACGTTTGTTGAAGGTCTTACCGGAGTTCTTTTCAAACAGCTTGGAATGATCGTTTCAATAACAATTGTAACATCAGTTTTTGCTGCTATAACACTTACCCCGACATTGAGCGCACTTCTGCTGAAATGGTATCCGATCAGAAAAGATGCGCCCTTCTGGACATATGACGGAAGTATAAGGAAAGGTCTCGACAAATTCGATCATTTTTATGAAAGAACCCTCCGCTGGGCCCTTGTTCATAAAACAATTACTTCAATAATAGCTATTGTTATTTTCGTCCTGTCAATGGGTCTTTTCGGTGCTATTGATACTGAATTCTTCCCGCAGGCTGACCAGTCGGTTATTTCAGCAACCGTTGAGCTTCAGACAGGTACCAGGGTTGACCGGACAATTCAAACTGCTGATAACATTGACAGCCTCATACAAACAAAGTATCCAGAAGTGAAAATTATCTCAACTTCAACCGGAGTTGATGACCAGGGAGGATTTGAATCCATTTTCGGTGCCGGCGGTACTCATAAAATAACCTACAGTCTGAGCCTTACGCCTATAGAGGAGAGGTCAAAATCTGTTTTCACACTTGCCGATGAACTCAGAGCTGACATTGGCAAAATGCCTGAGGTAATAAATCATACCGTCAGCACTTCGGAAAACATGGGAAGCTTTGGAGGCAATGCTGTTGATGTGGAAGTATACGGTTATGATATCGCCCAGACTAATCTGGTTGCTGAACAACTCGCGGCCAAAATCAGGAACATACAGGGAGCCGCAGATGTTGCCATAAGCCGCGACAAGTCAAAGCCTGAACTTCAGATAATATTCGACCAGGCTAAGATGAGCGCAAACGGACTGAATACAGCTATGGTATCGACAGCTGTCAAAAACAGGGTTGACGGACTCATTGCAACACGTCTGCGTCAGTTCGGCGATGAGTACGATGTTATTGTAAGATTTAAGGAAGAGTCTAGAAGTACCCTTACAGACATTGAAAACATTGCTATAAACACACCAATGGGTCAGATGGTAAGACTTGGTGAGATTGCAACCATTAAGGAATTCTGGTCCCCGCCCAACATTGAGAGAAAACGAAAGGAACGTATTGTAAGAGTCTCATTTACACCTTATCAGCGATCCCTGACAGAATTGCAGACTGAAGTTCAGAAGGCTATTGATGAAATTGATATGCCTGCCGGTATAATGGTCAGAATTTCGGGTGCAATAGAGGAGCAGATGGAAGCATTCATGGATCTTGCCATGCTCATAGTCATCAGCCTGATTCTGGTTTACCTGATTATGGCATCACAGTTCGAATCCTTGAAGATGCCATTCATTATCATGTTCTCGATTCCCTTTGCATTTTCAGGTGTGGCAGTCGCATTATTCCTGACTCACACGACCCTTAGTGCGATATCCGGGATCGGAGCCGTAATGCTTATCGGTATAGTAGTAAAGAATGCCATCGTGCTAGTGGACTTTATCAACCTTATGAGGGAAAGAGGTCATGAGCTTTATGAAGCTATTGCCATCGCAGGACGTTCAAGGCTCAGGCCTGTTATAATGACTTCAGCAACTACAATTCTTGGTATGTTGCCTCTGGCTCTCAGCAAGGGGTCGGGATCTGAGCTTTGGAGCCCGATGGGAGTTGCTGTAATAGGAGGACTTGTTTTCTCAACAATGGTTACTCTGATCCTGGTTCCGGTAGTTTACGCGATCTTCACAAAGCGTGGCGCTCGTAACAAAGGCCTGGCTGCGTATTCTGATTTTAATTTTATGGAGGATGAACCAATAATTAATTCCCTGAAACAGTAATTCTATGAAAGCAATAATGATAATATACAATCAGGCCCATACTGAAAAAATTGAATATATGCTTGATAAAATGGGAATCAAAGGATATTCATTATGGGAAAATGTTCAGGGAAGGGGTTCCGATAGCGGAGTCCCTCATCTAGGAACCCACACCTGGCCGGAAATTAATAAGAGTGTTTTGACTGTCGTTGAAGATGAACTTGTAGATAATATCCTCGACAAAGTAAAAAAGATTGATGATATAAATGCAGAAGTTGGTATAAGGGCTTTCGTGTGGGATATATTGAAGATGGTGTAGTTAAGTAAAGACAATTGATTTATTCAGATTTCATATTTTCCTGTAAAAGGATTTGACGAATACTTGATATCTTTGTTGTATATCTGTAATCAGACACATCAGAAACAGAGTTTCACTTAAACTTATTTTATTGATGAGCAACAGGGGAAATATATTATTAATAATGAACCTGTTGCTTCCTTTGTCTGGTTGCATGCAAAAGGAAGAGAGGGCAGGAAAAGACTGGCCGGTATATCTTGGTGATCATTCAAGCAGTCAGTATTCTGATCTTAGTGAAATAAATAAAAGCAATATTGACCGGCTTGAACTTGCCTGGGAATACCATACCGGTGATGATGTATCAGGAAACCTTAGTCAGATACAGTGCAATCCGATTATAATTGATGGAATTCTGTATGGCACAACACCAAAGCTTAAAGTTTTTGCGCTGGATGCAGCAACAGGAAAACGTTTATGGGAATTTGATCCTGAGCCTGAAAGCCAGGCTCCAAAAAATGTCAACAGGGGAGTAGCCTGGTGGAAGAAAGGCTCGGACAAAAGGATTTTATTCTCTTCAGGACCCGATTTATATGCCATAAATGCTGACAATGGTAAAATAATAACATCCTTTGGAGATTCTGGAAAGGTATCTTTAAAAGAGGGGCTTGGTGAAAGAGCAAGGGAATTATATGTGGTAGCCACTTCTCCGGGTATAGTTTACCGCGATCTGCTGATCATCGGATCAAGGGTATCTGAAGATGCCGGAGCAGCACCGGGTTATATCCGTGCTTTCAATATCGGGACAGGAAAACTTGAATGGGTTTTTAAAACAATCCCGCATCCCGGTGAATTCGGTTATGATACCTGGCCTGAAGACTCGTATAAGACCACAGGAGGAGCGAATTCCTGGACCGGTATGAGCCTTGATAAGGACCGCGGAATTGTTTACATTCCTACAGGTTCGGCAGCATTTGATTTCTGGGGAGGCGATAGGAAAGGAGCAAACCTGTTTGCAAATTGCATACTGGCACTCGAGGCCGGAACAGGTAAACGTGTATGGCACTATCAGACAGTTCATCACGATATATGGGATCGCGATCTGCCTGCTCCGCCAAATCTGGTTACTGTCATAAATAATGGAAAAAAGACCGATGCGGTGGTGCAGATTACCAAATCGGGATTGGTGTTTGTTCTGAACAGGGAAACCGGGGAGCCACTATTTCCGGTTGAGGAGAGACCGGTTCCCGCATCTGATCTGACCGATGAAGAAACATGGCCCACTCAGCCCTTCCCATTGTTGCCGCCTCCCTTTTCTCCACAGATTTTTACTAAAGATCAAATCACTGATATAAGTCCCGAATCCAAAGCATTTATATCTGATATTCTTGCCAATACCAGGACAGGAAAAACCTTTATTCCACCAAGTACACAGGGAACAGTTATTTTTCCGGGATTTGACGGTGGAGGTGAATGGGGAGGAGCCGCTGTCGATCCTGCCACTTCGATAATGTATGTAAACAGCAACATCATGCCATGGATACTCACTATGGTTGAAACAGGCAATGAATCAGGGCTTGGCGAGAAAATATATAAGGTGAACTGTGCAGTATGCCATGGTATGGAACGCAAGGGTACTGTAACCTTTCCTTCCCTGATATCAGTATCAGAAAAATATACCATTGAAGAAATGCTGGAGCTGATAAATACCGGAAAAGGTTTTATGCCATCCTTCAAACAAATCCCTCAGCGTGAAAAAGATGCACTTACCGCATATCTGTCGGGACGGAAGGAAGATGAGGAGCTTCGTCTGGAGGTCAGCGAAGACAATGTCTGGTCGGTGCCTTATACCTTCACCGGGTATAACCGCTTCTTTGACCAGTATGGGTATCCGGCTGTAAAGCCACCCTGGGGAACTATTTCAGCAATTGATTTGAATAAGGGCACAATCATATGGCAGGTCCCGCTCGGAGAATTTAAGGAGCTGACAGAAAAGGGCATACCACCCACCGGAACTGAAAACTACGGGGGGCCTGTGATAACTGCCGGAGGAATACTATTTATAGGTGCATCAAAAGATGAATACTTCCGTGCGTATGATACCGAAACAGGCGAAGTGCTTTGGAAATACAAGTTGCCGGCAGGTGGTTATGCCACACCGGCAGTATACGAGGCTGATGGGAAACAATATGTTGTAATAGCTTGTGGAGGAGGAAAAATGGGTACACCTTCAGGCGACAGTTATGTGGCATTTTCGTTGAAAGATAATTAATTATGAACGTATGCACGTGTAGGGACAGGTCGCGACCTGTCCCTACACTACACGCGACCTGTCCCTACACTACACGCGACCTGTCCCTACACAAATATAACGAAAGGTGAATCTATTCTTCTTCTTCCTCTTCCGAGTAAGTTTTGATAACTGCTTCCTGAACATCGCCCGGGACCTGTGCATACTCGGCAAACTTCATTGCATACATGGCACGTCCTCCGGTTATAGAACTGAGGGCTGTTGAGTATTTGTTCATCTCGGCAAGAGGAACTTTTGCCTTAATGATCTCAAAACGCTTTTCACTTGCCATACCTAGAACCATTCCACGTCTGCCTTGAAGGTCGCTGATTACATCTCCCATACGGTCGGACGGTACAGATATCTCAACATCATAAACAGGTTCCATAATTTTTGGTCCGGCATTTTTAAATGCCTGAGAGAAGGCATTTCTTCCGGCAAGACGGAATGATATTTCGTTAGAGTCGACCGGGTGCATTTTACCATCATATACATAGACCCTAATATCGCGGGCATATGATCCTGTGAGGGGTCCGATTTCCATCTTTTCCATTATACCTTTGAGGATCGCAGGCATAAAACGAGCATCAATTGATCCCCCGACAATACTATTCACATATACAAGTTTCCCTCCCCACGGGAGATCTATCTCCTCTTTGTCACGGACCGATATTTTTACATCTTTGCCGTTAATTTTTTGCATTGTTGCCTCTTTCGAGCCCTCTTCGAAAGGTTCAATAATCATATGAACTTCCCCAAACTGGCCTGAGCCTCCTGACTGTTTTCTGTGTCGGTAATCGGCATGTGCTGACTTTGTAATTGTCTCACGATAAGGTATTTTCGGAGGATTGAAGTTAGTATGGATCTTATAAATATTATCGAGATGCCATTTCATTATATTGAGATGGTATTCACCCTGACCATGGACAATAATCTGTTTCAGTTCTTTTGAATACTCTATAATTATGGTTGGATCTTCGAGATGAATTTTATTCAGAGCCTCACCAAGCTTCTCGTCATCGCTCTCACTCTGGGCTTTTATTGCTGTACGGTATTTGGGTTCAGGGTATTTTACACCTTCATATTTCCAGTCATTCCCCGGAACATTAAGGGTATGCCCGGTTTTGGTGTTTTTCAGTTTTACAAATGCTCCGATATCGCCGGTATTCAACTCAGGAACCCTGGTTCTGTTTTTTCCCGCACTCACATAAAGCTGAGATAATCGCTCCTTTGTACCGTTATTGCTGTTAACCACATCGAGGTTTTCGGTAATCTTCCCGGAATATACCCTGAAATAATGAATCTCTCCGATATGCTCCTCGATAGACGATTTAAATACATATACAGAAGCTGGTCCAGCCGGATTTGGCTTAACTTCTGCACTTTTGCTGTTGACAGGAGCCGGCATATCTGTTATTGATGGTGCCACATTGACAATGAATTCCAAAAGCCGGTCAACACCGATATTACTTTTTGAAGAAAGACATAATACAGGGAATAATCCTCTGTTGAGTATTCCTTTTGTTATCCCTTTTCTTATTTCTTCCTCTGTAAGTGTATCGTTAACAAAGAAAAGTTCCATAAGAGATTCATCACTCTCAGCTGCTTTTTCAACAAGAGCACTGTGTAATTCAGCTGCTTTGGCTGCCTGATCAGCAGGCAGATCAACTATTTCAGCCTTTCCACCCTCTTTGGGATACCTGAGCATTTTCATTTTCAGCACATCTATAATCGAGTTGAAACCAACTCCTTCATTAACAGGATACTGAACAAGAATGATATTATTGCTTAATCTCTCCTTAAGCATCTCAATAGATTTCTCAAAATTGGCTTTTTCGTGATCCAGCCCGTTGACTACAATGATAAGAGGTTTGTGATTTTTTTCAGCATGACGGAAGTGTATTTCTGTTCCAACCTCAACACCATTCTGAACATTGATTGTCATAACTGCGGCATCTGCAGCAAACAAAGATGAAATTACACCACCGGAGAAATCATCGAGACCAGGAGTATCGAAAATATTTATTTTATTATTCTGAAATTCGGTATACATGACAGTCGAATAAATTGAGTTTCCGTTCTCATGCTCTATCGGCCGATAGTCGGAAACAGTATTTTTTGCTTCGATTGTCCCTCTTCGTTCAATTATCCCGCCGTTAAAAAGCATTGCTTCTGCGAGGGTCGTTTTGCCTGACCCCGAATTACCAAGCAGGGCAACGTTTTTAATCAGGTCCGTCTGGTATGTTTTCATATTTTTCTGTATATTATATGTTATACTTATTTATTATATACTCGGTTGAGGAGGTGACAAAAATAATAATTTTTTAAAAACAGCGTGAAAAAGTGAGGATAATTACAAAATATTTATTTTCTTTGCACGAGTTTTTTGAAAGGCAGGAGTACCGGTTTTTCTTTCACAGTAAGTTTACAAAACGTTTTTCACTGAGAAAGGTCGGGAAGGAACCTGTTGATAACTTACATTTTTTCGTAAGATATATTTTTAAAAACATGCTTTAAGGCCTGATAATAATGGTAATCAGGTAACTGGATCATGTATTTGTAATGTTTGAAAATATTTTATTCCTACTATTGGATAAAAGAATTTAAACAATACCTTTGCAAACCATTTTTTAAGTAGAGTTTAATACTATAATAAATTGGATTTATGCCAACAATTCAGCAGTTAGTAAGAAAAGGCAGGAAGAAACTGATCGACAAAAGTAAAGCGCCTGCGTTGGATTCATGTCCTCAAAGAAGGGGAGTATGTGTTCGTGTTTACACAACAACTCCGAAAAAACCTAATTCAGCGATGAGGAAGGTTGCCAGGGTCAGGCTTACCAATCAGAAGGAAGTCAACGCTTATATTCCGGGAGAAGGTCATAACCTCCAGGAGCACTCAATCGTTTTGATCAGGGGGGGCAGGGTTAAAGACCTTCCCGGTGTCCGTTACCATCTTGTCCGCGGTGCTTTGGATACATCCGGCGTTGATGGCCGTACTCAGAGAAGATCAAAATATGGTGCTAAGAGACCTAAGAAGTAACAAGTTTAAAGGAATAAGATAATGAGAAAGTCAAGACCAAAGAAGAGGATTCTGTTACCGGATCCAAAGTTCAATGATCCGTATGTAACAAGGTTTGTGAATAATCTTATGTTTAGTGGTAAAAAGAATCTGGCTTTTAAAATTTTCTACGACTCACTTGAGATCGTCGGCGATAAATTTAAAAGTGAAGGCAAGACCCCGCTTGAAATATTCAAGCAGGCACTTGATAATATAACTCCCCAGGTTGAAGTGAAAGCCCGCAGGGTTGGAGGTGCAACTTTTCAGGTACCAATGGAGATCAGATCCGACAGGAAAGTAAGCATCAGCATGAAGAACATGGTTTCATTTGCAAGGAAAAGAACTGGCCATTCAATGGCTGAAAGACTTGCTGCAGAACTTATGGCGGCTTACAAGCTTGAAGGCGGAGCATACAAGAAAAAAGAAGATACACACAGAATGGCTGAAGCCAACAAGGCTTTCGCTCATTTCCGGTTTTAATTGATAACAAGAGGCTGAAGGAACAGAATTAATGGATAAGAACCTGAAATATACAAGAAACATCGGAATTATGGCTCACATCGATGCCGGTAAGACCACTACTACAGAACGAGTTCTGTTTTATACCGGTCGTACGCATCGTATGGGTGAAGTACATGATGGAAATGCAACGATGGACTGGATGGTTCAGGAACAGGAGAGAGGGATTACAATTACTTCTGCAGCAACAACAACATACTGGAAATACAATGGAGACGATTATAAGATTAATATAATTGATACTCCCGGACACGTGGATTTCACAGTTGAGGTTGAAAGGTCACTCAGGGTTCTCGATGGGGCAGTTGCAGTCTTTTGTGCTGTCGGTGGTGTTGAGCCACAGTCAGAAACTGTCTGGAGACAGGCGAATAAATATGTTGTTCCAAGGATTGCTTTCATAAATAAAATGGATCGCGCAGGAGCTGATTTCTATAGTGTTGTTCAGCAGATTCAGGAAAAGCTGGGCGCTAATCCTGTGCCCGTTCAGATACCTATCGGTGCTGAGGAGAATTTCAAGGGATTTATAGACCTGGTGACTATGAAAGCCACTGTTTATTATACTGACCAAGCAAACGCTACAAATTTCAAGATAGAAGAAATTCCTCAGGATATGAGGGATGAAGCTGAAGAATGGAGAGGAAAGCTGGTTGAAGCTATTGCAGGTGTTGATGATACACTGCTTGAAAGATTTCTGGATGATCATGAATCGATCACTGCTGAGGAGATAATGACGGCGCTCCGTAAAACAGCTATTGACGGTGTAGCGATACCCGTTATCTGTGGAGCTGCTTTCAAAAATAAAGGTGTACAGAGCCTCCTCGATTCCGTTATAGCCTATCTTCCTTCCCCGGTTGATAAAGGTTCTGTGACCGGAATTGATCCAAGGAATGATGAGGAAATTACACGTGAACCAGATGATGAAGCGCCATTGGCTGCTCTCGCTTTTAAAATAGCCACTGACCCCTTTGTCGGACGTCTGGCTTTCCTTAGAATTTATTCCGGTACACTTAAAGCCGGAGATACCGTTCTTAATGTACGTACAGGAAAGAGAGAAAGAATAAACCGTCTTTTCCAGATGCATGCCAATAAGCAGAATCCGAAAGAATTTATTGCTGCGGGTGACATTTGTGCAGGAGTCGGATTTAAAGATCTGAAAACGGGCGATACCTTATGTGCAATAAATAAGCCGATCCTGCTTGAAACAATGGATTTTCCAGAGCCGGTAATCGGCGTTGCAATTGAGCCTAAAACTCAGGTTGACGTTGACAGATTATCAATGGCGCTTAATAAACTGGCAGAAGAGGATCCTACATTCCAGGTAAGGACTGATCCTGACAGCGGACAGACTGTTATACACGGAATGGGTGAGCTTCATCTTGAAATTCTTATTGACCGTCTGAAGAGGGAATTCAAGGTGGAATGTAATCAGGGAGCTCCCCAGGTTGCTTACAAAGAGGCTATTACAACAATGGCCGAATTCCGTGAAGTATTCAAAAAACAGACTGGTGGCCGTGGTAAATTTGCTGATATGACTTTCGACCTGGCACCGGCAGACCATGACGTAAGAGGTCTTCAGTTTATTAATGAAGTTAAAGGGGGACATATACCCAAAGAATATATACCATCGATTGAAAAGGGTTTCCGTGAAGCTATGGTCAACGGACCACTTGCAGGTTTCCCTCTCGATAGTCTGAAAGTAATCCTCAAAGACGGTTCGTACCATCCGGTCGACTCTGATGCCCTGGCATTTGAGATCGCAGCCAAACAGGCATTCAGAAAATTTGCAGGTAAATGCAATCCTGTGATTCTTGAGCCAATAATGTCGACAGAAGTTGTTACTCCTGAAGAATATGTTGGTGATGTCATTGGCGATTTCAACAGGAGAAGAGGCAGGGTGGAAGGTATGGAATCGAAAGCAGGCGCAAGGGTTGTTAAAGCTAAAGTACCGCTGGCAGAAAAATTTGGCTATGTTACTGTACTGAGAACCCTTACCTCAGGAAGAGCAACTTCAACAATGGAGTTCTCACATTATGATAAGGTACCTGCAGAAATATCAAACAGAATTATAGAAACCACAAAAGGAAAAATTCTTTAAAGATGAGTCAAAAAATTCGTATTAAACTGAAGTCTTACGATCATAATCTGGTGGATAAATCCGCCGAGAAGATTGTAAAAACAGTAAAATCTACTGGTGCAGTAGTAAGTGGTCCTATTCCGCTGCCTACCCATAAAAAGATTTATACAGTACTTCGTTCGCCCTTCGTAAACAAGAAAGCAAGAGAACAGTTTGAGCTGTCATCCTATAAAAGGTTGCTCGACATTTACAGCTCAACACCGAAAACCATCGATGCACTGATGAAACTTGAGCTTCCAAGCGGAGTAGAAGTAGAAATTAAAGTGTGAAACCAGTAAAGTAATATAGAGATGCAGGGATTAATTGGTAAAAAAGTAGGAATGACTTCCGTTTTTGATGAAAACGGAAAGAATGTTCCATGTACGGTTCTGCAGGCCGGTCCATGTGTTGTAACACAGATCAAGACAGTGGAAAGAGACGGCTACTTTGCTGTACAGCTTGGATTCGAAGATAAGAAGGAAAAGCATACTACGAAAGCCGAGCAGGGCCATTTCAAAAAAGTAAATACAACTCCGAAACGTAAACTTATGGAGTTTACAGGCTTTGATGAAGGCCAGGTTAAGGAAGGCGAAACACTTAAAGCTGATTTCTTCAGTTCCAACCTTCTTGTTGATGTAAGAGGATGGTCAAAAGGAAAAGGCTTCCAGGGTGTTGTTAAACGTCACGGTTTCGCCGGTGTTGGCGGACAAACCCACGGACAGCATAACAGGGGCAGGGCACCCGGATCACTCGGCGCATCATCATTCCCTTCAAGAGTATTGCCTGGCATGAGAATGGCGGGCCGTACAGGAGGCAATAAAGTGATGTCAATGGACATGCAGGTTGTAAAGATTATGGCCGAGAATGATTTAATTATTGTAAGAGGATCAGTCCCGGGTCCCAAAGGTGGTTACGTAATAATAACAAAATAATGGAATTAACGATTCTTAATATCAGTGGTAAGGAAACCGGAAGAAAAGTTGATCTGAACGATTCAATTTTCGGTATTGAACCTAACGACCATGCCATATACCTGGATACAAAACAGTATCTGGCCAATCAGAGGCAGGGTACCCATAAAGCAAAGGAACGTGGCGAGGTAGCTGGTAGTACCAGGAAGATAAAAAGGCAGAAAGGAACTGGTACCGCACGTGCAGGAAACATCAGAAACCCACTTTATCGCGGTGGTGGACGTGTATTCGGTCCAAAACCAAGGTTCTATGGCTTTAAGCTTAACAAGAAAGTTAAACAACTTGCAAGGAAATCAGCACTTTCGTATAAGGCATCTACAAATAATATTATTGTCCTCGAAGACTTCTCATTCGACGCTCCGAAAACAAAGGAAATTGTCAAAATGGGAAATAACCTGAATATTGCGAATAAAAAATCAGTATTTGTTTTCGCGGAACAAAATAATAACATATATTTGTCAACCCGAAATGTAAAAGGGGTTGATGTTGTAATTGCCAGTGAATTAAGCACTTACAGGATAATGAAGGCCACAACTTTGATACTTGTGGAGAGTGCAGTTGACGTTTTGCAGGCAACATTTGAAAACTAGAAAAATTTGAGTAATGAATATTTTGCTTAAACCGATTGTAACTGAAAAAATGACAAACCAAGGCGATAAATTTAATCGCTATGGTTTTCTCGTTGCCCGAAATGCAAATAAGTTACAGATAAAAAAAGCCGTTGAAGAATTGTACAGTGTTACAGTTGAAGCGGTGAATACGATGCGTTATGGCGGGAAAATTAAATCCCGTAATACGAAATCGGGCCTTCTTACAGGAAAAACAGCAGCAACTAAAAAAGCTATAGTTACCCTTTCAGAAGGAAACAAAATTGATTTCTATAGCAATATTTAATAACCTATATGGCAGTCAGAAAGATCAAACCTGTAACACCAGGTCAGAGACACAAGATCACAAGCACTTTTGATACACTCACAAGTGCAACGCCGGAGAAATCCTTGCTTCAGCCGCGTCGAAAATCAGGAGGAAGGAATGTTAACGGCAAACGGACTATGCGGTACATCGGAGGCGGTCACAAACAGATGTACAGAATTATCGATTTCCTCAGGGAGAAAGATGGAATGCCTGCAGTGGTGAAAACGATTGAATACGATCCTAACCGTACTTCGAGAATTGCTCTCTTAGTTTATCAGGATGGTGAGAAAAGATATATCGTTGCACCGGTCGGCATCCAGGTAGGTCAGACATTATTATCAGGAAAGGATGCAACTCCCGAAATCGGCAATACGATGTTTTTAAGTGATATACCCCTGGGTACAATCATTCATAATATTGAGCTTAAACCCGGAAAGGGCGGAGCAATTGCAAGAAGTGCAGGTACTTATGCACAGTTATCGGCACGTGAAGGAAAATATGCAACAATCAAGCTTCCTTCAGGTGAAACAAGAATGATCCTTACGACATGCCGTGCAACTATCGGTACTGTATCGAATCCCGATCATAACCTTGAGAGATCAGGAAAAGCAGGCCGTACACGCTGGCAGGGACGTCGTCCAAGGGTGAGAGGTGTTGTAATGAACCCGGTCGATCACCCGATGGGTGGTGGTGAAGGAAGAGCTTCCGGAGGTCATCCGCGTTCAAGGAAAGGAATTCCTGCAAAGGGCTTCAAGACCAGGGACAAGAAAAAGTATTCTGCAAAATTTATTATTGAAAGAAGGAAAAAATAACTGATATGAGTAGATCAATTAAAAAAGGCCCTTTCATAGATTACAAGCTCGGAAAAAGAGTGCTTGAAATGAATGAAGGACAGAAAAAATCAGTGCTCAAGACATGGTCAAGAAGATCTGTGATCTCGCCTGATTTCGTAGGACATACTATAGCAGTTCACAACGGGAACAAGTTTATCCCCGTTTACATTACCGAAAATATGGTAGGTCATAAACTGGGAGAGTTTTCACCTACCCGCACGTTCAGGGGACACTCTGGTAATAAATAAGTAATGTAAACATTGAAAAACATTTAGAAATGGGTGCAAGAAAAAGAAATACAGCAGAACGGAGAAAAGAAGAAGCCAGGAACAGATACCAGGCTATTCTCAGAAACTGTCCTACATCCCCGCGTAAAATGCGTCTGGTAACAGACCTTATCAGTGGACAGGAAGTGAATAAAGCCCTTGATATCCTGAGATACAGTTCACAGGAAGCATCACGCAGAATGGAGAAACTTCTCCTCTCTGCAATTGCAAACTGGCAGTCAAAGAATGAAGGCATTAGGATGGAAGACAGCAACCTGTTTGTGAAACTGGTACATGTTGACGGCGGACGTTCATTGAAAAGACTGCAGACAGCTCCACAGGGAAGAGCATACAGGGTAAGAAAAAGATCTAACCATGTAACTCTGGTTCTCGACAGTATCAATAAGGAAGTTGAAAATACATCAAAATAGTACAATGGGACAAAAAGTAAATCCGATAGGCAACAGATTAGGAATAATCAAAGGATGGGATTCAAATTGGTACGGTGGAAAAGACTTTTCCGGGAAACTTGTTGAAGATACAAAGATCAGGGAATATCTGAATGCACGACTTGCAAAAGCCAGCCTTTCAAAGATTATCATTGAAAGAACACTTAAGCTTATTACTGTAACTGTCAACACAGCTCGTCCCGGTATCATTATCGGAAAAGGCGGACAGGAAGTCGATAAGCTGAAGGAAGAACTCAAGAAAATCACCAAGAAGGAAGTTCAGATCAATATATTTGAAGTTAAGCGTCCCGAACTGGATGCCAATATTGTGGCAAACAACATTGCCCGTCAGCTTGAAGGTAAAATCTCTTTCAGGCGTGCAATCAAAATGTCGATAGCTTCAACCATAAGAATGGGAGCTGAAGGTATCAAGGTTATGATCTCAGGTCGTCTGGGTGGAGCTGAAATGGCAAGAAGTGAAACATATAAAGAGGGACGTATTCCTCTTCATACTTTCCGTGCCGACATTGATTATGCTTTAGCTGAAGCACATACAAAAGTAGGACTTATCGGAATCAAGGTCTGGATCTGTAACGGAGAAGTTTTCGGCAAAAGAGATCTCAGCCCGAATATTGGTGCCAGAAATGCCAAGACAAAGAGTCTGAAGAGAAAAGCAAAAAAGTAAGCACTAGTAGTATATAATTTTCATAATAATATTTGAGCAATGTTACAACCGAAAAGGACCAAATTCAGGAGAGCCCAGAAGGGAAGAATGAAAGGTAACGCGCAAAGAGGCAACCAGCTGGCATTCGGGTCATTTGGTATCAAAGCACTTGAAGAGCACTGGATTACCGGAAGGCAGATCGAAGCTGCAAGGCAGGCTGTTACCCGTCATATGAAACGTGAAGGTCAGCTGTGGATCCGTATATTTCCCGATAAACCTATAACAAAGAAACCCGCCGAAGTACGTATGGGTAAAGGAAAAGGAGCACCTGAAGGATTTGTTGTTCCGATAACACCCGGAAGAATCATTCTCGAAGCAGAAGGGGTACCCTATGAAGTAGCAAAAGAAGCTCTTCGCCTTGGTGCCCAGAAACTTCCGATTACCACAAAGTTCATTGTACGACGCGATTACGAACAGGAATAATATTTAAACAGAGATGAAAACTTCAGAGATAAAAGAATTAAGCACACCGGATCTTCTCGAAAGAATCGATACTGAGAGGACAATGCTCGTTCGTATGAAGCTTAACCATGCAATCACTCCTCTCGATAACCCGCAGAAGGTTAAAGAAGTGAAACTTACGATTGCTCGTCTGTTAACCGAATTGCGTAAAAGAGAGTTGAATACAAAATCAAATAGCTAGTCAGCAAATGGAAATGGAAAGGAATCTCAGAAAAGAACGTATAGGGGTTGTTGTCAGTACCAAAATGGACAAATCCATCGTCGTTGCAGTTAAAAGGAAAGTAAAACATCCTATCTACGGCAAATTTATAAACAGAACAAAAAAGCTGATGGCGCATGACGAAGAAAATACATGCAATATAGGCGATACAGTACGTATCTCGGAGACCAGGCCTCTGAGCAAAAATAAAACCTGGAGATTAATTGAAATAATCGAAAGAGCTAAGTAATCATGATACAACAGGAAAGCAGGTTAACCGTAGCCGACAACTCAGGGGCGAAAGAAGTATTATGCATCAGGGTACTCGGTGGCAGCAAGAAAAGATACGCTACAGTAGGCGATAAAATTGTGGTGAGTGTGAAGTCCGCACTTCCTTCAGGTGAAGCAAAAAAAGGAACAGTAAGCAAGGCTGTTGTAGTGAGAACTAAGAAAGAGATACGGCGTGCCGATGGTTCTTATATAAGATTTGACGATAACGCAGTAGTTCTTCTGAACAACGTGAACGAAGTACGCGGAACCCGCATCTTTGGCCCGGTAGCAAGAGAATTACGCGACAAGTACATGAAGATTGT
Organism: Bacteroidales bacterium; assembly: GCA_038325595.1. Classification (GTDB taxonomy): domain Bacteria; phylum Bacteroidota; class Bacteroidia; order Bacteroidales; family VadinHA17; genus LD21. The sequence goes on along the minus strand of JBBQJD010000003.1, from coordinate 58,291 downwards.
TTCATTGGCACCTGAAGTGTTGTAACTATATTAAACAGACAACAATGCAGAAGAAAATCAATATTAAAAAGGGTGATACGGTTATGGTGATAACCGGCGAATCAAAGGGTCAGAAAGGCCGTGTTCTCGAAGTCGACAGAGATAAAGACAGAGCGATCGTTGAAAGTATCAACATGGTATCAAAACATACCAAACCTAACTCAAAAGCTCCCCAGGGTGGAATCATTAAAAAAGAAGCACCGGTTCATATCTCGAATCTTATGCTCATTGATCCGACTTCCGGTAAACCCACCCGTGTGGGCAAGAGACTTAATGAAAAAGATAAATTAGTGCGTTATTCAAAAAAATCAGGAGAGGAGATCAAGTAATGTACATACCTGCGCTAAAAACCAAGTATAAAGAAGAGGTCATCCCGTCGTTAATGAAGGAATTCGGATATAAAACCATAATGCAGGTTCCGAAGTTGCAAAAGATTGTTATTAACCAGGGAGTCGGACAGGCAATTGCCGACAAAAAACTGCTTGAATATGGTGTCAAAGAGATGACCGATATTGCAGGGCAGAAAGCCATTCAGACTTATTCGACAAAAGATATCTCTAACTTCAAGCTGAGAAAAAACATGCCTATCGGTATAATGGTAACATTACGCACCGATAAGATGTATGAGTTTCTCGAGAGACTTATCTCAGTTGCACTTCCGCGTATCCGCGACTTCAAAGGCATCAGCTCAAAGCTTGACGGCCATGGCAATTATACCCTGGGAATAACCGAACAGATTATCTTTCCCGAAATCGACCTCGATAAGATTGCTAAGATTATGGGACTGCAGATAACCTTTGTTACATCTGCGAAGACCGATGAGGAAGCATTCGCCCTTCTGAAATATTTTGGTTTACCATTTAAAAATACTAAAAACTAAAAATATGGCTAAAGAATCAATGATAGCCCGCGAAGTAAAACGCGCAAAACTTTCTCAGAAATACGCTGCAAAAAGAGCTCAGCTCAAAGCCGATGGTGACTATATCGGATTAAGCCGCCTGCCAAGAAATTCAAATCCCAACAGGATGCATAACCGTTGCAAGATCACCGGGCGCCCCAGAGGGTATATCAGGCAGTTTGGTATCAGCAGGATTACATTCAGGGAAATGGCACTCTCAGGCCTTATACCGGGTATCAAGAAAGCAAGCTGGTAATTTGAAAATAAATATAAACAATAATAAATAATTTAAAGATGACTGATCCAATAGCAGATTTACTGACCAGAATAAGGAACGCCATTATGGCCGGTCATAAGGTTGTTGAAGCACCAGCATCCAATCTTAAGAAAGAGGTTGCCAGAATCCTGTTCGAAAAAGGTTATATCCTCAGCTATAAGGTTATTGATGGTGAAGGTCCGCAGGGAATCCTGAAAATTGCTCTCAAATATAATTCAAAGAGCAAAAAACCTGCAATAAAGGAGATTCAGAGAGTCAGCAGACCGGGTCTGCGTCAGTATATAGGTATTGATGAAATGCCACGGGTATTGAATGGTCTCGGAATTGCGATCATCTCAACCTCCAGAGGTTTAATGACTGATAAAGAGGCTAAAAAAGAGAAAATCGGTGGTGAAGTATTATGTTACGTTTACTAATAGGAGGATAATTTAAAATGTCACGAATAGGAAAATTACCTGTAAACCTGCCAAAAGGAGTCACTGTAAGCATAAGTGACACTAATGTGGTTAGTGTGAAAGGCCCCTTGGGACAGTTGACTCAGGCAGTCAATCCTGATCTGAAGGTGGAAGTGGTGGAAAACGAAGTAGTATTATCGCGCCCATCAGAATCAAAAAGCCATAAATCACTGCATGGTCTTTACCGCGCTTTGATACACAATATGGTTGTTGGTGTATCGGAAGGATATAAAGTGGAAATGGAACTTGTAGGTGTTGGTTACCGTGCTGAAGCAAAGGGACAAAACCTTGAGATGAGTCTCGGTTTTTCACACGAAGTGAATATCCTCCTTCCCGATGAAATTAAGGTCGAAACAAAGACTGAAAGAAGGGCTAATCCGATTATCACCCTTAAATCAATCGACAAGCAACTTATCGGACATGTTGCAGCAAAGATCAGATCACTCCGTCCGCCTGAACCTTACAAAGGAAAAGGAATCAAGTTTGTTGGAGAACAGCTCAGAAGGAAGGCTGGAAAATCTGCTAGTGTATAATCTGGTAAAAGTAAAGAAATCATGGCCTTAACCAAGTTAGAAAGAAGAACACGGATCAAAATGAGGATCCGAAAGAAAATAAACGGAACACCTGAAGCACCGCGTCTTGCAGTTTACCGTAGCAATAAACAGATCTATGTTCAGGTTGTTGACGACCTGAATGGAGTAACTCTTCTGTCGGCATCCTCTAAAGAAAAAGAGGTTTCAGCCCAGACAGGTATAAAAAAAATTGAACAGGCTAAACTCGTAGGAAAGCTTCTCGCCACTAAATGTAAAGACAAGGGAATTGAGAAAGTCATTTTCGACAGAAGCGGTTATAAATATCATGGCAGAGTAAAATCATTGGCTGATGCAGCCCGCGAAGGCGGATTAAAATTCTAATGAATTATGGGAAACGGTATAAGAAAAGTTAAAACCAGCGATCTCGAACTTAAGGACAGGCTTGTAAGCATCCAGAGAGTGACCAAAGTTACAAAAGGTGGACGTACATTCAGCTTCTCAGCCATTGTTGTGGTTGGAAATGAAGATGGAATTGTTGGTCACGGCCTGGGTAAAGCAAGTGAAGTAACGACAGCTATTGCAAAGGGCATCGAAGATGCAAAGAAGAACCTGATAAAAATACCTGTTATTAACGGTACGATACCTCATGAGCAGGTAGCAAAATTCGGTGGTGCCAAGGTATTTATCAAACCAGCATCTGATGGAACCGGTGTCAAAGCTGGTGGTGCTATGCGTGCTGTACTTGAAAGCGTGGGAGTGAAGAACGTGCTGGCAAAATCAAAAGGTTCATCAAACCCTCACAACCTTGTAAAAGCAACTTTTGCAGCCCTGCTGGAAATGAGAGATGCCTTCTCTGTTGCTGAACACAGAGGTATTGCAATGGAAAAAGTTTTTAACGGTTAGTAAAGTACATTATAATGGCAAAGATTCGCATCACTCAGGTGAAAAGCAAAAACGGAAAACCGGAAAGGCAGAAAAGAACTCTTGAAGCCCTCGGAATCCGCAAATTAAACCATAGCGTCGAACATGAAGCTACCCCTCAGATTTTAGGTATGGTAGTGAAAGTCAGACATTTGGTTGTAGTAGAGAATATTTAAGGTATTAAACATATTTATAGATCAAAGTCATGGATTTGAGTAACTTAAGACCTGCTAAAGGATCAGTTAAAAAAGGTAAACGTTTGGGACGTGGTCAGGGTTCCGGTAAAGGCGGCACATCGACAAGAGGACATAAAGGCGCAAAATCCAGATCAGGCTACAGTAAGAAAGTCGGATTTGAAGGAGGCCAGATGCCACTTCAGAGACGTGTTCCGAAATATGGTTTCAAGAATATTAACCGTAAGGAATATAAGGGTATCAATATAAGTACCCTCCAGTCACTGGCTGAAGATAATAATCTCGAGAAAATCGATTTTGAAGTGCTGATACTGGCAGGACTTGTTTCCAAAAATGCCAAAGTAAAAATACTCGGAAAAGGTACGCTTGAGAAAAAGATTGAAGTTCATGCGCATGCATTCAGCAAATCAGCTGTCGAAGCAATAGAAGCAAAAAAGGGAACTGCTGTAATACTGTAATTCATGAGACTGATCCAGACAATAAAAAATATTTTTAAAATTGAAGATCTGCGCGCAAGGCTGATCTATACTTTTGGAATTATTTTACTATACCGGTTGGGTAAATATGTTACACTTCCGGGCATTGACCCTTCCCAGCTGGCAGGGTTGAAAAGTCAGACATCTTCCGGAATTATGGGTCTGCTCGATATGTTCTCCGGAGGTGCCTTCTCACAGGCTTCAATTTTTGCCCTCGGAATCATGCCTTACATATCAGCATCCATAGTGGTGCAGCTTCTTGGCATTGTGTTTCCCTATTTCCAGAAATTGCAGAAAGAGGGAGAAAGCGGACGCCGCAAAATGAACCAGTATACCAGGTATCTGACAGTTGGTATTCTTATATTGCAGGCACCTACTTATCTTGTTAACCTTCATGCACAGCTTCCTGCATCAGCATTTATCCTGCAGGGAACATTCTTTACCATTTCATCGGTAATTATTCTTACAGCAGGAACTATGTTTGTAATGTGGCTCGGAGAAAAAATTACAGATAAGGGAATAGGAAATGGCATTTCACTGATTATCATGATTGGAATTGTAGCCCGTCTGCCTGCAAACTTCATTTTTGAAGCAGGAACAAGAATGAACGGAGCAGGAGGAGCAATTGCGCTTATAGTTGAAATTTTGTTCCTGTTCCTCGTTGTATTGGGTACAATACTTCTTGTACAGGGTACAAGGCGGGTTCCGGTACAGTATGCACGCAGGATTATCGGAAACAAACAATATGGCGGAGTTCGCCAGTATATACCCCTCAAGGTTAATGCTGCCGGTGTAATGCCGATCATTTTTGCCCAGGCTATAATGATGCTTCCGATTATAATAGCAGGATATTCAAATTCAGGTTCAGGATTCGTTGTGGCATTTTCAAACATGTACGGATTCTGGTACAACCTCGTTACAGCATTGCTGATAGTTGTATTTACTTATTTCTACACTGCAATCACGATCAATCCTGTACAGATGGCAGAGGATATGAAAAAGAACGGAGGATTTATTCCGGGAATCAAACCTGGCAGGAAAACAGTTGAATTTCTCGATACTATCATGTCGAGGATCACATTCCCGGGTTCACTTTTCCTTGCACTGGTTGCAATTCTTCCTTCTGTTGCAGTGAAAGCAGGAGTTACACCGCAATTTGCGCAATTTTATGGTGGAACATCACTTCTCATTCTTGTAGGGGTTATACTTGACACGTTACAACAGATTGAGAGTCATCTGCTTATGCGACATTATGATGGACTGATGAAATCAGGCCGTATTAAGGGTAGAACAGGTGCTGTTACATCAGCATAATCAGTTTAGCGTTCTTTGATGTTGTATTTAAAGACTGATGAAGAGGTCGGATTGTTGAGGGAAAGCAATTTACTGGTGTCAAGAACACTTGCAGAGATTGCTTCACTTATTAAACCCGGGGTTACCACTCTTTATCTTGATGGAATTGCAGAAACATTCATCCGTGACAACGGTGCGGTTCCGGGATTCAAGGGATACGGGGGGTTTCCAAACACGCTCTGTACATCAGTCAATGACGAAGTGGTTCATGGCATTCCTTCGGACTACGTTCTTCAGGAGGGAGATATAATATCTGTCGACTGCGGAGTGATCCTGAAAGGATATTATGGCGATAGTGCATACACTTTTCCCGTCGGAGAAATATCAGAAGAGAACAAATTTCTTCTGAAGTATACCAGGGCTTCTCTCGAACAAGGGGTTAAGGAAGCTGTTGCAGGAAACAGGATTGGAGATATCTCATTCGCTGTCCAGTCAACTGCTGAAAGCGGTGGTTTCTCTGTAGTAAGGGAGCTTGTCGGTCATGGCCTGGGAAGAAAGCTGCATGAACAGCCCGAAGTAGCAAACTGGGGAAGGAAAGGCACCGGACCCAAAATGGAAAAAGGACTTGTGATCTGTATCGAGCCTATGATTAATGCAGGAAAAAAGGAAACTTTCCAGATGAATGACGGCTGGACTATCAAGACAGCTGACGGGCGGCCTTCAGCACATTTTGAGTATGCAGTCGCCGTTGATAAGGGCAAAGCAGATGTTTTAACCACTTTCGAGTATATTGAAAAAGTATTAAATAAACTATAACGTATGGCTAAACAATCATCAATTGAGCAGGATGGTACTATAATTGAAGCTCTTTCCAACGCGATGTTCAGGGTTGAACTCGAAAACGGACATGTGATAACCTCACATATCTCAGGGAAAATGAGAATGCATTATATTAAGATCCTGCCAGGCGATAGAGTAAAGGTTGAAATGTCTCCATACGATTTAACAAAAGGAAGAATAACATTCAGGTATAAATAAGAAATATTAAGGTAATGAAAGTAAGAGCATCTGTAAAAAAGCGCAGCGCTGACTGTAAGATCGTCAGAAGAAAAGGACGCATTTACGTAATTAATAAGAAAAATCCCAAGTTCAAGCAGAGACAGGGATAATTTAACTAATTTTGCAAATTATTTAAGAAAAGTTATATGGCACGTATTGTTGGTGTAGATTTACCAAGAAATAAAAGAGGCGAAGTTGGCCTGACTTACATTTATGGAGTTGGCAGAAGCATTGCTCAGAGAGTACTCGATGAGGCTGGCGTGGACAGAAATGCCAAGGTTCAGGACTGGACAGATGCCCAGATCAATGACATTCGCAGAATCCTTAATGATAATTATAAGCTCGAAGGGGAACTGCGGTCAGAAACCCAGATGAACATTAAAAGGCTTATGGATATCGGTTGTTACCGCGGTGTTCGTCATAGAATTGGTCTCCCTGTAAGAGGTCAGAGCACCAAGAATAACGCCAGAACCAGAAAAGGAAGAAAGAAAACTGTTGCAAACAAGAAAAAAGCTACTAAATAAATAGATTATGGCAAAGAAGACTGGAGCATTAAAAAAGAGGGTCGTTAAGGTTGAACCCACAGGCCAGGCACATGTTCATTCATCGTTCAATAATATTATTGTTACTCTTACCAATAATTCAGGTCAGGTGATTTCATGGGCATCCGCAGGCAAAATGGGATTCAGAGGTTCCAAGAAAAACACCCCTTATGCTGCTCAGATGGCATCTGAAGAATGCGGTAAAGTGGCGTATGATCTTGGATTAAGAAAAGTCAAGGTATTTGTAAAAGGACCGGGGTCAGGACGAGAATCAGCAATCAGATCAATAAGTAATACTGGTATCGAAGTACTTGAAATAGTTGACGTTACACCCATGCCTCATAACGGATGCAGAGCACCCGGCAGAAGAAGAGTATAAATAATATTGAATATTTGAAAGTTATAAATAAATAGACGATGGCAAGATATACCGGCCCAAAAACAAGAATAGCAAGAAAATTTGGTGAACCTATTTTCGGTCCCGACAAACACCTGGAAAGGAAGAATTTCCCTCCGGGCCAGCATGGAATGAACAAGAAGAGGAAAAAAACCTCGGAATACGGTGTTCAGCTGAAAGAGAAACAAAAAGCAAAATATACCTACGGAATCCTTGAGCGCCAGTTCAGGAATGCATTTGAAAAAGCTTCCAGAACAAAAGGTGTAACAGGTATAGTGCTTCTTCAGCTTCTTGAATCACGTCTTGATAACGTGGTTTATCGACTGGGCGTGGCTCCAACAAGAGCAAGTGCACGCCAGTTCGTTTCACACCGTCATATTACAGTCAATGGAAAAGTTGTAAATATACCTTCATATCAGCTTAAGCCTGGTGATATAATCGGAGTTCGTGAAAAATCAAAATCACTTGAAGCTATAGGTGATTCACTCTCTTCAAAAAAATACTCAAAGCTCTCATGGCTTGAGTGGGACGACGCTCAGATGGCAGGTAAGTTCATGAGTCTGCCTGAACGTACTGACATTCCCGAAAACATAAAGGAACAACTTATCGTTGAACTGTATTCTAAATAATAAATTAAGAAAAAATTCTATGGCCATTTTATCATTCCAGAAGCCGGATAAAGTAATAATGCTGGAAGCGGACGACAAACACGGAAAATTCGAATTCCGTCCGCTTGAACCTGGCTATGGTATTACTGTCGGCAATGCATTGAGAAGAATCCTTCTCTCTTCACTTGAGGGTTTTGCTATCACAACTGTGAAAATCGAAGGCATAGACCATGAGTTCTCTACCATAACAGGTGTTATGGAGGATGTTACCGAAATAATACTGAACCTTAAACAGGTACGTTTCAGAAGGACAGTTGAAGACATTGATCATGAAAAGATAACTCTTAAGGTAAGTGGTCAGGATGTTTTTAAAGCCGGAAACCTCAATAACGCTCTGAGTAATTTCGAGGTATTGAATCCCGAACTCGTTATCTTCAGAATGGAAACGGACGTGAAAATGCAGATGGAAGTAACCATCAGCAAAGGCAGAGGCTATGTTCCTGCTGAAGAAAACGAACCGGTTGACAGCGAATTCGGACTGATAGCCATAGACGCTATTTTTACTCCTATCAGAAATGTGAAATATGCGGTTGAGAATTACCGTGTTGAACAGAAGACTGACTATGAGAAACTTCTTTTTGAGATAGAAACTGACGGATCAATTCATCCTAAAGATGCTCTTAAAGAAGCAGCCAAAATTCTGATCTATCACTTTATGCTTTTCTCCGATGAGAAGATTACTCTTGACTCGGATGACAAGATGGCTAATGAGGAATTTGATGAGGAAGTACTGCATATGAGACAGCTGCTTAAGACCAAGCTGGTTGATCTCGATCTTTCCGTAAGAGCACTTAACTGCCTTAAAGCAGCAGAAGTTGAAACACTTGGCGATCTTGTCAAGTTTAATAAAAATGATTTGCTTAAGTTCAGGAATTTTGGAAAGAAATCGCTCACCGAACTTGATGAACTGCTCGAATCAATGAGCCTTTCATTCGGTATGGATGTAAGCAGGTATAAATTGGAAAAAGATTAATTTGAAAACTGGTTAAGGAAATAGAGAAATGCGACATTCAAGAGTTATTAACCATTTAGGAAGAACAAGTTCACACAGGAAGTCCATGCTTGCCAACATGGCTGCATCGCTTATCCTGCATAAAAGGATCAGTACTACTACAGCCAAGGCTAAAGCATTGCGTACTTATGTTGAACCTCTCATAACTAAATCGAAGGAAGATTCCACTCACTCACGCAGAGTGGTATTCAGTTATCTGAAAGACAAAACGGCTGTTGCTGAATTGTTCAGGGATGTATCACCAAAGGTCGGAGAGAGGCCGGGTGGCTACACACGTATCTTAAAAACCGGCAACAGAATCGGTGATAATGCAGATATGTGCATTCTTGAGCTTGTTGATTACAATGAAGCTATGTTGGGTGGTGGTGAAGCTGCAAAAACAAAAACTACAAGAAGAAGAAGAGCTCCAAAGAAGAAAGATGAAGCTGCCGCCGGAGAAGGTAACGCTCCCAAAACTGCAAAAGCAAAAGCTGAAAAAGCTGAAAAAACCGAACAAAAAGCTGAAGATAAAGCTGGTGAAACGGTTCCAGAAGAATAAACAAAATGTTTACGAAATAATTTAAAGAAAAGGGATTTTGTCAGAATGACTTAATCCCTTTTGTATATTTACTTAATTACAAATAAAAACAAAAATGCTATGGGTCAGATAGTTAGTGTACATGCCCGTGAGATTCTAGATTCCCGCGGAAATCCAACAATCGAAGTTGATGTAATGACAGCCAGTGGTTACTCCGGCAGGGCTGCCGTTCCATCAGGTGCATCTACAGGCGAAAATGAAGCGCTTGAATTAAGGGATGGTGACAAAACCAGGTACCTTGGAAAAGGTGTTCTTAAGGCTGTTCATAATGTAAACAGCATTATCGCTGATGAAATCACCGGCATGGATGTCACTGATCAGGCCGGAATTGACAGGAAAATGATCGAGCTCGATGGCACAAAGACCAAAAGCAGCCTTGGTGCTAATGCTATCCTGGGTGTTTCACTAGCAGTAGCCAAAGCAGCAGCTTCTTACCATGGTTTACCTTTGTATCGTTATATTGGCGGAGTAAATGCTGTTACACTTCCTATACCAATGATGAATATTATCAATGGCGGATCACATTCCGATGCTCCTATAGCATTCCAGGAATTCATGATCAGACCGGTTGGTGCTGAATCATTCAGGGAAGGTCTTCGGATGGGTACTGAAGTTTTTCATTCACTTAAAAAAGTGCTTAAGGAACGCGGACTAAGTACTGCTGTTGGTGATGAAGGTGGATTTGCACCTAAATTTGAAGGAACTGAAGATGCTCTTGAAACAATTCTTAAAGCAATCAGGGCTGCAGGTTATAAACCGGGTACTGATATTACAATAGGACTCGATTGTGCAGCTTCTGAATTCTATACCGAAGGCATGTACAATTATTCGAAATTCGAAGGACCTAAAGGAGCACGCAAAACTTCAAAGGAACAGGTTGACTATATCGAACAGCTGATTACAAAATATCCTATTGATTCAGTTGAAGATGGTATGGCTGAAGGTGATTGGGACGGATGGAAGATGCTCACCGACAGGATCGGAAAGAAATGCCAGATTGTAGGTGATGATGTTTTTGTAACCAACGTGGATTATCTTAAAAAAGGAATTGATATGGGTTGTGCAAACTCAATCCTTATCAAAGTTAACCAGATTGGTTCTCTTACCGAAACTCTGAACGCCATTGAAATGGCCCACAGGGCAGGTTATACAACTGTTACATCACATCGTTCAGGTGAAACTGAAGATACAACAATCGCAGATATTGCAGTTGCAACAAATTCCGGACAGATTAAAACAGGATCTGCCAGCCGGACCGACAGGATCGCAAAATACAACCAGTTGCTTAGAATTGAAGAAGAACTTGGCAACCTTGCAGTTTACGGATATAAAAAATAGTAATCCTCAATTTATTTTGAAGGCTGCCGGAAACGACAGCCTTTTACTTTTTTTATGTAAAAGACTTTGCGTTCTCATTTTTCTTTGTGCCCTCTGCGGTAAAATGATTCCTCAATCACATGATCAAATACTGCTCTTTAGCATCATAATTTGATTATCACATGCCTGCTTATTTCCCAAAGAGCCACTTTATTGATGAATGCCCTTGTTTTATTGATTTAAGCCCTGTTAATTAATTAACATACCCCCCTGTTGGTAATATCCTAAATCGTTGTATAATGGCCGTTTACGACGTAATTAACATATATTATTAAAAGATGTTGAAATCGTGTTAAAAAAAGTGGAGTTTAATGCTTGTTTTTAGAAAAATGTGTTGTATCTTTGTTTCATCAGATGAGCGATAAAAGACTGCTCGAAGATGTGGAGACGGAAAGCGTTACTTAAATGAAACATGATTCGTTTCGTTCAGACCCCCGGGTCTGCGCACCGTAGAGCTGAAGTATGAATCAGAGGATTTCGATCTGATGGTTCAGATCACTGATGAATGTAAAAGTTCTTTCAATGATTTAAGTTCAAAAGGCTTCAGAAATTATGAAAGGCTTCGGCCCGGAGTTAATCTGAATCTAAGCCATATCCTCAGGGAAATGAGCATAGAGCCTGAGACACTTCGTCCCGGAAATCCGCCTTAAAACGGATGAAAGGACAGCCGGAAGGTTATGCCTTAAATGGCACAGCCCGAAAGCCAAAGGTTGCGAAAAAGATTTCGGTTTGATTTGCAGCCGGTCATAATAACAGTAATCTGACATTGTTTGCAACTTCGGTTGAAAACGGTGAATGGGAACTACTCCTAGTGAATAGTTCCCATTATTGTTTTTATACCTCCCCAATCATACCTTCTTATCCATTTTACAAACTGCTAATTTTTATGTCAGGTTATTGAATATCTTTGCTCATAACCTTAATATTAATATGGCTTATTCGGGACTTAATGATTTTATTGCCGTTCTGGAGGAAAGAAATGAACTCCGGAGAATAAAAGTGTTTGTTGATCCTGTTCTTGAAATAGCAGAAATTGCTGACAGAATTACCAAATCGGGGGGAAAAGCATTATTGTTTGAAGACACAGGTACCTCTTTCCCGGTTCTGATAAACGCCTTTGGATCAGATGAAAGAATGTCTTTGGCTCTTGGGAGAGACAATCTTAATGGATTTGAAGACGAGATTCAAACCATATTCAACAACCTTTCTTCAAACAGAACCACTCTTTTTGAAAAGATAGCTGCTTTGCCTGGATTGTTCAGGCTGGCAGGATTTCTGCCTTCGTACAGCCGGAGGAAAGGTCTGTGCCAGCAAGTTATTCATACAAATCCGGATCTTGACATACTTCCTGTTCTGAAATGCTGGCCTCATGATGGCGGACGCTTCATAACGCTTCCAATGGTGCATACTGTTCATCCTGAAACAGGAAAGGCCAACGTAGGCATGTACCGGATGCAGATACTCGACAAAAATACCACAGCCATGCACTGGCAGAGGCATAAAACAGGAGCGAACCACTTTGAAGCCTGGAAGAAAGCTGGAAGAAAAATGCCGGTAACAGTCGCATTGGGAGGAGATCCGGTTTATGCTTATTCTGCAACTGCTCCTTTGCCGGAAAATCTGAACGAATATATTCTTGCCGGCTTTCTCCGTCAAAAAAAGGTTAAGATGGTAAAATGTGTCACAAATGAACTGTTTGTTCCTTCAGATGCAGATATAGTTCTTGAAGGCTATGTCGATCCTGCTGAAGAGCTGGTATGGGAAGGACCATTCGGAGACCATACCGGATTCTATTCTCTTGCTGACTGGTACCCAAAATTTCATATAACCTGCATAACGCATTCTAAAAAAGCCGTTTTCCCGGCTACAGTGGTAGGGATTCCTCCTCAGGAAGATGTCTGGCTTGCCAAAGCCACGGAAAAAATCTTCCTCTCTCCCGTAAAAATGGCCATTCAACCTGAAATTGAAGATTTTCATATGCCCGATGCCGGTGTGGCCCATAACCTCATTATTGTTAAAATCAGTAAAACGTATCCCGGTCAGGGCATGAAGGTTATAAATTCTCTGGCGGGTGCCGGACAAATGATGTTTACAAAATACCTATTGGTTGTCAGCGGTGAAGTCAATATCAGAAATTACTTGGAGCTTGCGGCTCATGCATTTTCAAATACTGATTTTAAGAGAGATCTTACATTCAGCAATGGACCGCTTGATGTTCTTGATCACTCCTCTGATACATTTTCATATGGAGGAAAGCTCGGGATTGATGCCACAATCAAACACCCTGAAGAACGAAAGGGAACCCTGTTAAAAACCGATAAACATCCGGCTTTGTTATCCGATTTGTATAATTTCTTTGACAGGGACCTGATAAAGGCGTATAACCTGAAACTTTGTAATGATGATATTCCTGTGGTGATAATTGCAGTTGACAGGGTAGCTGATCCGGATATCCTGGAGAAGGTAAAAGCGCTTTTCAGAAAGAATGACGGGAGTGGAGTTTTCAGGCTTATACTTGCTGTGGACTTTGGAGTTGACCCTGATGACCTGTATATGGTTGCCTGGCAACTGCTTGGAAATACTGATCCACAGCGCGATCATGAATTTATTTCCGATCTGACATTATTTATTGATGGAACATCCAAAGCCTACAGAAAAGGTGGTTTTACACGTAAATGGCCTAATATTGTTTGTTCTGACCAGAAAACAATTTCATCAATAGATCAGAAATGGGAATCCATGGAGTTAGGTCAATTTGTTACTTCACCATCGCTAAAATACAGCAGATTAAAGCGTAACGGGAATGATGAAGTCATTATTGAAACTCATTGATAATTTAAAAAACTACCGGAGAATATGTAAGGGAAATTAGTATAGATTTGTATACTCTGATGAAAGTCATTTATCTTACATATTTATATCTGGTTGACACAGGATGGAGTAGGGCCATGAACAGTGTGGATGATACTGGCATACCAGACCCTTTGTCATCACCTTATCGTTTCATTCTCTATAGTGCCCTCATCTTTTCTTTTTCATATCTGCTTGTTATGTTCCAGGCACGAAAGCTGACAAGGATCAGAAAGCTGCTTAAAGAAAAAGAAGAAGCCATAAATCTTATTGAAAGACAGAAAATCGAACTTGAATTTAAAGACAAGAACATGACTGACAGCCTCAATTACGCCCAGAGGATACAGGAAGCCATGTTACCGTCAGAAGCATACTTCAGAAAACATTTCAGGGATTCCTTTATTCTGTTCAAGCCAAAAGATATTGTAAGCGGCGATTTTTACTGGATAGGGGAGAAAGGTGACAAAGTTTTTGTTGTTGCAGCAGATTGCACAGGTCATGGAGTTCCCGGCGCTTTGATGTCAATGATCGGTATCGAGATTATAGAAAAGGCAATCAATACCGATAATATAGAGACTCCTTCGAGTATACTTGCCGTTCTGAATAAAGGACTGGAAAAAACATTCAGCAGGGAGAAAAATATCGGCACCATCATTCGCGATGGTATGGATGTCGGTCTTTGTGTGATAAACAAGAAAACCAGAAAAATTTCTTATGCCGGAGCATTTTTCCCTCTTTACCTGATCCGCGATAATACACTCACGGAAATAAAAGGAGATAAGATCATAATAGGAATGAATCCGGAAGGCAAATCCTATGAAGATCATGAGATTGACCTTTTTGAGAAAGATATTTTATATATTTTCTCAGATGGATATATTGATCAATTCGGTGGATCAGAAAACAAGAAATTTATGTACCGCAGATTCAGGTACCTCCTTTTAACTATTCATCAGTTCCAGGTAAACGATCAGAAATCAATCCTTGATGAAAATCTGAAGACATGGATGGGTCAGAACAGCCAGGTAGATGATATAATGGTTATAGGATTCAGGCCTCTGGGGAATTCAGAACCTAAATGATGTTCTTTATTTTTTCAATTAATGCAGAGGGCTGGAAAGGTTTGCTGATATAATCATCGATCCCGGCTGACATGCACTTTTCTTTATCGCCGATCATCGCGTTTGCTGTTATGGCAATAATGGGTACATGTGAATTAGTCGAGGATTCAAGCGCCCTTATCTTCTCAGCAGCTATCAGACCGCTCATAACCGGCATTTGAATATCCATCAGGATGAGATCATAGTTGGTCATTCCGAATTTATCAAGAGCCTCCTTCCCGTTATTGGCCGTTTCAATGCTGTTTACAAGGGGCATCAGGGTGAGGAGAGTAATTTTCTGGTTAATCAGATTGTCTTCAACAAGCAGGATTTTTAGGTTTTTCATCTCTTTTGGTGGTTTTTCTTTCCGGGTTAGTTCTTCAAATTTTGGAGATGCGGTTTTGATCTTTGTTTCTGAAATTATATTCTTAAACGGAAACAAAATGTTTAATATTGTATAGCTGTTTCCAAACTCCTGGCTGAATGTACCTTTTGCCGTTGAAATAAAACGGGCTGCCAGATTTTGTTCTCCTGCTTCATTTATAAGTACAATTCTTTCATCGGTTTGTATCCGCATTAATATCAAAGTCTCGGTCACAGATTCTCTTTCCTTTTTCAGACTGATGGTAACTTTGATTGCTCTTTCGGATATATGGTTTTCGATTGTGTTGAACAGATCAAGGAAGATCTGCTTAAGAATTATTGGATCGCCGAAACATTCAAAATCAGCGAGTTCTTTACTATTCAGGATAAATTCAATATTGGCTTTGTCCTTAAGGTTATAGAGCTCTATTGTATTTTGAATTGCTGAGAGTAAATTGAACCTGATGGATTTACGGTGTTCATACATCAGATTCCAGGCCGACTGCATTGTTAATTCATTAACAGAAGTAACCATGTTATTTGTTGAAGCTATTGAAGTATCAAGCAGATCTCTTTGCTTCTTTGTTAGTCCCGATTCAAGAAGCAGATCAGTGATGATGACCAGGTTGTTCAGCGGCTCCCTCATTCTGTGAGAGAAATCGGTAATTACATCATCTTTTCTTTCGTTGACTGATACGAAATCAATTAGGGATTCCTTAATCTTCTTATTCAGCTCTGATGTCTTTCTGAAAATGATTATTCCCAGGCAGGCACCGGCAATAATAAGAATTCCGGCCAGAAGTTTCTGATCAAAAGTAATAAGCAATACTGCTGCAATAAGACAGAAAAGCATGATAATGGAATAGGTCTCTGTTTTCTTTCTGCTGTTAACGAAAAGTTCTTCAGACAAAGATATACCCGTATTATTATTGTTTTTTCCGGATTTATTGATCATAAATCGATATTTTCAAGGTTTGTAAATTTAATTAAATTAAGGAATAAATATACATTTACCTAAATTATCAACCTTCACAGGAAAACGCTAAATTTGCAGATTGGAACGATATTTGAACTTGAAATGAAAACATTTGATATGAATAAAATATTTAAACCGTTTTTACTGAGTTCATTATTATCAGTCTTCATTCTTTCATATTGCTATAGTCAGGAAAATGAAACAACGGGGCTGGAGAAGGAAGGAATGGTACGTTTTACGACAGATTTCAGGTTCAATGATGGTATATATCTCAATTTTGATCAGGTAAAAGCAAATAAACCGATACCAAAATCCAAGCTTCTGACGTCTGTTGATTATAATGACAGGGAATTTTTTAAAAAGATCTTTGAATCTGACAAGATTTACTTTTACGACGATATGGGTATCAGGAAAGAGGTCGGTAAATCTAATTTATGGGGTTATTCCAGGAACGGGGTACTTTACGTTCAGATCCAGGAAAATTTCAACCGGATAACTTTCGTAGGAAATATATGTCATTTTGTGGCTGACATAACAACCTATGATTCACGCTATTACAATTCGCCTTATGGAGGATATGGCTATTATGATCCTTACTATTCGCCATACGGCTACGGCAGTTATTATTCACCCTATGGTTATAACAACTATAATTCTCCTTACCGGCAGTCGAATATGGCCCGCACTGAATTGAAGCAATATATAATTGATTTTGATAGTGGTAAAGTACTTGAATTTGATGTTGAAAATACTGAAATACTCCTGATGAAGGATACTCAGCTTTATGATGAATATGTTCAACTCTCCAGAAAGAAGAAAAAAGAACTTATGTTTGTATACATAAGAAAATTTAACGAGAAAAATCCTTTGTACTTACCCCAGAACTAAAATTCCCATTATGAAGAGATGTTTTGCAGCCCTTTTTGTACTTTTTTTAAGTGTAATGTTAAAAGGGCAGGCCCCTTTTCCTGATAAGGAGGAGATCAGGCAATTTACTGTATCCACCACTTGTGTCGTACTCGAAGACGATCAGCTATCTACTTACAATTCAGTTATTAAGGATGCTGTTAAAGAATTCTGGACAATCACTCCATATGAGATAATCACAGTCAGTGAGTTCAATGTACGGAGGCTTAAGCCTGAATATTCATTCATAGTCCTTACACAAACTAACTATGAAAAGGATAAATCAAATTCATTCTTCAATTTCCTGAACCTGCTTCAGGGGAAAAATACCAATAATCTTGGGTTGATGCCTGAAATATGTGCAGTTCCCCTTTCCTTCGCAGGGGAGGATGATCTTGAATACAGTTACAAGCTTGGCGCCATCCTTTCTTTCATGCAGGAGCATGCCCGCATGATATCTGAAGATCCATCACTCACAGGGAGAAAATATCTTAAGTATTATAATAAGAACATTCCAAAAGTTTCGGATAAGACTATTCTTGTCAAGGAGGAAGATCTGTCTCCTTCAATAGCTTCAATCGACAAAATCAAGGCTATTTATCCTCATAATATTGAGATTGTATCTGAAGAAGATATTGTTAAAGCCATAGAAAATAAATCGGAAAATACATTGGTATTGCATATGGTTGGTCCGGCAGGGGAACAGAATGCCGGATTTTGTTTCAAAATGCTTATAGGAACTGACGACGCGGATATGTACTACTATCATCAGCACAAAATAGAAAAGAATAATCCAAATGGTCTTTTACCTGCTGATCTGAAACGATTGGCAAAGTAAGTTTATGCAGCATTTGTTAAAATTTCCCGTCTTTTAAACGGACTTCACAATCAGAATTTGTGGTTTCCTTCTGCCGTTAGGGCAGATATCATCGTAAGTATGTATTTTATAATATCGAAGTGTCATGGAAGAGAACAGAGTATTAACGGAAACTGAAAGAAACTGGGCAATGCTTTGTCACCTTTCGGCTTTTGCCGGCTTCTTTTTCCCCTTCGGAGGTATTATCGGGCCACTGATCTGCTGGTTAACAAGAAAAGATGAATCAGCATGGATATATGTCAATGGCAAGAATGCATTAAACTTCCAGCTTTCAATGCTGCTCTACATTTTTCTTACAATACCTTTGATCTTTATTGTAGTGGGAATACCTTTAATGATGATGCTCTATGCCTTGAAAATCGTATGCATTATTATTGCCAGCGTAAAAGCTTCAAAAGGTGAGTTGTTTAAATACCCTCTGGCAATACCTTTTATACAGTAATGAAATTATTCCAAATTCCAGGTTCCTGGTTCAAGGTTAAACGTGTTAATCTGTAATCCACATTTTTTTCAATTTACAGTTTCCGGTTACTAACCTTTGAATCTGGAACCTGGAACCTGGAACCTGGAACCTGGAACCTTCTGTCCAAACTTTCCTTCCCCTTTTATATTGATCTTCAATTATTTTATATATATTTCTTACTTAATTAATTAACCTGATCATGGCACATAAAGGTAAGAAATCATTAAAGTCAAAAGAGGCTGAAAAATCCGGCTTGCTTCATGAAATTGAACCTGAAGTAAAAGAAAAGCTTGACAAACAAACCAAAGTAAAGAAATCGTCCAAACCAAAAATTTCCGCGAAATCTGACTTATACTATGATATTGTACCAGAAGCGAAAGAGAAAATGGATACCAGGGAGTATGAAAAACTTCTCCTGGGACTGGAGGTAGAGCTTGTAAAGCTTCAGGAATGGGTTAAGACAAAGAAACTGAAGGTTGTCGTTGTTTATGAAGGCAGGGATGCAGCCG
The DNA here is from genome assembly GCA_038325595.1 of Bacteroidales bacterium. Lineage (GTDB taxonomy): Bacteria > Bacteroidota > Bacteroidia > Bacteroidales > VadinHA17 > LD21. The sequence continues at coordinate 39,529 of JBBQJD010000003.1, read as the reverse complement.
GCAAAGGCGGTGTAATCAAAACAATAGCCGGGTGTCTGAACCCCAGAATTTGCAGGATCGCTGCCCTTGGTATTCCTACTGAGAAAGAAAAATCACAATGGTATTTTCAGCGTTATGCCACCCATCTGCCAGCCGGAGGTGAGATAGTTCTCTTCGACAGAAGCTGGTATAACAGGGCAGGTGTTGAAAAAGTTATGGGCTATTGCACAAATGAAGAATATGAGGAATTTTTAAGGTCTTGTCCTGAGTTTGAAAGAATGCTGATCCGTTCAGGTACAATATTGATCAAATATTGGTTCTCAGTCAGTGACCATGAACAGGAAAAGCGTTTTCACGAAAGAATAAAAGATCCCACTAAAAGATGGAAAATCAGCCCGATGGATATTCAATCGCGTGACAAATGGGTCGATTATTCCATAGCAAAGGATAAGATGTTCTCATTTACTGATACCAAGCAATCTCCATGGTATGTTGTCCATGCAGATGATAAAAGGAGGGCCCGTCTTAACTGTATCAGCCATCTGCTCAGCCTTATTCCCTATGAGGATCTGACCCCCTCACCATTCAAGCTGCCTCCATTGAAAAATGATGTCGCATATGTAAGACCCCCGGTTACAGACCAGACATTCGTTCCGGAAAAATATTAGAAGGCACTAGAGGCTTTAGATGCTTTAAAGGCTTTAAATGCTGTAACTGCTTATAATTAATTATCTTATGAATCATTCTTATGAATCATGATATTATTCCCTTTACAGCCTTTATAGCCTTTATTGCCTTTTTTACTCCAACCTTTACAGCCTCTATAGCCTTTACAGCCTCTATAGCCTTTATAGCCTTTTTTACTACTTTTGTCTTTTTACTTTTATCTTTTGTCTTATCTGAATACATATGTCCTCAAAACCATCCATACCCAAAGGAACACGGGATTTCTCTACTGAAGAAATGCTTAAACGTGATTATATATTTGACACCATCAGGCAGGTGTTCAAACTATATGGTTACCAGCAGATTGAAACTCCCGCAATGGAAAATCTCAGTACGCTCCTCGGTAAGTACGGTGAAGAGGGCGATAAGCTTTTGTTCAGGATACTTAACTCAGGTGATTTTTTATCCGATGTAACCGATGATGATTTCAGGTCAGGGGCAAAAGGAAAAATATCATCAAAAATTTCAGAAAAAGGGTTGCGTTACGATCTTACAGTTCCGTTTGCGCGTTACGTTGTTCAGCATCGTGAGGAAATAACATTTCCCTTTAAAAGATATCAGATCCAGCCGGTATGGAGAGCTGACCGGCCGCAAAAGGGCAGGTACAGGGAATTCTTCCAGTGTGATGCGGATGTTATAGGAAGTAATTCGCTGCTTAATGAATATGAGCTGATCAAAATAGTTGATGATATCTTCAAAAGACTCAAAATTGCAACTCTCATTAAAATAAACAACAGAAAGATTTTAGCCGGAATTGCTGATTTTATCGGAGAATCGGGCAGGATCATCGATATAACCATTGCAATTGATAAACTCGATAAAATAGGAATCGAAGGTGTAAACAGTGAGCTTGAAAGCAAAGGCCTTTCAGCAGATTCTATCTCAGCTCTGCAGCCTGTTCTGCATCTGGGCGGTAGCATAAATGAAAAACTCATTGCCCTTGGAGAATACCTTTCTGCATCAGAAACCGGTCTGACAGGAATATCCGAATTAAGAACCCTTTTTTCATACCTGGAAAATACAGACCTGACATCAGAGATTGAACTCGATCTGACTCTCGCACGCGGTCTGAATTATTATACCGGGGCGATTATTGAGGTAAAGTCAAAAGATGTTAGCATTGGAAGTATTTGTGGGGGAGGACGTTACGATAATCTTACAGGTGTTTTTGGTATGGAAGGCGTATCGGGAGTAGGGATATCTTTCGGGGCTGACAGGATCTATGATGTTCTTAATCAGCTGAAACTTTTTGATGAAATAAAAGCATCATCAGCAGAAGTACTTGTCGTAAATTTTGGAGAGAAAGAAGTCATTTACGCTCTTAAAATTCTGGAATTGATGCATACACATGGGGTAAGATCCGAATTATATCCCGACAATGTGAAGCTGAAGAAACAAATGTCGTATGCCGATGTAAAAAAGATACCTTATATTGTAATTGCCGGCGAAGATGAAATGATGAATGATACCGTTACTATAAAGAACATGTCTTCGGGAGAACAAAAAAAGATAGCATTAAACGATATTGAAAAATTTATTTTCACTGAAATCAGAAAATCTTAGTGATCTGTTTTTAAAGGAAGGAAAATATGACTTATAAAATATCAACAGACGATCTTACACTTGACATGATCTGGAGGATTTTGAGAGAAGACATGAAACTTTCATTATCAGGCGAGTCTGCAGCCCTTATTACAAAGTGTAGAAATTATCTTGATCAGAAGCTCGAAAATACTTCTTCTCCGATCTATGGAATAACAACCGGTTTCGGTTCACTCCATAACATAACCATAAGTAACGATCAGTTGAATACTTTACAGGAAAATCTTGTTATGTCGCATGCATGCGGTACTGGTCCGGTTGTGAGGGAAGAGATTGTGAAACTGATGCTTCTTTTGAAAATTCACGCGCTGAGCCGCGGAAAATCAGGTGTTCAGATTGAAACAGTTCAAAGGCTCATTGATTTCTTTAATGAAGGTGTAATACCGGTTGTTTACGAGCAGGGTTCTCTTGGAGCTTCAGGTGACCTGGCTCCTCTGGCTCATCTGGTGTTGCCTTTGCTGGGTATGGGAGAAGTTATTTATAAGGGCGAGAAACTTGAAGCTGAGGCAATACTAAGGAAGTTTGGATGGTCACCTGTCGGACTTAAATCAAAGGAAGGACTGGCTTTGCTTAATGGCACTCAGTTCATGGGCTCCTATGGGGTTTATATAATTGAAATGGCTGAAAGATTATCATTATTTGCCGATATTGCTTCTGCCATATCCCTGGAGGCCTATGATGGCAGACTCGAGCCTTTTTTTGAGATTGTTCATTTAATAAGGCCGCATAGTGGTCAGATTGAAACTGCGAAATTTTTCCGTGAGGTACTCAGAGGCAGTGCCTTGATTGCACGTCCAAAATCACATGTACAGGATCCATACTCGTTCCGGTGTATTCCTCAGGTTCACGGAGCTACAAAGGATGTGATCAAATATGCCAGGTCAATAATTCACACAGAAATAAATTCAGTAACAGATAATCCTACAATTTTTCCCGATGAAGATCTTATAGTATCAGGTGGTAATTTCCACGGACAGCCTCTTGCACTTATATTCGATTACCTTGCCATAGCTCTGGCTGAGTTAGGCAGTATTGCCGAAAGGAGAATTTACAGGTTAATAGCCGGACAAAGGGATCTTCCTGAGTTTCTTGTTGCAAACCCCGGCCTTAACAGCGGTTTCATGATCCCGCAGTATACCGCCGCTTCAATTGTAAGTCAGAACAAACAGCTTTGCACACCATCAACAGTCGATTCAATACCTTCTTCAAATGAACAGGAGGATCATGTGAGCATGGGTGCAAACGGAGCTACACGACTGCTGCGGGTTGCCGAAAATCTTGAAACAATCATTGCAATAGAGCTTCTTACTGCTATCCAGGCTATTGAATTCAGGAGGCCCTTCAAATCATCTGATTACGTGGAAAATGTTGTAAGCTCATTCAGGAAAGATATCCACTTCATTAAGAATGATAAGGTGATGTATCCTGAAATTGCCAAATCAGTTCAGTTTGTGAGGAACTTTCGTCCGGGAAAGGTTTAAATCAGCAGAAAAGCACCCTCAGAGTCCTCTGCGTAAAATCTTTGCGACCTGCGCGGTTACTGATTTCAAATATCACCGGAATTATGATAAATTTGCACTCAAATCAATCTGATATCTATGGCTCTTCAATGCGGAATAACCGGTATAACGAATATTGGCAAAACAACTATTTTCAATTGTATTTCAAATACAAAAGCTGAGACAAATGCTTTTGCCTTCAGTGCAACCAAATCCAACATAGGAGTTGTAAAAGTCCCTGATCCAAGACTTTATGAGCTTGAAAAACATCAGGTTACTGACAGGTTAGTTCATACAACTGTAGAGATTGTAGATATACCCGGACTGGCAAAAGGTTCAAATAAAGGAGAAGGAGTAGGGAACAAGTTCCTTGGAGATATCAGGAATACAGATGCCCTTATACATGTGCTCAGATGCTTTGATGATGAATCCCTGCCGCATATCGATGGCTCTGTTGATCCTGTACGCGATCTTGAAACTATTGACCTTGAGCTGCAGGTTAAAGATCTCGAATCTGTGGAGAAAAAAATTGAACGTCTTGAAAGGGCTTCCAGAACAGGTGATAAAGATGCAAAAAGAGGTGTTGAGGTGCTTCATCTTTACAGGGACCATTTTGAAAATTTCAATAATGCACGCACCCTTGACATAAAGGAAGAAGACAGAAAATATGTGGATGACCTGTTTCTGCTGACTATGAAACCTGTTATTTATGTCTGCAATGTTGACGAGAAATCGGCAGTCACGGGGAATAAATATGTGGAAAGAGTTAAGGAATTACTCAAGGGAAAAAATGCTGAAATCATTGTAATTGCAGGAGCCATTGAAGCTGAAATAGCTGAGCTTGAAAATGAGGAGGACAGGCTGGCTTTTCTTAAGGACGCAGGACTTTCCGAGCCGGGTGTTGATAAACTCGTCAGGGCTGCCTACAAAATGCTGAACCTGCAGACATTTTTCACTGTCGGTCCGATGGAAATAAGAGCCTGGACCATCAAAAAGGGAATGACTGCCCCAAAAGCTTCAGGAGTCATTCACAGCGATCTTGAAAGGGGATTCATCAGGGCGGAAGTTATGAAGTATAATGATTTTGTGACTCTTGGCTCAGAACATGCATGCAAGGATGCAGGCAAATTTTATATCGAAGGGAAAAATTATGTTGTTCAGGATGGAGATATACTGCATATAAGGTTTAATGTATAAAACTGATCATGGCCGGTCGTATATTCATACTGTTGTTGCTGCTGGTTCACTTCAGTCCAAAATCTCTTTCACAGTCTCTGAATCAGGATGATAGTCTGCGATTAATACTGGCCAGGGACGGACAGGCACTCGTAAATGTACCATATACCGGCCGTAAAACACTTGATTATCTTACAAGAGAAGTCTCAATCCTTGCCGTAGAAAATAAAGAGATTCATGTTTGTCTTTCGCCGGTAACAATCGAATGGTTCATCAGGCAAAGATTTACATATAAAATAATACAAAGACCTGTAATCAAAGGTTTTCTATCTGCAACTGAGGTAAACGAAGCTATGGAATGGGACAGCTATCCTGCTTATACCCGGTATGATTCAATAATGCATGGTTTTGCAGCTGATTTCCCCGGGTTGTGCAGGATAGATACAATCGGGACGAGCATCAATGGCAGGCTCGTTCTTGCACTGAAAATTTCAGACAATCCTTTAAATGATGAAGATGAGCCTGAAGCTTTCTATACTTCCAGCATGCATGGTGACGAAACCGGAGGATTTATTCTGATGCTGCATCTGATAGACTATCTTCTTAAGAATTACAATCTGAATGACCGGGTTAAGAACCTGGTTGATAATCTGGAGATCTGGATAAATCCTCTTGCTAATCCTGACGGTACATACAGGAATAGCAACATAATAACTTCGCCCTCAAGATTCAATGCAAACGGGATTGATCTAAACCGGAATTTTACTGATCCTTCAATTCAGGGGGCTCCTTTGCAAAAAGAGAATGCTGACATGATAGCATTCATGCGTAAACATAAATTTGTGATCTCAGCAAATTTCCATTCCGGAGCTGAAGTTGTAAACTATCCGTGGGACAGATGGCCATTCAGGTTTCATGCCGATGATTCATGGTTTAATGATATCAGCAGGGAGTACGCAGATACTGTACATAATTATTCGGATGCCGGCTATATGGATGATCTCGATAACGGGGTCACCAGGGGGTCAGAATGGTATATTATTTACGGAGGAAGACAGGATTTCGTCACCTGGGAACAACAGGGGCGTGAAGTTACAATAGAAATTGACAATCAATACGTTACATCGCCGGCACGATTGCCTTTGCTCTGGCAGTATAACTGGCGATCGCTGATAGGATATCTTGAAAATGCATTATACGGAATTCAGGGGAAAGTACTTAATGCAGAATCATCTGCACCGGTAAAAGCAAAGATTTTCATAAACGGACATGACAAAGACAGCTCTCATGTATATTCTGAAATTACTTCAGGAAGATATGTCAGGCTTCTTTCCCCGGGAATCTGGACTCTTGTCTTTTCATCGCCTGGTTTTTACAATGAAGTTATCAGTAATATTGTTGTGACAGAGGATCATAAAACAGAACTGAATGTTAATCTTACACCCATTATAAACAGTATTGATACAACAAATCCGGAGACTCCTGTACTTTATCCCAATCCTGCTAAAACAATTGTTATGGCTGTTCTCCCGGCTGATGTCACTGGTACTGTCAATGTCAGGATTTACAATTCGGCAGGTTTGTTGTCTTGTGATTATTTTACCGAAATTGACAGAGGCATTCCTTTAAAAGTCGATATACAGAGGATGCCGGCAGGTGCTTATTCAATAATATTTATAAATCCTTCCACAAAGGTCTCATATAGAGGAAGGTTCATTCTCATTAAATAAATCCCAGTCGTTTGCTTCTGTTGCGAAAACAATTATTTTTGCACCGTTCCGTTGTGTTATTGGAATCTACGTCAGAAAATGCATCAATAAACCATGAGATTGAATATTATGAAGAAGTTGAGGACACTAACTATATATTGTGCAGCATTTATCCTGCTGGCATCATTTTGTATTGAATTATCAGGACAGGGTGCTTACCTTCCTCCTGAAAAGCCACGTCTGGTTATTGGTATTGTCGTTGAGCAGCTGAAGTATGATCAGATTGAGAAATTCAGAGACAGGCTTGGTGAGAACGGGATCAAAAAACTCATAAATGAAGGAACTTATTTTAAAAATGCCGCTTATGAATATATGCTTACACAGTCAGCTCCGGCCCATGCTACTATTTCAACCGGTGCTGAGCCTTCATTTCATGGAATAACATCTGACAGCTGGTATCTTCCGCTAAAGAATGAATTAATTTACTGCACGACAGATCTGAATGTTGATCCGGTGGGGGGAAGCTACGAATCGGGTTTACATTCACCAGCTAACCTGCAGGCTTCAACGTTTTCTGATGAGTTGAAGATGGCAACAAACAAAAAGGCAAAGGTTTACGGAGTAGGACTGAAGGAGTACTCAGCCATTTTCACCGCCGGACATGCGGCAGACGGGGCTTTCTGGTTTGATAATACCTCAGGCACCTGGATGTCAAGTACTTACTATGTTAACACATTGCCAGGCTGGGTAAATGATTTTAATGCACTTAATTTCTCAGATACTTATCTCAACAGCTCCTGGTCTCTTTTCAGGCCCGCACTTGATTACACCGATTGCCAGGCCGACTCAAATATATTTGAGGCAGGTTTCAACGGGGTCAATTATTTTCCTTATGATCTGAAAAAGTTGAGAGTCAAAGGTAAATTTAATGCCAGAAATGATTTTTCATTACTCAGGGAAACTCCTTTTGGCAACTCTTTTACGACAAGTTTTGCTATAAGACTTATTGAAAAGGAACAATTAGGCCAGGATGATGTAACTGATTATATATCAATATGCTACGGTGCTACTGATAATATTGGTCACAGGTTCGGGCCATCTTCAATGGAGATGGGTGATGCTATCCTCAGGCTTGATCATGAAATTGAAGATCTGCTCAGGTTTCTGAACGATAATATAGGCAAGAAAAATTACCTTGTTTATTTTACTTCAGCTCATGGAATTTCAGAAATTCCATCAGTGCTGTCAAAGAATAATATACCTGCAGGATATTTTATGCAGAATCAGGCGATACAGCTATTGAGAACCTATCTGAATGCAATCTATGGAGAGGGAAACTGGGTTAAAGGTTATTCTGAAAGGCAGATCTTTCTAAACAGGACGTTAATTGAGGATGCAAGACTCAGCCTCGAAGAGGTTCAAAAGAAAGTGTCACGGTTTCTTGTTCAATTCACTGGTGTGTCGGCTGCTTATCCATATTCTGCCTTTGAAGCAAATGATTATGGTAATGGCAACCTGAAAAGAATTATCAACAGCTTTAATCCGCAGAGGTCAGGAGATGTTATTATTACTCTGAATCCTGGGTGGGTTGAAAAAGAACTCGATTATGTAACAAACCATAATTCACCTTATGAATATGATTCACACGTGCCGCTTATATGGTACGGATGGAATATAAACAGGGCTACAGTCAACAGAAGAGTGAACATGACTGATATTGCTGCTACGCTGTCTTCACTGTGCAAAGTACCATATCCCAACGCATGCACCGGGCAGCCGTTGGTTGAACTGTACTGATGTGATCCTAAATATTTTTTCTGAATTTGTCCCTGATTGAACAGGCATCTTTAAGCAGCTCAGGATTTTTCTCACAACCGTTTCCAAGGATAACCAGGTTGGCTCCGGCTTTAAAGAAAGCCTCTACTTCATCCTTATTCTTTATACCACCCCCAACAGCCAAAGGGACTGAAACATTCTCCCTTACAGCTTTAACAATGTTCAAAGGCACAGGTATTGAGGCCCCGCTGCCCGCTTCCAGATAAATCATATTTAAGCCAAGCATCTCTCCGGCAAGTGCTGTTGCAACTGTAATTTCAGGTTTATCTGAAGGAATTGCTTCTGTCTGGCTTATGTATTCAACAGAGGTTTTCATTCCGGAGTTAATCAATATATATCCGACGGAGATTAGTTTATCCTTTATATCCTTCAGGTAAGGTGCCGCAATCACATGGTTGCCTATAAGCAGCTCAGGATTGCGGCCTGAGATCATTGACAGAAGTAAAATTGTATCTGCTTTATGAGTGAGTTGAAGAAGGTTGCCGGGAAACAAAATAACCGGTATTGAGCATTGACTTTTTACTTCATCAATAAGATTATCGACGCTACTAAAAGTAAGGCTTCCTCCGACAAGAACAAAGTCTGTCTGACTTTTTTGTGCAATATCAAGTAAAGTTCGAAGCTTGTTTCCCTTAGCTTTGTCGGGATCAAGAAGTACTGCAATGCTTTTCTGTCCGGGAAAATTAGGTTTTTTCATAGTTTTTCTTAGTCCATACTATTGCATAGTTGTCATATTTGGAATAGTACAGATCAAACGATTCATTTATTTTTTTTGTGCGAACATAGCCCTTAATCTCCCCGGATTCCTGCACATCGAATGGTTCAATAGTGAGGTTCTTACGCACGCTGATACCCTCTTTGTCACAAATCTTGTAAAGTGCCTCTTTCGCACACCAGTGAATATACAGATGATATTTCCGCAGGTCATGATTTTTGGTGATCTTTTCTTTTCTGTTAATGAATTTGAATGAAAATGTACTGATATTGGAGCTCATAAACTCAAGATCTATACCGACTTTTTCATTGGTACTGAGAAGAATGGCAGTAAGCTTATGTGAATGTGAGATGCTTATAAACCTGGATCCGTCTTTAAGAAAGGGTTTATTATTTTTGTTGTAGACAATTCTTGCATCTTTTCCCAGTAATTCAGCCAGCAATGCCCTTACACTCAGAAATTCAAGTTTACGTGACATGCTCATGAAACTATCGTATTTCTTCTTCTCTTCAAGGTCCAGCTGAACAAAATCAAGGAGCACCTGGAGATCCTCTTCAATCTTCCACACCCCGAGTATTGAGAATTCGTTTAGATAATGTTTTGTTATACAGCCCATTACAAGAGAAGTAAATTCAGTATTTCCAATTCATGGTTTCAATCATATGAGTTATATCTTCCCTGAAAAAATTGATTACCGGTGCAAGTGAATCTGCATTTGGTTCAGCAGAGAAATATAATGACCCTCTAAGATAATGTTTTATGCTGTCAGTAATATAAAACTGAACTGCTGATGCAGTGTTGCCTTTAAGGTCATATAAAATGCCATAAACCTTTTTTTCTTTGTTGTTGAACTGCTGTTCATTGATTGCATCGGCCTTGGTTATATGGTTTTTAACATTCATTTTATATGTTTGTTCCATCAATTCATCGAAATCGTTGTTTATTTTTTTGTAGGTCAGATAAATTTTTGCCTTGTATCCGGGGAATTCAATATTGAACCAACCCGGTTCTTCAGATTTATCATCCTGAAATGACAGCCGGCCATATTCCGGATACTCGAATGAAAAAGGCATCTTTTCCCTGGTTTCCCTCTCATCATTAAAAATCACATATTCCTTTTCCGGAAGATCTATCCTGAAAAAACCTTCAGGCTTTGGGACTATTGTTTCCCTGCAACTTAACAGGATGGATGAGAATACAATTAATATTAAAAAGTTTTCCTTTCTAAATATCGCCATCATTCCTGGTTATATCAACATGAATTTCCTTAATCCTTCTTCTGTCTGCTGACTCTATTCTGAAAACAAAGTTTCTGTGTTTTATTATCTGATCCTTCTGAGGTATTTCACCGGTGAGTTCAAGAAGAAGGCCTGCCAGTGTTTCAGATTCTCCCCTCACATCTTCAAGTAGATTTTCATCTACCTGAAGTATTTTGCAAAAATCATTCAAAAGAATCTTACCTTCAAATACATAGGTATTATCATCAAGCTTCCGGTATAATATTTCATCCTCATCACTTTCATCGGTTATTTCACCAACTATCTCTTCAAGAATATCTTCCAGTGTGACTATTCCTGACGTTCCGCCATACTCGTCTATGACAACGGCCATATGATTTTTTTTGGTCTGGAATTCCTTCAGGAGGTCATTGATCCTTTTTGTTTCCGGTACAAAATATGGTGGCCGTATCAATGCCTGCCATTTAAAAGTTGCAGGATAAGATGTATACGGAAGAACATCCTTGGCATAAAGAACTCCTTTCACAGTATCGAATGATCCGGAATATACTGGTATTCTTGAAAATCCTGAATCAATTATTACAGGAACTATTTTATCAAATCCAAGTTTGATATCGATTGCTGTTACATCGATTCTGGGGCACATGATGGCGCTTACATTGATATTTCTGAAGTTTACTATGCCTTTAAGTATTTTCTCATCCTCATTCAAATCGTCAGATGATCTTTCCAATGCACTGGAAAGATCATCCATGCTTAGATTAGGGTTAGATATATTTTTTTTTCTGCCAAATGATGACGAAAATATCAATAAAGATGTGAAAGGTTTGAGAATTTTTTGGAGAATATAAACCGGCAATGCCATGAACAGGGCAGCTGCATAATGATTCCGTGATGAATAAACCCTGGGCATTATTTCTCCGAAAAAAAGAATCAGAAATGTAATTGCGGCTGCATTGATAATGAAAACTAAAATGGGTTTTGAACTAAAGCCGAATAACCTGTAACTGATATATGAAGCAAGCAGGACAATGGCTATGTTGATAGTGTTGTTTGCAACAAGCAGCGTACTTAGAAGCCTTTGAGGATTATTATAGAGCTTCAGTGCTGTTTCTGATTTCTTTGTTTTATCTGATTTCAGCTTTTCAATGTCCTCCGATTTTAAAGAAATAAATGCAGCTTCGCATCCTGAGATAAGGGCAGATCCCGCAAGAAGGATGATCAGCACGATAATGCCTGTATAAATTTGTAGATCAGGTATATTTATACTTAAGCCTGCCAGCGATATCTGATTTGTCAGTGGATTATCCGCTTCCAATTGAATTACATTTAAATAAAAAAACAGCTAAAAAGGAAGGTCATCCTCATTTTGGGAATCACCTGTTCCTTTTTGTGCGTTGGCAATGCCGGAGTCATCAAAATCTGCATTATCTTTTCCGGACTCGTAAACACCAGAAGGTTCGCCAGCTGTTGAGCCAGAGGAAGTTTTATCCTGTTCGCCCACGGTTTTTGCATATTGGGTTGCACCCTGTTTTTTCTCAAGCACAAGAAAGGTATCTGCTAAAATTTCCGTGATATATTTATTTACACCATCCTTATCAACATATGAGCGGGTTTTTATTTTACCAACTATATAAACCTGGGAACCTTTTCTGACAGTTTTTTCAGCTACTTCTGCCAATGCACGCCATAAAACAATATTGTGCCATTCGGTTGAAGTTATGGTTTCTCCTTGCTGATTGGTGTAAGTTTCACTCGTTGCCAGCGGAAAATTTACTTTTGCAACACCTTTGTCAAAATATCTGATAACAGGATCTTTTCCAACATTACCAACGAGTATAACTTTATTGACTGACATGTAGTTAGGTATTAATCTTAAACAAAATTACAGGAATGTAAAGTTAAGAAAAAAACCACCCTTAACAACTTTAGTGAACAAAAATCACTTAAATTTCACCATGTCAACATTTTAACTAAAATATTTAATATTTTTATTTCATTATGATAATCTATTTACTATCTTGTATCGTTAACCTATTTCATTGTATTTAAGGCATTAATATATTTTTTTTAAATTAAATAATTAATTAAGAGTTTCATTTTAAATAAATAATATTTCTATATTTGCACAGTTGAAAAAACGCATACTCAAAATAATTTTGTCCAATTTTAAACTTCAAGTAAAATGACTAAAGCAGACATTGTTAATGAAATTGCCAAGAACACTGGTATTGAAAAGGTAACAGTACAAAAAACTGTTGAAGCCTTAATGGAAACAGTTAAAGACTCTATGATAAAGGGTAATAACGTATTTCTCAGAGGTTTTGGAAGCTTCATTGTTAAGAAAAGGGCTAAGAAAACTGCCAGGAATATTTCGAAGAATACAACTATAATTATTCCTGCACACAATATACCAGCTTTCAAGCCGGCAAAGACTTTCATTACCAAGGTAAAATCACACGTTAAGAAATAACTCTATGCCAAGCGGTAAAAAAAGAAAAAGACATAAAATGGCCACTCACAAACGCAAAAAGCGTTTGAGGAAGAACAGACATAAGAAGAAGTAGCAGATCAGCAACTGGTCATTAAAAGAAGATATTAAACCTAAAGATCTGATGGTCTTTAGGTTTATTTTATCTGCTTGTTGTATTGCTGATGACATTTAATCCAGACTAATTTAATGAAGTGGTAAACAAGGATCTAATCATTGATGTTGGTGATTCCGAGGTTGCATTAGCCTTGTTGGAAGACAAGCAGTTAATAGAGTTAAATAAGGAAAAGCGAAATGTCAGGTTTTCTGTGGGTGACATTTACCTGGGGAAGGTGAAGAAGATAATGCCCGGACTAAATGCTGCGTTTATTAATGTGGGTTATGAACGCGATGCATTTCTGCACTACCTTGATCTCGGAGCCCAGTTCAGAACACAGCATAAATTTTATCTTTCGGCTATTCAGAAACAAGGGAAAGTTGGTCCTGTTCACAAGTTCAAGCCTGAACCCGAGATAGATAAAGACGGTAAAATTACTGATGTTCTTACTACAGGACAGACCGTTATAGTACAGATAACAAAAGAGCCAATTTCTACAAAGGGTCCGAGGCTGGCTTCAGAGATTTCCCTCGCAGGCAGAAACCTTGTATTGATGCCTTATTCAGATAAGGTATCCGTTTCATCCAAAATTGAAAGCGGTGAAGAAAAAAGCAGGCTTAAAGCCCTTGTTCAGAGCATAAAACCTAAAAATTACGGCGTCATCATAAGGACCGTTGCTGAAGGCAAGAAAGTTACCGTGCTTGACGCTGAATTGAGGGAACTGATAAAAAAATGGGAATCGGCTTTCACCCAGATTAAAAAGGAAACAAAAACACCAAGGCTATTCATTGGTGAAATGAACAGGACTTCCACCATCCTTCGCGATATGCTCAATGTCACGTTCAACAGCATACATGTTAACGATCAGGCGTTGGCTGATGATATCAGGCTGTATATCAGGGAAATAGCTCCTGAAAAGGAAAAAATAGTCAAAGTTTATAAAAGCACACTTCCGATATTTGATCATTTTGCCGTCAATAAGCAAATCAAGGCTCTTTTTGGCAAGACCGTTTCATTTAAACATGGTGCATATCTCATTATCCAGCATACTGAAGCACTTCATGTAATTGATGTTAACAGTGGCAACAGATCGCGATCGGGAAATAATCAGGAATCGAATGCCCTTGAGGTAAATATGGAAGCTGCCACAGAGATAGCACGACAATTGAGGCTCAGGGATATGGGCGGTATTATAGTGGTGGACTTTATAGATATGCAGACAACTGAGAATAAGCTTCAGCTTTTTGATAAGATGAAGGAAATGATGGCAAATGACAGGACCAAGCATAACATCCTTCCCCTTACAAAATTCGGACTGATGCAAATCACCAGGCAGAGAGTAAGGCCCGAAATGAATATAGTGACAAATGAAAAATGTCCGTCCTGCCAGGGAACAGGCGAGATCAAACCTACAATACTTTTCGTGGATGAGATCGAAAAAGAGCTCTCATTTATTGTCGATAAAATTAAGACAAAAAAAATCATTCTGAATGTTCATCCTTTCGTGGCATCCTATCTCACGAAAGGCTTCATTTCGGTTCAACGGAAATGGAATTTCAAATATAAGATCACGCTGAAGGTACAGGCTGTAATATCCTATCATATGCTCGAATTTCATTTCTACGATCATTTCGATAATGAAATAGACCTGGTTTGATTATTCCGGTTGTGAACTAAAAGAAGCGGTCGGACAAAACAATTGATTTATTACTTTTGCAGATAAATAAACCAGCAGCATGTTTAAAAGACTTACACTGTTAATATCTGTATTCATATTTGTATTGAATGCATCGGGACAGATTTACGATCCTGTTACGTGGGATTTCGGATATGAAAAAACCGGCGACGGAAAGTATGAGCTGATCTTCACGGCAAACATCGAAGAGAATTCTCATATTTATTCAATGACCATTCCGGAAGGCGGCCCGATACCTACATCAATATCATTTGACACAGTACCTTCCTTCAGGCTGGAGGGAGATCCCTATGAAGTTACGGAACCTGAGGAGCTTTTTGATGAGGCATTCGGTTTTAAAATAAAATCATTCAGTACAAAAGCAGAGTTTCGTCAGAAAATTAATGCAGATGAACCTTCCTTTTCTGTCAAAGGACTGGTAAATTATATGGCTTGCAATAATGTCACCTGTTCACCTCCGAAAGATGTTGATTTTGAGATAAAAATTTCGGATGGCTCTGCAAAGCCTGTAAATGAGTCCGGTGAGGATTCTGATTTAACAGCTTCAGGAACTGGCAGAGGACTTCTTGCTTTTTTCCTCATTTCATTGCTTGCCGGATTTGCCGGAGTGCTTACTCCATGCGTATTTCCGATGATTCCAATGACTGTGGCGTTTTTTTCACAGGGTTCGGATAACAGGAGCAAATCAATATTTAAAGCTGTTATTTTTGGTCTCTCAATTGTGTTTATATACTCATTCCTTGGCATTCTGGTTTCGCTTACAAGTGCAGGGGCCGGAATCGCAAACGCTGTGAGTACCCACTGGTTACCAAATACACTTTTTTTCATATTATTTGTAGTATTTGCAACATCCTTTTTTGGAGCTTTTGAAATAATCCTGCCTAACAGCTGGGTTACCGGTGCAGACTCAAAGGTTGACAAGGGAGGGATTATGGCTTCATTTTTCATGGGTCTGACCACTGTCATTGTCTCATTTTCATGTACTGGTCCTATTGTAGGCGCCCTGCTTGTTGAAGCTGCCAGCGGCGATGTTCTCCGACCGACAATCGGAATGCTTGGTTTCGGACTTGCTTTTGCATTGCCGTTTACCGTACTCGCCCTGTTTCCATCAATTATGAACCGTATCCCCAAATCGGGGGGATGGCTGAATTCAATTAAGGTGGTGCTTGGATTTATTATGCTTGCATTCAGCATGAAATTCCTCATGACTGTCGATAGTGTTTATTCTCTGGGAATCCTGTCAAGGGATTTGTTCATTGCAATCTGGATTGTACTGTTTTCGCTGCTTGGCCTTTATCTTATGGGCAAGATCAAATTCAGCCACGACAGTGATCTTTCATTTATTGGAACTTTCAGGTTATTCCTGATAATTGCTGTTTTTTCATTTGTTGTTTACCTCATTCCCGGCCTTTTCGGTTCACCTCTCAAAGGGATTGCATCCTTTTTACCATCCCAGTCAGGTACCGAACTCAATATTCCCCGTATTATTTCAGAAAATACTTCATTCTCAGGTACTGCGGTTCAGCAGGAAAATAAGAGTGTCCTCTGCTCAGCACCATTATATGATGATATTTTTGATATGCCTTATGGTCTTAATGCATATTACGAGTATAAGCAGGGTCTTGCATGTGCAAAAGAACAGGGAAAGCCTGTATTTATCGATTTTAAAGGTCATGCATGTGCCAATTGCAAGCTTATGGAAGCTAAGGTATGGTCTGATCCTGAAGTACTTCGAAGATTAAAGGAAAATTTTGTGATAATCGCTTTGTATGTCGACGACAGGACCGTGGTTCCGGAAAGTGAGTGGATAGTTTCTGCAATTGATGGCAAACAGAAGAAGACAATCGGTAAAATTAATGAGGACCTTGAGATATCGAAGTTCAGGACAAATGCCATGCCTCTTTATGTAATTGCTGACCATGAAGGTAATCCATTGATTAAGCCCAGCCCTACAAACCTGAACGTTTCAGAGTATAAGAAATGGCTCGATGATGGGCTCGAAGCATTTAATAAGACCAGGTAATTACCCTATTTCAGATAGATATTTCCCCGGGTAGTTTTTTCATGACTATATAATACTGTACTAAAATATTCTGATACTTCATCTTACTTTTCTTCTGATGGGCATGGCAACAAAATTAATAAGGATTATTAATATACTTATCAATAAAGAAATACGCAGAATATAGTCACCATATTTTACATAAGGAGTAATTCTGTTTTCAGGAATAAAGCTGCCCTTTAATACCTCCTGAGTCCACCAGTCACTCTCTGCGATTCTTTTTCCCCTGATATCAATAATACAGGAAATGCCCGTATTGGCTGATCTTATAACAGGTCTTCTGGTTTCGATAGCCCTCAATGAGGCAAAGGAGAGATGCTGCTTATATCCATCTGTACTTTTCCACCAGCCGTCATTGGTAATTATGAATAAAGCTTTGGCACCCTTCCTTACATAATCCGTAACATAGCTGCCAAAAACTGATTCATAACAAATAACAGGAGCGATACTGTATAACAGGAGAGGATGATTAAAATTAATTCTTTCATCCTGCATTCCATATCCCCATCTTGTTCCTCCCAGATATGGAAGTATTCTTGCGATCATTCGCCCGGGACCGGTAGAAAACTGCATTTCAATACCCGGGACCAGCTTTGATTTGTGATATACCTCAATAATCTTTCCTGTATCAATTCTGAAGGCTGAATTGAAATGGTCATAATAATCTTCTGACGTACCGGTTTTTCTTGCACTTTTGGTTGGCGGCATTTCAGAGGGAGGATATAATTTATAGCTGACCAGCCCGGTTATAACGCATATCTGTGGTTTTTTTGCAGCAAGGTCCCTTATCCTCCTGATATATAGATTATTATCCAGATCATCAAGGTTTACGGGATCATCAACCGTGGTTTCGGGTGTAACAATCCAGCTTGTGTTTTCAGAAGCGGCATTACCGGCCATTGAAATGACTTTTTCAAGTTGAGTCTCAAAAGGTATCACGAACTTTTCAGAATAAGGATCAATATTTGGTTGAATGATTACAACCTCACTGGCATCATTTTCAGATGTTTTAATTGTAATGTACCTTTTAATTGAGATTGCAGAAGGTACCAGAACCAGTATCAGCCACAAAATAATCATCAGGTTTTTTCTCTTATTGCTTATGATAAAGCGGGCAAGGATAAGATTTGACAATAATATCCATAATGAGCCGCCGGCGGTACCGGTTACCTCATACCACTGAATAAACATTATATCCTTTGAAAGTCCGTTACCAAGATTCAGCCACGGAGTGATAATGCTAACATTAAGACTTATCAGTTCAAATGCAAGCCAGAAGACAATGAAAGAAATTAAGCCTGCGATGTTTCCGCCCTTCAATCTGACAAGATGAGCCAACCACATTGTGAATGCCATAAGGAATGACAATCCCAGTATAACGCTAATGGCACCGGCCATGCTGGCTACTCTCATCCATCCAAGTGTTGTAAGGCTGAATATGACAAAACCGGGAAGCAAATAAATAAAGAAAGCATTTGGACTGTATCTCTTTCTGTTATTAAAGATATGATCTTCAAGTATATAGAATGGAATAAAGGATATAAGCAGTATCAAACCTGTACACCAGTCAGTCCAAGCCAGCCCTGAAAGCAATCCTCCGGTCACTGAAAGAGCAACAAGGGTATATTTGTTCATTAAATAAAACTTGATGACATATTTCAGACTCCAATTATCTGAGAATACAAAAGTAGCACAAGAAAGATATAAGCAGCTTGTTAATGGTGTACATAATTTCGAAACAGGCTCAGAATATGCTGAGTCTTTGTTAAATAAGGTTAAATGAAGCGTATTAATAGAGTCCCAGATGTCATTTTAAATTATCTTGCATGAAATAAAACATGTATGAAATTATACATAGGTATCCTTGTTTTTTTAATGCTAATGTCCGGTTGCGGGAACACAGTGGAGAATCTGATCAGACAGGCTGACAGGATTCATGCTTCAATCCTGACTGTTGATACACATTGTGATACTCCCATGGAATTTGAAAGCGGAAGGTTTGATCTTGGCACAAGGCATGATGAGGGTTGTGTTGATTTTCCCAGAATGGCTGAAGGTGGTCTTCATGCTGAGTTCTTTGCAGTATTTATCGGTCAGGGTCCAAGGGATGATTCATCATTTAGTGCAGTTCATCAGAAAACGCTGAATATAATAGATTCAATACATAAGAATGTTGAGAATAATTCTCATCTCGCCGAAATTGCTTACACTGCCGATGATGCTTACCGGCTGAAAAAAAATGGAAAGATTGCAGCTTTTATCGGACTGGAGAATGGTTATCCGATCGGAACTGATCTTTCAAGAATTGAACAATATTATGATCTGGGTGCCAGGTACATTACTCTTGCACATACAAAAAATAATGATATTTGTGATTCTTCAACTGATCCTGCCGGCAATGAAAATAACGGATTGTCTGACCTGGGTGTGAAAGTTGTTAAGGAAATGAATCGTTTGGGCATGATGGTTGATGTATCTCATATTTCCGATAAGGCATATTACGATGTTTTGAAAATAACCAAAGCTCCGGTTATTGCTTCGCATTCCTCATGCAGGGCATTGTGCGGAAGCCCGAGGAATTTCACAGATGACATGCTTCTTGCTCTTAAGGAAAACGGAGGAGTTATTCAAATCTGCATTCTGAGCAATTATCTTAAAACTCCTGAACCACATCCTGAAATGAACCAGAAGCTTGAAGATCTAAGGTTAAAGTATGGCGATTATAACTCACTTCCTGAAGACACCAAGAAATTTGTACGGACTCAGTACAAGGAAATCCATAAGAGATATGAGAAGTTAGCAACAGTAAAGGATATTGCAGATCATATCGATCATGTAGTCCAGGTGATTGGTATTGACTATGTTGGTATCGGTACCGATTTCGACGGCGGAGGAGGAGTAGAGGGATGCAGCGATGCCTCCGAGGTAAAAAATATAACAATTGAACTTCTCAGACGCGGATACTCAAAATCCGATATCACAAAGATCTGGGGTGAAAACGTAATGAAGGTAATGCGTCAGACAGAAAAATCGGCCGGTAAAGTCTGATAATGACCTGATTCCTTTACTCGCTGATTAACTTCTGACCCTGGAAAATTTAAGGGTATTCAGTATCCATTCAGGCAGTGATTTATTAGGATCCCTTTTTCTAAGATCGAGGTACCACCCGAATTTTTTCAGTATTGGTATTTTATGAGTCTCAACAAATTCAATAAGGGTTCCGTCCGGATCTTCAATATACGAAAAGTGACCTGCAGCTTCACCCATGTCGAAGCTGTTCCCTTCACGACTGTTCTGGCTGTCGACAGTAAAAGGAAATCCTTTATTTTTACATGTCTCCCTCAGTTTATCCATTCCCCTCATGTCATAACACAAATGAATAAATCCGGGATCGCCCCAGAAACGATTTTCGTATATTCTTTTTCCTGTTTTTTCTGTGGTCTTCACAAGTTCTATCATGCTGTTGCCCAGTATTTTACTAAAGGGGCCTGAAAAAGGGACCGATCTTTTCAACAAAACCCGGCGACATTCATTTTCCCCACCCGGCAGCTCTGAAATGTCTGAAAAAACTCCGGTTTTGTCGTAAACCACTTTATCGTATCCGAGTATTTCGGAATAAACAATCCTTGACTTTTCAATATCAGAAACACCTATAATGGCTCCGTATGATCCTCCGGTTCCTTTCTTCTCATTTCTGAACCAGTCTTCTGCTTCTACAAGCTGAAATAAATTGCCGTACGGATCCTTAATGAAGAATGTCTTCTTGCCGGATGGATCTTCAGACAGGCTTTCCGGCAATGTCAAGCCATTCTTACGGTACAATTGCATTGTTTCATTGATGTTTTTCGACTTCATTTTACATGCAATGATACCCAGATCACCAATCCTTATTTCTTCATTGATTTTCACAGGTGTCCGTCCTTTGTACTGCCATATTTCAAAGCCTCCTCCACTCTGAAGGTTCAGTGCCAGTACGGCATGCCGGCTTCTTGGCTTGCCTCCTGTATAAGGCAACATCAGTTTTGCTTCTGCTTCATCTTCAAAAATACGGCAATCCATTCCAAAATTGCTGATATACCATTTCCAGGCTTCCTGAATATTCTCCACCCCGATTCCCATCTGTTGAATGCCACTTATTATGTATTCCATTATTTCTTTTTTAAAAGTTCAGTCAGGTTGATTTTATTTTATCCGCAATTCTGAAGAATAACCATGGCATATATCTTCTTATATGGAGCATAATCAATTCACCCTTTCCAACCAGAATTTCCCGTTTGTTCCTTATAATTCCTTTAATAATAGTCTCTGCCGCATTTTCAGGTGATACGCCTTTTGCCTGACCTTCATCAAGTTTGCCATGCTCACGGCCTTCTGAATTAAGTGCATGAATAGAAATTGAAGTTCTGACCCTTCCGGGAATAATAACGGATGATCTGATATTGAACTTCTTGTTTTCAAGGTAAAGTGTCTCAAAGAAGCCGTGAAGAGCTTGTTTGGATGCGGAGTAGGCTGAACGAAGAGGAAATCCGAATCGTCCTGATATGCTGCTTGTTGCAAGAATATGACCTGATTTCTGCTGAATCATAAATGGCAATACAGCTTTGGTTAAAGCGATTGTGCCAAAATAGTTGATTTCAAAAATTTTCCTGTCGAGCCATAATGGCGTTTCATCGATCCGGGCTCTTTGGCTGATACCGCCTATATTTAAGAGGTAATCGATTTTTCCAAGATTTTTCACCTGATCCTTAACTATTTTTTCAATTCCTTCTGTATCAGAGAGGTCGAATGGAACACAATGTACCATAGATGACCTTCCCGAGCAGGATGCTTTAACCCTTTCAAGACCTGACAAGTCATTGGATGAAGCTATTACGGTTGCATTCCTTGAAACGAAAGCATATACAAGTGCTTCCCCAATCCCTGATGATGCTCCGGTTATCCAGGCTACTTTGCCATCGAATAATTTATCCTTTTCCATTTTGTAAGGCTGCCGCCAGGTTAATCAACTCAGTATGGCTCATACGGAGAAGTGCGAATTCACTGTTTCTTTGTTTTACAAAATTCCTGACACGAAATCCTCCTTTGATTCTGCGGAACTGAATGAAATAATTCCATGCAAACAGACCTGAAAGCGGAAGAGACAGAAAAATGGCAAGGCCTAGCCACCATGAAGAAAAGATAAAAATAGAGAGAAAGAGATACACAGGCAGGAAAAGAATTGCCAGTATCAGCGATAATCCATAACGTATGGATGAATGAAACTGAGGATCGCGGATCTTTGGAATCTGGAGATTGGGAATTTCAAGAAATGTCAGGTTGAAGATATTCCCGTAAATGTAAAGCGGGAAGGTAACAATCAGGCCCAGAACTCCTGCAATCAGCCATCCCAGCGGATGTTTCTTTTTTTCAAGCAATTTGTAGTCGATATGCAGTTCCTTTGCTTTCTTCTTTAACAGAAGGCTGAGAGCGCACATCCTGTTATATACTTCAGTATTGGAAGATTTGAGAGTTTTTAATTTAGAAATGAGTACCCTGTCGTGGAACAGCTTGGGAAACTTAATATCATCACTGAACTTTCCGTTAACAATGGTTGTGAGTTCATCGATAGCTTCGTAATCCTCTTCAGGCTCAATATGTACCATATTATCTTTCATGTTATCTGAAAGCCTGGATCTCAATTCATTAAGAGCTTTTTCGGGATTGGTCTTGTATGATTCATGATATTCTGATACCTCAATTGGTTTTCCATAAACGACTGTCAAAACCTGCCTGTACCTGCTGTAATTTGAATATTCCAGCCCCACAGGTATTATTTTTATATTCAGTTGGAAATCAGTTGCCTCTTCTGACTGAAAAGCAACTCTGCAAATGCCTTTTTTTAATTGCCTGAGCCTGCGATATCCTGAATGATCACCTTCCGGCAGAATAACCAAACCATTCCTGTTTTTCAGTACATCAATAGTTTTAGTGAATATCTCGTCATTTCCTTTCAGGCTGCTGAATCCATCCCTGATCCGGTACACAGGCAATATTTTTAGAAAATAGAGTATGGCTGCAATAGGCTTCTTCCTGAAAATATCAGCCCTGGCAAGGAAAATAAGCTGTCCGCTGTGAGTGAAAAGAACAGCCAGGGCATCCATCAATGCATTCTGATGGTTAGGGGCAAATATGAGATGATGATCGGGATTGATATTGTCAAGTCCAAGAATTATGACTTTCCTGTAAAAGACCTTGTTGTGCCAGAAACCCGCGACTGATTTTAGTAAAGCATATCCTGCTGAATATTTTTCAATATTATCTTTGCCCATGTATAAAAAAAATATTTCCTTGAACCAGATTTCTCATATCACTGGCTGAAAGTAGTTTTGTGCAAGATAAAAAAAAATGAATGTCTGGTATTAAGGAGGAAATTACTTTAACCATAAATTTCTAAATATTACGCTTTTATACCACCTGTAAGAGTCTACTCCCAGGGTTCATCCGAATCATCGCGGAGCCTGTCAATGAGTCTTCTTTCTTTTTTGGTCGGCCGTCCGGTTCCTTTATCCCTGTAAATAGTTCCGGCTGCATTGCGGAAATCGAGCTTTACCTTTTCTGATTCTGGTGTAATATCTTCCAGATAATTGGGGACTAATTTGGCAGATACCCTGTTTTCAATAGGTTCCTTCACACGGAATGAGAAGACAACAGGAGGTTTTTTAACTATAATTATCTCATTATGCTGTACCATCCTCGATGATTTGACCTGGATATCATTTATGATTATCCTGCCTTTTCTGCATTCTTCCGAAGCGATGCTCCTTGTTTTATACAATCTTACCGCCCAGAGAAACTTATCAATCCGTATTGACTTATTTTCATCCATTACTGGTGGGTTATTCCGGATTTTTCTTTTCAGATTCTGATTCTTTCGCCTGGGAAGGCACTTTTCCGGCCTTGTTAAAAGCAGTCATCGTCCGTTCAAGTCCGGCAAAAGCAAATGACTTAATCATATCAATGACTATGGGAATTCTTTCGGCCAGAAATTTTTTTTCTTCCTGATCCCAGGTACCTAGAACATAATCAACCTGGGTGCCTTTCCTGAAATTGCTGCCTACTCCGATTCTGATCCTCGGATATTCATTAGTTGCAAGAGTATTGCTGATATGAGCGAGCCCGTTATGCCCACCGTCACTTCCTTTTGATCTCATCCTGATACTACCCAGAGGAAGGGCAATGTCATCAACTATTACAAGCATATTCTCAAGGATTATGTTTTCCTTCTTAAGCCAGTAATTGACTGCATTACCACTGAGATTCACAAATGTGGAAGGCTTTAATAGTATCAGATCGCGGCCTTTGTATTTGATTTCGCAAACTGCCCCGTACCGTCTGTCAGAAAAAAAAGTATTGGATGCCAAAGCCATGGCATCCAATACTGTAAAACCTATATTGTGGCGGGTATCCTTATAATCCTCGCCTATATTTCCCAGCCCAACTATCAGATATTTCATCAGGTCTGACTGTTGTTACAAACCAGATTAACTCTTAGATTCTGCTCCTGCTGCAGGGGCAGCTGCTGCTGCTGCTGTTGCTGCTGCCTGTTCTTCAGCTGCTTTCTCGGTTGCAACTTCCTCTTCGGACTTGGCAGCCAGACGTGATGTTGCAATTGTAAGAACCATTGATTTTTTAGGATCCAGTAGCTCGATCTTATCATATGACAGATCTCCTACCTTAAATCCCTCATGAATTTTCAGGTTTGTTATGTCCATCTGCAGAAACTCAGGCAGATCCTTTGCGTAACCCTTAACCTTCAAAGTCCTTCTCTTGATGCTCAATTTTCCGCCTGCGATAACTCCTGCTGAATCACCTGATACTTTAATTGGTACATTGATTGTAACCATTTTATTATCAAATATCTCGATAAAATCTGCATGCAAAATCCTATCGCTTACCGGATGAAACTGCATATCCTTAAGAACTGCACTATACTCTTTATCATCGATAAGGAGCTTTACCAGATGAGCTTCGTGTGTATAAACAAGATTTTTGAAACTATTCTCATGGGCATGAAAGTGAAGATTCTTTTCTTTACCATAAATAACACATGGTACATTTCCCTCTTTTCTGATTTGCTTTGTACTCTTCTTACCCAGTTCTGTACGGAAAGATGCTTTGATTTCTAAAGTTTTCATTTTAAATGGATTGTTATTGTGCTACTAAAGATTATCCTCATGATAATCCCCCATTACACGTTTGTCAATATTTTAAAAAACAGGGTGCAAATATATTACAAAGAAATCAGAATAAAAAATTTGTGCTTATTGACTGATTAGTGGTTACAGCATGGATTGTCCTGGCAAAAATTTCTGCGATTGAAAGCACTTTTATCTTATTGGAAGTATTCACAAAAGGGACTGAATCGGTAACAACAAGTTCCTCGATGGATGAATCATTAATTCTTTGTAGTGCATTTCCTGAAAGAATAGGATGGGTTGCGAATGCCCTTATGCTCAAAGCTCCCCTTTCCTTCATCATATCGGCTGCCAGAACCAGGGTTCCTGCTGTGTCGACCATATCATCTATTATTACTACATTTCTGCCATCCACATCACCAATAATAGACATTTCTTCAATCACATTGGGTTTTTTCCGGAGCTTATAGCATAAAACCATCTCAGATTGAAGATACCTTGAATAAGCATTTGCCCTTTTTGAACCTCCCATATCAGGAGCAGAAACACAAAGATTTGTCAGTTTTAAATCTGCAATGTAGGGAGCAAAGATGGCTGATCCGAAAAGATGATCGACAGGAACATTGAAAAACCCCTGTATCTGATCGGCATGAAGATCCATCGTCATTACCCTGTCGACACCTGCAGTGCTGAGCAGATCAGCTGATAATTTGGATCCTATTGATACTCTGGGCCTGTCTTTTCTGTCCTGTCTTGCAAAACCATAGTATGGAATAACTGCAATAACTTTGTAGGCCGACGCTCTCTTGGCTGCATCAATCATGAGAAGCAACTCGAATAGGTTATCAGCCGGAGGATTTGTTGACTGAACTATAAAAACCATACATCCCCTTACAGACTCATCAAAACATGGTTGAAATTCACCGTCACTGAATCTGGTTACTGAACTCTTGCCGATTTCAATCCCGAGTTTATCAGCAATCATCTGAGCCAGATGTTGAGATCCGGTGCAGGAGAAGAGTTTCATAGGTGCTATTCCAAACATATTCCTGTTATTTAGCTGTTATATACCAAAAAATCTGAATGCAAAATTAAAAATTCCCTGTAATATCAAGCCTCATTTGATAAATTGTTCATAGAAACTTCAATATAGTTCAGAATTTCAACTCTACCTGTGCCCTTTACGGCAGATGAAATAAATGAAACAGGAAGAGACTCCCAGTTCCTGAGCATTTCAGTATTATATAAATCTACTGATTTTTCCAGCCCTTCAGAAGTTATTTTATCGCTTTTTGTAAAAACCCTCGCAAAGGCTATCTGGTTATTTCCCAGGAACTCCATAAACTTCAGATCTGAAGCCTGTGGTTTATGCCTGGTATCAAGAAGTACAAACAGACATACCAGGTTTTCCCTTTTCAGAATATAGTTCTCGGTGGCTTTAACCCATTTTTCCCTTAGTTTAATGGGAACCTTCGCATATCCGTAACCCGGAAGATCCACAAGGTACCAGCTGTCATTTACAATAAAATGATTTATCGTTCTTGTTTTTCCCGGCTGAACCGATGTTTTTGCAAGCTTTGACCAGCCGGTAAGCATGTTTATAAGGGAAGATTTTCCGACATTTGACCTTCCGATAAAAGCAAACTCAGGCTTTGAAGGAGGAGGACAATCTCTTAAACCGGGGCTGCTTTTTATGAACTCGGCTGAATGAATAATCATATAAACTTCTATTTAATATCGTTATGGGGAAGGTCGATCTTTTTGTAAACAAGCTGGTTATTTCCGAAACCGGTGAGGATTTCAGCTATCACTCCCACATGATCTGACTGCTTTGATCCGCTTTTTTTAAGAATCAGGTAGCCAACTCCATTCACGGTCTTTATATTTGTGACCTTTGTAGTATCATAAACACCATTTGTCAGATCTCCCCTGTAAAATTTGACCTTTGTAGATTTATCTGAACGTGACAGAGTGATCCTGTATGTGCCGTTTGTCTTGTATTCATCACGTGTACTGACAACCAGTTCAGGGTATTCTCCGACAAGTTTGCCGTCAGGTGTATACTCCTCAAATAAGAGTGTGCGGTATCCTTTTTTATATTCCAGCCTGGCTTTCAACCGGCCATTCTTGTAATACTGCTTCTGAATGCCGTCGATTGTGTCATTTTTATATGGTGTGGAGCGGAATATCTTTCCGTCTTCATAATACCATTTAGCCGAATCCTCCCTTAATCCATTATCATACCAGAACGTTTGACGCACCCTGCCATCGAGATAAAATGATTTCATCACCCCTTGTCTTACACCATTTTCAAACGTAACCTCTTTTATAATTATGTCACCGCTCATGTATTGCTTGATACCAGTATAACCGGTATCCGGAACAGAAATTGTATCATTAATGGGCTGATCTTTTTTCTCTCCTCCTTTACCTGTGCATCCTGCGATATACAGAAGCAGTGCAATTACTGCAACAGGGACAAATAGTGCTCTCATAATGAATAAAATGTATTTGTTATGATTTATTTTCATTGCCGATATAAATCTCGAGTATCCGTGCTTCACCTGCAGGTTCCAGAGTAACCTCCTTAATCATGGCCGGAAGAAGGATTGTCTCTCCTTTTGTACATGTTTCGGTATTCTCCTCCCAGCGTATTACAAATTCACCTTCCACACAAATGTATATAACAAAAGAATCAATTGAATAGTATTCCTTATTAATAGCATTATTAAAAATCAGGAGATTAGTGTTAAAAAATTCACAATTAACCAGATCTTCTGTCTGATTCATTTCAGGGTCCTTTCTGATCTTGCATTTGCCCGATGCAGAAAAGTCAATTGCATCGATTGCCAGGTCAGTATGTAATTCTCTGGTAACCTTGCCGTTGGGAGTTCTGTTCCAGTCTGAAATTCTATAAGTAATATCTGAGGTCTGTTGAATTTCAACAAGGACAATACCGGCGCCAATGGCATGAACCCTTCCGGCCGGAGTAAACAAAGCATCTCCCGGCTCCATTATTTCAATATTAAGGATATCAGCAATATTTCCGTTTCTCTGGGCAGCTTCATATACATCCTTAGTTACACCTTCCCTGAATCCTGTGTATATTTTTGCTCCGTTTTCACTTTCGAGGATATACCACATTTCTGTTTTGCCATAAGCATTGTGTCTCTTCCTCGCAAGCTCATTCCCCGGATGTACCTGGATTGAGAGATCTTCCCTGGCTTCAATGAACTTGATAAGAAGGGGAAACTCATTCCCGAACTGTTCAAAGACAGTGTCTCCGGTGATGTCGCCCATATATACTTCAATGAGCTCTTCAATATTATTTCCGGCAAGAAATCCGTTGCTCACAACTGACAGGTTATCAGCAACTGACGATATTTCCCAGCTCTCACCTATATTGTCAGCACCTGTCTGATCTTTATGATAACGGGTGGCCAGAGCATGACCTCCCCAGACCTTTTCTTTAATGATAGGTTCAAATTTCAACGGATATAGTTCAGCCATATTATCTTTAATTTTTTTTGTTACAGGATCTTGCTTCTTAAACTCTGTTGTTCAAACTTTAATTCAGTTTTATTCTACAAATTACTATTTTTGAACATTGAACTTAACTGCAAAAGTATAAAATTTATGTTGATAGTAGGAATTGCAGGAGGAACCGGTTCGGGAAAAACAACAGTTGTAAGGAAGGTAATTGAGGCTTTTACTACTGATCAGGTTATTGTTATACCACAGGATTCTTATTACAAAGATAACAGAGATATTCCGCTGGAAGAAAGGCAGAAAATTAATTTTGATCATCCTGATTCGGTTGAATTCAGTTTACTTATCGATCATCTTAAAAAGCTGAAACTGGGTAAAGAAGTTGATATGCCTGTCTACTCGTACCTTACATGCATCAGATCGGAGGAAACAATAAAAATCAAGCCTTCCAGGGTAGTGCTGGTTGAAGGAATTCTTATTCTCACTGATGTTGCCCTTCGTAATTTAATGGATATCAAAGTTTTTGTAGATGCGGATGCCGACGACAGGCTGGGACGTGTTATACTGCGTGATATTGTAGAACGTGGAAGATCAGTGATGAACGTTCTTGAAAGATATAATGAAACTGTTAAACCATCTCATCTCCAGTTTATTGAACCCTCAAAAAGGTATGCGGATGTGATTATTCCCGGCGGTGGGGAAAACCAGGTGGGTATTGAAGTGCTGATATCTATAATCGAAAAACATTTGTTGAAAAACCATACTTCGCACCCTTTGGGGTAAGGGGCAAACGAATAAAATCAATAAGGTCATATGCATGATTCCTGCAGTCAATTTGAATTAAACACTAATAATCGCAATTATGCTCGACAATATAAATGTAGAAGATGTTTTGTTTCTCGATATTGAAACAGTTCCGGGTTCTGAATCCTTTGATAGTCTTGATCCAACATTCCAGACACTGTGGGATAAGAAATCGAAACAAATCAGATCGCCAGAGCAAAATGCCTCGGAGCTGTATGAAAGAGCCGGCATTTATTCAGAGTTCGGCAAGATCATCTGCATATCGGTTGGCCTTATCAGGAAAAAAGATTCCGGACGGATCAGACTGAAATCATTTTTCGGGAATGATGAAAAAGCATTGCTGACAGACTTTTCGGATCTTGTGTTAAAATTCTGCCATTCGCATCAGGAAGCCGTTCTGTGTGCCCATAATGGAAGGGAATTTGATTTTCCTTTTATTGCAAGGAGAATGATTATCCACGGAATGATCATACCTGAAATCCTGGATAATGCAGGCAAGAAACCCTGGGATGTAAAGCTGCTTGACACAATGGAGCTGTGGAAATTCGGGGATTATAAGAACTATACTTCACTGAATCTTCTTACAGCTGTGCTTGGTATTCCCAGTCCAAAAGATGATATAGACGGGAGCATGGTTGCCGGGATCTATTATGTTGAAAATGATCTTGAAAGGATTGTACGGTATTGTGAGAAAGATGTTGTGGCAATAATAAGGGTACTGCTCCGATTTATGAATAAGCCGGGGATTGACGATGACAGAGTGGAGTCGGTGACATTTTCGCCCCCTGCACCGTTAAGGGGATTCTGATGTTCCGCTTTGCAGAATTGGGAGACTAAAAAACAGATGCGTCCTTCTATATGAGTTTACTATTCCTTCAGTTTTAATATATTCTTTATTACCTCATCCGGGTTATCAGCATGTATCCAGTGCCCCCCTTTAATTTTCACAAACTCCGCTCCGGGGAAAACTTTCAGGATATCACTGAAATCACTATCAGGAAGATAATCTGACTCAGCTCCTTTAAGAAAAATCACCGGAAATCCGGTTATTCTCAGACTTAAATATGCCGTCCGGTCTATGCCATCCATTATTTTATCAAGATTATTAAGGAGCGAAACAGCATTTATCTTCCATTTAAAACTATTATCCGGGGTTCGCTCAAGGTTTTTGAGAATAAACCCCCTGATCTTTTCTGAAGGAATTTTTTCAGTAAGTACTATTCTTGCTTCATCGCGGGTATGAACCTGTGACAGGTCTACTGAAAGAATGCTATTAAGAATTGTAAGATGCTGATTATAAGCAATTAAGTTTGTATTTTCATTGGTAAATGGTGATATGTCTGCAATCATCAGGCCATTGAGCATTTCAGGCCATTTAAGTGCGAACGATATCGCTGTTTTTCCACCCATGCTGTGTCCGGCAAGAAAGAAACTGTCAAGTTTCAGATCAAGTGCAAGTTCATGAATGTCATCTCTCATTGCGTCGTAATCATGTACCTGACTATGAGGTGACTGCCCATGGTTCCTCTGATCGGGAAGGTATACAGTATAGCTGTCGCTGATATTTTTTGCTATTGTTGCCCAGTTGTCGGATGAGCCGTAAAGCCCGTGCAGGATTATCAGAGGTGGTCCGTTTCCATATTTCCTGTAAAAAAGTTTCATGATATTCAGAGTTTCATCTCAGCTGTCTCTTGTACATCTGAATGGCATTTTCAAGGCCAAGATAAAGTGCATCGGAGATCAGGGCATGACCAATGGAAACCTCTTCAATCCATGGAATATTCTGATGAAAATACCTGAGGTTATCAAGATTGAGATCATGTCCTGCATTAAGTCCCATGCCTGCACTTCTCACACTTTCCGCAGCTTTGATAAATGGTTCGATCGCCTGTACGGCATTCTTGTCGAAGCCCGTTGCATATGGTTCAGTGTAAAGTTCAACCCTGTCGGTGCCTGTAATTGCTGCATATTCTATATTCTCGAGGTTTGTATCGACAAAAAGTGAAGTTCTGATACCTTCCTTCCTGAACTCAGAAACGATTTCAGTAAGAAATTCCCTGTACTTCATTGTATTCCAGCCTGCATTTGAAGTAATTGCATCATGAGCATCAGGCACCAGTGTTACCTGATGAGGCTTTACTGCAAGCACCAGGTTAATAAATTCTTTTGACGGATAACCTTCAATATTGAACTCAGTAGTTATGATTGGTCTTATTTCGAGTACATCTTTATACCGGATATGTCTTTCATCAGGCCGCGGATGAACTGTTATCCCGTCGGCACCAAAAATCTGGCATTTTATTGCTGCCGTCAGTACATTTGGGATATTTCCGCCCCGTGCATTCCTGATTGTGGCTATTTTGTTAATATTTACGCTTAACTTTGTCATTATTACTTAATGTATGGTTTATCCGTTTAAAAGTATAGCAAAAATACAATAACTGCCTTTTTTTTTACTATTTTAGTTAAAAATAAACCTGTATGATCGCCAGTGACTTAATATCAGAAGTTATCCCTTCCCTGAAAACCTCCGATCTTGGTCAGACAGCCTTGAACTGGATGGAAATTTTCAGGATATCGCACCTCCCTATAGTTAATAACCAGGATTTTCTCGGGCTTATCTCTGATGCTGACATTTACGATATGAATCAGCCTGAAGAGCCAATCGGAAACCATCAGCTGAACCTGTTTAAACCTTATGTAGATGCAAATCAGCATATTTTTGAAGTGATAGGACTTGCTTCCCGTCTGAGATTAACCGTAGTACCTGTACTCGATGCAGGCAAACGTTTCAAAGGAGTGATAACCATCCCTGACCTGGTAAGACATCTTGCAGGTCTTACTTCACTTGATCAGCCAGGCGGACTTATTGTGCTTGATCTGATAGAAAGAGATTATTCGCTTTCTCAGATTGCGCAGATTGTTGAAGGCAATAACGTCAAAATAATGAGTGTTTATGTAACTTCACCAGCTGATTCAACTAAGTTTGAAGTTACAATTAAGGTTAATACGACAGACCTTCTATCAGTTATCAAAACCTTCGAACGTTATAATTACCAGGTGAAAACATGGATAACCGACAATGACTCAATGGATAATTTTTATTCCGAAAGGCTGGACCTTCTCATGAAATATCTTAATATTTGAAATATGCTCGAAAGTGTTGCTATTTACAGCAAGGATAATAATGCAAAAACCAGGGAAGGGGTAAGTAATCTGATTAATGAGTTCACCAGGAAGGGTATCAAAGTACTGATCCGGAATAATGCAGAAAACAATATAATTAATCACAGAGAAGTCGAACATTTCAGCAACCTTTCAGAGATTTCAAAAATGCCCGATCTTGTTTTAAGTGTGGGCGGTGATGGTACATTTCTTGCTACAGCTCTGATGGTGAAGGACCTGGGGATTCCGGTTGCAGGTGTGAATACCGGACGCATGGGTTTTCTGGCAAACATACCTGCTGATGATCTGGCCCATTCCGTTGATATGCTTTGTAATAATAAATTTAAACGAATTGACAGAAGTCTTCTGGAAGTAATTAAGCCTGCAGATCTGTTGGGTGAGTACCCTACAATAGCCTTGAATGAGATTACCATCCAGAAAGCTGACTTCAGCATGATCACAATAAATGTATTTGTTGATGATATATTCCTTAGCACGTACTGGTGCGATGGTCTGATTGTTTCTACAGCAACCGGTTCAACTGCCTATAATCTGAGCGTGGGAGGACCAATATTGTCTCCGGAAGATGAAAGTATCATTATTTCTCCGATAGCGCCTCACAATCTGAATATAAGGCCGATAATACTGTCGGGCGACAGCAGGTTCAGGATGGTTGTTGAAGGAAGAAGTTGCGAATACCTGGCAACCTGTGACTTCAGATCCAAACGATTATCATTCAGTAACGAGATCCGGATAGAAAGAGCTCCGGGAAAACTTCAGACAGTGATGCTGGAAGGAACGGATTTTTACAGTACCCTCAGAAATAAGCTGATGTGGGGTGTTGATAAAAGAAATTGAACTTCGGATCATCTTTTTCCGTTATCCTTCATATTCCTCAGTAATCTGCAAATTTACCTCTTATAATTTCAATTGATTATTATATTTGTATAAGCAACAAAAATAAATTCTTATGAACCGGTCCATATTGATATTTTTATTTTCATGCCTTTCATTAACATTTTTCTCATCACAATCTGATGCTCAGATCTGGAAAATGAAAAGGTATGAAGCAGTGGCCGGAATCGGACCTTCATTCTTCTTTGGTGATATAGGAGGATTTTCAAAAGCTGATAATGTTTTGGGTATCAGGGATTTGACCTTTAAGCAGACAAGGTTTAAT
The DNA here is from genome assembly GCA_038325595.1 of Bacteroidales bacterium. Taxonomy (GTDB): domain Bacteria; phylum Bacteroidota; class Bacteroidia; order Bacteroidales; family VadinHA17; genus LD21. Next base: position 5,891 of record JBBQJD010000003.1, on the reverse strand, counting down.
ATAAACCTGAATATGAAATACCGGCTTACCCAGGATCTGAATGCACGTCTTAGCCTGACGTATGGGCTTTTGCATGCTACCGATGACAGAGGATCAAATGAAGGAAGGCAGATGGAGGCTTCCATGTCTATCATTGAACCCGCACTTCTTGGTGAGTATTATTTTATCAAGAACAGGGCAGAAAGCAGCTATCTTTTTAATAAAGGAAGGGGTAATTTAATAACATTCATGAAATCTCTCGATTTCTATTTTTTTTCAGGCATAGGTGTCGTGGGTTACTCTGTCAGCAGGAATGAAGCACTTGCAGTGAAGGGGATGGACCCGACCGGTATTGCAGGGGTTATTCCTGTCGGATTTGGCACTACAATGATTTATTCAACTGATCTTAATTTTGGACTTGAAGTAGGGGGAAGATATACATTTACTGACAGCCTTGATAACTATACTTCACAATATTCCAGCTCAAATGACGTTTATTATTTTTTAAATTTCACTGTTACTTATAAACTGAAGTCCCGTTCAAATGGAATGCCATCCTTCAGACGATAAATGAGTTGGATCCTTAAATGAAAAAAATTCTTTGGCTCTTTTTTGTATTATGCCTGCCTTTTTCCCTGTCTGGTCAGAGAAGTTCAGATTATGGAGTCTTCGCAGGTGTTTCATCATATATCGGTGATATTAATCCCGGGAGGCCTTTATATTCGCCAATGCCTGCGTTGGGTATCCTGTACAGACATAATTTCCATCCGCGCCAGTCCTTAAGGGCAAGCGTTTTCTATGGAGGATTAAAAGCAAACGACCTCGATTTCAATAATGATTTCCAGTTATCAAGGGCAGCTTCATTTTCCGGTACAGTGGCCGAACTGGCATTGCAGTTTGAGTTTAACTTCCTCCCGTATTCCACCGGAGGCAAACGATGGGACTATACGCCTTATATAGCTGGTGGTGCAGCTCTGGCTTTTGTCAACACCACAACATTTTCATACATTCCTGTGATACCCTTTTCCTTTGGGTTTAAGGTTAATATTTATAAAAATTTGGGATTGGAAGCAGAATATGGTTTTCGTAAAACATTTTATGATAACTTTGACGGCTTGAAAGATTTGGTTGCTCCATCTGACTTTGCATGGATTCACAACAATGACTGGTATTCATTTGCAGGGATATCATTTACATGGAAAATCTATAGCAAATTAGCCGGGTGCCCGGCTTACAACGATGTAGATTCAAAAAGGAAACGTTAAAATATGACGTTAAGAGAACAGATTAATACTGAAAAATTGCCTTCTCATGTGGCAATAATAATGGATGGAAATGGAAGGTGGGCACGTCAGCGTGGTCTTGACAGAATATTCGGTCACCAGCAGGGAGTAAAAGCATTAAGGGAAGTAATAGAGTCTGCAACTGAAGTGGGAATTAAATATCTTACTCTCTATGCTTTCTCAACTGAGAATTGGGGGCGGCCGGATGAAGAAGTTTCGGCCCTTATGCAGATTATGGTGCAATCGCTTAGTAATGAGACTGAACCGATGATTAAAAATAATATCAGTCTCAAAGTTATCGGAGATATCGGAAGGCTTTCAGACGATGTAAGGGATAAACTTTTTGAAACTATCAACCTCACATCTTCATGCAATGGTCTTAACCTTATAATTGCGCTGAGTTACAGTTCAAGGTGGGAAATAGCATCAGCTGCCCGAAAACTTGCAGTTGATGTAAATAACGGGAACGTTGATCCTGAAAATATTACTGAAGAGGATTTTGCTGGTTATTTAAACACTTCCGGCATTCCTGATCCTGAATTAATGATCAGAACCAGTGGTGAATTAAGAATAAGCAACTTCCTTTTGTGGCAGCTTGCATATACAGAATTATATTTTACCGATATACTTTGGCCTGATTTTGGTAAGGAGGATCTTTATACCGCAATAATTGACTTCCAGAAAAGAGAAAGAAGGTTTGGGAAAACTAGTGAACAGGTTTTGGATAAATGATTAGTATGGCTATTACAAAAATTAAAAGGATATTCATCTCAATATTTCTGGTTCTTTTGAGTATCTCGCTGAATGCACAGGAAAAGCAGGAAATTGTTGATTATATGTCTCCCGAAGATTATATCATCGGAGGGGTTTCTGTAACAGGTGTTAGATTTCTGGATACAAATGCACTTATCGGGATCTCAGGTTTAAGAACAGGTCAGGAGATAACAATCCCGGGTGATGCAATTAAAACCGCTGTTCAAAAACTATGGCAGCAGGGACTTTTTTCTGATATCAGAATAACAATCGATAAAACTGTTGCCGACACAGTTTACCTTGATATTTTCTTCATGGAAAGACCAAGGATATCTTCTGTAAAACTGAATGGATTAAAGAAGACCGAGATAACAGATCTTACTGAAAAGATCAATCTCCCTGTCGGATCGCAGGTTACAGCTTATCTGCTTAATACTGCTGAAAGGATTATTAAAGATCATTTTATTGAAAAAGGCTTTTTCAATACAAAGGTCGATTTTGTTCAGAAGGAAGATCCGGACCGCCCAAACAATGTCATTCTTAGTATTAATGTCGATAAAAGAGAGAAAGTAAAAATCGGGGAAATATCTTTTGTGGGGAATGAGTTTTTTACCGAAAAGAAACTGCGAAAGCAGTTGAAAGGCACAAAGAAAAAGAATCTTAATTTTTTCAGGGCATCAAAATATATAGGTGTAAAATATGATGAGGACAAGGAAAAGTTGCGTACTTTCTACAACGACAATGGTTTCAAGGATTTTACCATAATTTCCGATTCACTTTATACTATCTCGGAAGACCGCCTGGGCTTGCTTATTAAAATTGATGAGGGAGAGCAGTTCTATCTCAGGAATGTTGACTGGGTAGGTAACAGTGTTTACAGGAAGGAAGATCTCGAAAGGCTTTTCAATGTGAAGACAGGAACCGTTTACAATCAGTCACTTATAGGCGACAGGCTGAATGGAACGGCTGGTGCACAGGATGCTGTTAGCAGTCTGTACCAGGATAACGGATACCTTTTTTCAAGGCTCACACCTGTCGAAACCAAAGTTGATAATGATTCAATTGATCTCCAGATAAGAATCTATGAAGGTGATCAGGCCTACCTGAACAATGTTATCATTGAAGGAAATACCCGTACCAACGAACATGTAGCACGCCGTGAGCTCTATACTTTACCGGGAGATCTTTTCAGCAAGAGCAATATATTAAGATCCATCCGTCAACTGGGTGTTATAGGACATTTTGATCCTGAAAAAATCGAGCCCATTCCTCTTCCCGATATAACCAACGGAACAGTCGATCTTCTCTATAAGCTTGAAGAAAGGGCAAATGACCAGTTCGAAGTATCAGGCGGCTGGGGAGCAGGTATGCTTGTTGGAACAGTTGGTGTAAGGTTCAATAACTTTGCAATGCGTAACTTCTTCAAACTGAGGGAGTGGCGGCCATATCCTTCGGGCGATGGACAGTCATTGAGCATAAGGGCACAGTCAAACGGACGTATATACCAGTCATATAATATCTCATTTGTTGAACCATGGCTCGGCGGCAAGAACCCCAATACATTCTCAGTTTCATTATTTAAGTCTATCATGACAAACGGAAAGAAACGGGGTGATGACGGGTACCAATCGATGGTTATTGATGGTGCTACTCTTGGTCTGGGAAAAAGACTAAGCTGGCCTGATGACTGGTTCGGACTCTATGGCGAATTGAATTATCAGAGATATACTCTTAACCACTATAATTATTTTAATTTCCTTTTTGAAGACGGAATATCCAACCTGTTCAGTCTTACAACCAAGCTCACCAGGTTTTCTACGAGTCCTAACCTGATCTACCCGAGAAGCGGTTCTTCATTCACTCTCTCACTGCAGGCAACTCCTCCTTATTCGGCACTCACCGGAAAGGATATGAAAAATACAGAAGACCAGGTAAAATATAAATGGATCGAATTTCACAAGTGGACTTTCAAGGCGGATTATTATTATCCGATTACAAAGAATGACAAGATGGTGCTCAATGCACGTTTCGCATTCGGATACCTTGGACATTACAATAAAGATATAGGGCCCGCCCCGTTCGAGTACTTCTATGTCGGTGGTGACGGAATGTCGGGCTACAATTTCTACGGACGTGAAGTAATCGCACAAAGAGGTTATACCAATGGATCATTGACTCCAAGGGATCCTGTAAAAGGCAAACCATCAGGTAACGTTTATTCAAAGATTACATTTGAGTTAAGATATCCTATCTCACTTAATCCTCAGGCGACAATTTTCGGGTTGGCATTTCTTGAATCAGGAAGAGCATGGTACCAGCTTAAAGAATATAATCCGTTTAAGATGAATCGTGCGGCAGGGTTCGGACTCAGAGCCAATCTGCCGATGTTCGGACTACTTGGTATCGACTGGGGTTATGGATTCGATGAGGTTCCAAACCCTGTACTGGACAGAAACGCAAATAAATCACAATTTCATTTTGTTATAGGTCAGCAGTTTTAATTAAGAAATGTAAAATTTTAAAGCTATGAGGAAAATAGGTTTTTTAATAGGATTTTTGATTCTGACTTCGGCCATAGGCAATGCTCAGAAATATGCATTTGTTGATTCCGAGTATATCAGGAAAAACATCCCGGCTTTCACCAAGGCACAGGAACAGCTCGACAACCTTTCTGCCCAATGGGAAAAAGAAGTTGCCGAAGGTTATGCTGTCGTTGAACAGATGTACAAGTCATATCAGAGTGAGGCAGTTCTTCTGTCGCAGGACATGAAAACCAAGAGAGAAGAAGCTATTATAGCCAGGGAAAAAGAGATGAAGGATCTTCAGAATAAGTATTTCGGAATGGAAGGCGAGCTTTTTAAAAAGAGGGAAGAACTTGTGAAACCAATTCAGGATGAGATTCTTAAAGCAATTAAGGATATCGCGGTTGATGGATCATATGCTGTTATTTTTGATTCAGCTGCAGGAGGCAATATTCTGTTTGCAAATCCGAAATTCGACATCAGCGACGACGTACTTGAAAAATTAGGTTATAAGAATTAATTGGTTACTTTTGCGATAAAAATTGTATAATAAATATTTAAAATGAAAAGAATTACAGGAATAGCAGCTCTTATTATCATCCTTGCTTTTGCCGGAAATAATGCAATAGCCCAGACTCCTAAGTTTGGCCATATAAACAGTGAAGAACTCATACAGTTACTGCCCGAATTTGATTCAGCGACTGCAAAAATTGAAAAGTTCAGACTGGATCTGGTAAATGCCCTCGAATTGATGTCAGTGGAGCTGAACAATAAAAGCGATGTGTATAATAAGGAAAGCAAGAACCTTACCGATATTGTTAAGCAGACAAAAGAGCAGGAACTGATGGATATGAACAGAAGGATCCAGGAATTCCAGAACAGTGCCCAGCAGCAATTACAGGATAAGCAGGTAGAGTTGTTTCAGCCGGTATATGCAAAGGTCGACAAAGCTATCAAGGACGTTGGTAAAGAAAATGGATTTATTTATGTTTTTGATATTGCCAAGGGCGCGCTATTGTATTTTGATGAGACTAAAAGCACCAATTTGTTAGCTTTGACCAAAACCAAACTCGGAATTAAATAAATTCTACAGAAAAACCGGTGACCATCCTGAATCGGATGGTCATTTTTTTTATACAAGTAAAGTGAAAGAACAGCCTATAGGAATTTTTGATTCAGGTGTAGGAGGACTGACGGTAGCACATGCAATAAAGCAGATCCTGCCGGGTGAAAGCATTATATATTTTGGCGATACAGCGCATCTGCCATATGGTGATAAGTCGGCTGAATCGATAAAATACTACTCACATCATATCACAGAATTTTTGCTTGAGCACGACTCGAAGGTTGTCCT
>JBBQJD010000002.1:0-81165 GCA_038325595.1 Bacteroidales bacterium | reverse complement strand
ATCCAATCCTCAGAGTAGTTCTGTTCAGACAGGATCATCTCAGGAAATTGCATACGTTAATATTGACACAATAATCTTCAAATTCGACATGTTCTTTGACAGAAGAGATGAACTGATGTCAAAACAAAAAAGCGCTGAAGCTGAATTAAATACCAAAGGGAATCAATATGAGAGAGGAGCAAAAGACTACCAGGAAAAAGTCAGCAAAGGTCTTGTCACCCGTGCAACGGCAGCTCAGATGGAACAATCACTTCTCCAGCAGCAGCAAGAGCTTGTATCGCTTCGCGACAAGCTCCAGGGAAACCTGATGGAAGAGGAACAGGTAATGAATCGCCAGATACTTGAGTACATTACTGATTTCCTTGAGAAGAACAAAGAGAACTATAACTACAATTATATCCTTGGAAAAAGTTTCGGAAGCGTAGTATTATACAGCGATTCCTCCCTGGATATTACACAGAAGGTGCTTGATGCCCTGAACCAGAAATACAAGGGAGAAAAAAAATAATCACAAATGGGTTTCGCCTCAGCCTATCTTGAACAAAGGGCATTATTTCCTGAAATAATTAAAGAAGCACCTGATAAAAATATTGGCATTGTTATCGTAATTCCGGCTTATAATGAGCCCGTTATCAGAAAGTTGCTTGATTCTCTTGCTCTGTGCAAGGAGCCTCCATGCAGGGTTGAAGTACTCGTAATCCTGAATGCTCCTGTAGGTGCTTCTGCAGACAGTTTAAACAACAATATAATAAGCCACAATCAGATTGAAAGCTGGAAGAAAGATAATGCCGATTGTTTCTTCCGGCTTTTTGCATTTATGGCACCTCCTGTCAAAGGCTGGGGTGTAGGGCTTGCCAGAAAAACCGGAATGGATGAAGCCACCCGGCGATTCAACAGCCTTAACAATCCTGAAGGAATTATCCTGAATCTCGATGCAGATTGTCTTGTTGCAGAGAATTATATTACATCGGTATATTCCGTATTTACAGAGAACAATGAGCGATCAGCCTGTTCAATATATTTTGAACATCCGCTTGAAGGAAGCGAATTTCCCGGGAAAATCTACGAATATATTGCGTTATATGAACTGCACCTGAGATATTATTATCAGGGACTTGCTTATACCGGCTACCCTTATGTTTTCCATACGGTTGGTTCAGCAATAGCAGTTAAAGCGCTGCCGTATATTAAAGCAGGGGGCATGAACAGGAGACAGGCAGGGGAGGACTTCTACTTTATTCAGAAGCTGGTACCTGCCGGAGGATATTTTAGCATAACATCCACAACAGTATTCCCATCACCGCGGCCATCATTCAGAGTTCCATTCGGAACAGGGGCTTCAATTGCCAGGCTTAATGAAACCGGTGAATCTGTTTTGTATACTTATAACTTCAATGCATTCAGGGAGCTGAAAAGCTTTTTTGGAACCACTGATACTTTTTTTCAGGCTGAATCCGAAATTCTTCAGGTGATTTATAACAATATGCCTGTCGGATTAAAGACCTTTCTTCCAAAAGATGAGTTTATCAGCAAAATAGTTGAGATTCAAGAAAATACATCAGGATTACCATCATTTAGAAAAAGATTTTTCGGATGGTTCAATATGTTCAAAGTTGTGAAGTACCTGAATTTTGTACATCTGGAAATCTATGAGAAAAAACCTGTTCAGGTATCAGCTTTGGAGCTACTGGCAGAAAAGTCAATCATTCCGGAATCAGAAGAGCCCCGGGAGCTCCTTCTTCAATTTAGGAAGTTGGAAAGAAAGGAAATCCGATTCTGATTTTCATGAAGCCATCCCCGGGAGGAAGAAGCGGCGATTCGAAAGAACTTTTTATATTTAATATTTCCGGTTTCGAATCGCCGCTTCTTCCTCCTCATATCCAACTACTTGAAATGTCATTTCGAACGCAGTGAGAAATCTCCTTCTCTCATCAAGAGATTAGCTAATATAACCAGAGGCTGGGCAAAAAACAGCGGATCTATGCAGATTAGACAGTCTTTTCAACTTTTCTAACGATTCTTCCTTGTAATTTTCCGGTCTTCCTGGGGAGTCAGAATAATATACAGATCTTCATCCGGCTGCTTCATCCTGTATTGTTCCCTTGCAAACTTCTCCAGGTTATGATTGTCTGTTTTTAATTCATGAAGCTTCTCTTTATCCGACTCAATACGCTTGATGTAGTACTCCTTGTCTGTCTTGAGCTTCTTTAGCTCTTTCATCTCCCTGTACCTGGAAATCAGATTGTTTGAATCCAGAAGTATGAGCCACAAAAGGAAAATAATGATAGTGAGGATATATCTGTTCCTTAAAACCGGTGGGATTTTATTGATGAATTTAAATCTGATCATATTTGTACAAACCTATAATTTTATTTAACCTCCGCTCATGAGATAGAGCATCTGTACATCATCGCCATTATGGATAAGAGTTGAATCATAATTCTCTTTTGGAATGAGAGCACCATTGATTTTTATGATTCTCAGCTTAAATGAGAATTTTTTTATTTCAAGCATTTCAGCAACAGTTATCGGATCGCTGCTGAATTCTTCCTCCCTGTTATTAAGAAATATTTTCATTGAAAATTAGTCAATTCTTTTAATCCCATCAGAATTTTCAGAACAATTTTTGCAACAATTTGATCCGGGCCCCCGGCACATGTAATATCTGCTTTATACTTGCCAGTGTCTCTTTATTTCTGAAGCCTTCATCAGTGATCATTTATCATTTCAAAGATACTTACAAATATTAAATTGCTGCATGTTTTGTTATTGCATAACAGAGCATAGCATATTGATTTATGTCATATTAAAGGTTATCTCAATATTGTAAATTTGAAGAATAAAACATGCTAAAATATATGGATATCAGATCTTTTAAAGAACATCATAAACTTCTGAAAAAGTGGGATTATAACTGGACTCCTCTTGAAAAAGGATACACTGACAAGATCCTCTATGTAAATGTGGGTACTCCTTCAATAGCAGAGAAGGATGTTCCTCCTGTCATGAAAGAAAAATTCATCGGTGGAAAAGGATATGGTCTAAGGCTTCTCTGGGATGCAACTCAGCCTGCAACCAAATGGGACGATTCTGAAAATGAAATTGTTATATCCTCAGGTCCGATAGGCGGAATAACTCAATATTCAGGTACGGGAAAATCTCTGGTGGTTACCATATCTCCCCAAACGGGTTCTGTTATGGACAGCAATGTCGGGGGGTTTTTTGGCCCGTTTCTTAAATTTTCCGGTTTTGATGCTCTTGAATTACAAGGGAAAGCCGAAAAAGATGTTATCGTTTTTATTGATGGAATAAATCATACGGTTGAAATATATGATGCTGCAGGATCTGCAAATGACAGTCATGTACTTGCCGAACACCTTACTGATATATTTGCAGACAATGAGAATGAAAAGAAGCAAATCGGGGTGGTTTCCACAGGTTCAGCTGCAGAGCATTCTCTTATAGGTATGCTGAACTTCAGTTTTTATGATCCCAAGCGCAAGAAGGTGCGTTTGAAACAAGCCGGAAGGGGAGGTATTGGAACAGTTTTCCGCAATAAAAAAATAAAAGCACTTGTTTGCAAGATACCCGGAGTCAAAGGAAACCTTAATAATGTCGCTGATCTGGGTGCGATAACGGAAAGAGGACGCAGATTCAACCGTGAAATGCGCGATCTGGATGATAAACAATGCCAGATGAAACAGCTTGGAACAGCTCACCTGATGGAGATAATGAACGACCACGACCTGCTTCCCGTAATGAATTTTAAATTCGGTAGTCATCCTGATTCAAGGAAAATCAATTCAACTGTCTGGAAAAGATATTTCACCCAGAATATTCCTGATGGATGCTGGATTGGCTGCAATATGTCGTGCAGCAAGGGAGTTGATAATTTTGTTCTTCAAACCGGACCCTACAAAGGACAGAAAGTTATTGTTGATGGTCCTGAATATGAAAATGCTGCGGGTCTGGGAGCCAACAGTGCGATTTTTGATCCCGAGTATGTGGTGGAGGCAAATTTTTACTGCGATACCTACGGAATCTGCACCATAACATGGGCAACCATAATGGCATTTATTATGGAGTGTTACCAGAACGGGATCCTGAATATTGAAAGAACAGGAGGACTGGAACTTGATTTTGGGAATGCACCGGCTGCTCTTGAATTATTGCATCTTGTTGCGAAAGGAGAAGGGTTTGGCAAAGTTGCCGGCAGCGGCGTTCAGAAAATGAAGGAGCTTTTTATTGAAAATGGCTGGGCAAAAGAGGCATTTCTTAATGACATTGCCATGGTTAATAAAGGGTTGGAATATTCACAATACATGCCAAAAGAGTCATTGGCGCAGCAGGGTGGTTTTGCCCTGACAAATAAGGGTCCCCAGCATGACGAAGCCTGGCTCATATTTATGGATATGGTTAATAATCAGATACCTACATTTGAAAATAAGGCGGAGGCACTTCATTATTTTCCTATGTTCCGAACCTGGTTTGGGCTGGTCGGTTTGTGCAAGCTTCCATGGAATGATGTTGAACCTGAAAGCAATGCATTAGCGGATGAGCCTGCAAAAGTGCCTGAACATGTTGATAATTATGTTACTATATACAAAGCAGTTACAGGTAAAGAGTTTGACAAGAAAAAACTTATTGAGGATTCCGAGAGAGTATATAATTTTCAAAGGGTATTTAATCTGAGGAAAGGATTCGGCAAACGCATAAATGATAAACAGCCATATCGTGCTGCAGGTCCTGTAACTATCGAAGAATATGAATCCCGGGCAGGCCGTTATGATGACCAGCTAAGGGAAAAAGCAGGAATTGATCCGACAGGTAAAACAGCTGCGGAAAAATTATTATTAACCCGCAGGTACAGGGAAGATCAGTATGAGAGACTGGTAGATGCCGTATATAAAAGAAGAGGCTGGAATAAAAATGGTGTTCCGACAATTGAATTCCTCAGGAAAATTGGAATGGATCTTCCGGAAGTAATCGATGTAGTGAAGGATTATCAATAGATTGAATTAGATAATAAGGTTTCAGGTTTCAGGTTCCAGGTTTCAGGTTCCAGGTTCCAGGTTTCAGGTTCCAGGTTCCAGGTTCCGGGTTCCAGGTTTCAGGTTCAAGGTTCCAGGTTTCAGGTTCCAGGTTCCAGGTTCCGGGTTTCAGGTTCCAGGTTTCAGGTTTCAGGTTTCAGGTTAAAGGTTCAAGGTTCCAGGTTTCAGGTTTTAGGTTCCACGATAAATCCTGAATATGAGGACTGGAATTTGTTTTTTGCGTGTTATGTATGGAACCGATATGCAAAAAGAATTACATTTGCTTAATTTTATTAATATCCATGTCCAGGTTCAGGATTCCCGGTTCCAACTTGAGGGAAACACAGGGGCGGAAAAGCAGGTGGAAAAACTGAGCTGACACCGGAAGGAGCAGAACTGACAGAAGCATTTATCAATCTAAAGAGTGATCTCGATTATGCTGTGCATGATAAAGTAAAAGCGTTTTTCGAGAGAATACGTAAATTGTCAGACAGAAAATGAAGCATATTTTAAAACTGATTATCCTGGCTATAATCTTTTTGCAGGGTTGCCAGAATAAACAACAAAAACAGATAATAATTTTCCATGCCGGGAGTCTGTCAGTGCCATTTAAACAACTAGCTACTGAATATGAAAAAAGACATCCTTATGCAAAGATCCTGCTTGAGCCTGCCGGGAGTCTTGTTTGTGCCAGAAAGGTAACAGAGCTTCATAAACCATGCGATATCCTGGCTTCTGCTGACTATTTTGTAATAAATGAATTGGTAATGCCTGAATATGCTGACTGGAGCATAAGGTTTGCAACCAACGAAATGGTTTTGGCATATTTAGACAAATCAAAGTATTCTGAAAAAATAAACAATGAAAACTGGTATGACATTATCAGCGCAGAAGATGTTATCTATGCCCGTGCTGATCCGAATGCTGATCCCGGCGGCTACAGGACTGTTTTTACATTGAAGCTGGCAGAGAAGTATTATAATAAGAAGAGTTTGGCAGATAAGGTACTGGCTAAGGATAAAAACTTCATGAGGCCAAAAGAGGTTGATCTTATTGCTTTGCTGGAGTCGAATGCTGTCGATTATATATTCATATACAAATCTGTAGCTATACAGCATAAACTCAAGTATGTGAAGCTTCCTGATGAGATTAATCTTTCAAATCCGGGTTATAATAATTTATATAAAACCGTATCATTTGAAATTACCGGCAGTTCAGCTGAGAGCAAAATGATTGTTACCGGTGAATATGTTAATTACAGTCTTACTGTCCTTAAAAATTCATCAAATAAAGATGAAGCAATAGATTTCGTTGAATTTCTCCTCAGTCCTGAGGGGATGGAGATATTCCGTAAAAGCGGGCAGGATCCTATAATTCCATTCAGTACGGAACAACCCGGATTAATTCCTGCCAGACTGGTAAAGTATTTAAAAAATCCCATATAATCTAATTTATAAAATGCTTAAAAACAATCCATTCCATTGGATTACCCTGATACTGTCGTCGCTTATTCTGTTGTTCATTCTTGCCCCCCTTGCAGGAATGTTCCTGAAGACGGGAGGTTCAGAATTGCTGGAAACTGTAAAGGATGGAGAAGTCCAGAGAAGCATATGGCTTACATTATGGGTGTCTTTTGCTGCTACTTTCTTCTTTGCTTTTGGTGCTATCCCTCTTTCATGGCTTCTTGCCCGTAAAAAATTTCCATTAAAGAACGTTGTTCAGGGCATTATTGACCTTCCGGTTGTACTTCCTCATACTGCAGCCGGTATTGCAATGCTTGGATTTATTTCAAGAGACGGCATGCTTGGTAAAGCTGCTGATGCCATCGGAATTACCCTTATAAATAATCCATCAGGTATAGCTTTGGCAATGGCGTTCGTGAGCATTCCTTTCCTTATTAATTCTGCACGTGATGGATTTGCAGCCGTTCCTGAAAGGCTTGAGAAAGCAGCTCTTACTCTTGGGGCTACCAGGACAAGAGTGTTTTTCACAATTTCACTGCCCCTTGCCTGGCGCAGCATTATGACAGGTTTTATCATGATGTTTGCCCGGGGAATGAGCGAATTTGGTGCAGTGGTAATTGTTGCCTATCATCCGATGATAGCTCCTACTCTGATTTATGAGAGATTCAGTTCATTCGGACTTAAATCTGCCCGGCCTGCTTCGGTATTGTTTATCATTATTGCCCTTGCTGTTTTTGTATTACTTCGCTTTGTTTCTATTCGAAAAAAAGAAACTCATTTATCTTCCGATGCTGAAACTCAATAATATAAATAAGAAACTCGGCGAATTCAGCCTTTCCGGAATAAATCTGGAAATAGGCCGCGGGGAATATTATGTTTTGCTGGGCAGATCAGGTTCAGGCAAAACTCAGCTTCTCGAGCTGATTGCCGGATTAAGCGAACCTGATTCAGGTGAAGTATGGGTTGACGGAATTAATGTGACTAAAAGGAAAATTCAGGAACGCAGGGTAGGACTGGTATTCCAGGATTATGCGATCTTTCCGAATATGACAGTTTTCGGTAATATTGCATATTCTCTGAAAACTAAAAAGATTGACAAAATTAAAATCAGTAATGAGGTAGAGAAAATTGCCGCAGAGTTGAATATTACTCATCTTTTAAACCGGTTCACTACCAATCTTTCCGGCGGAGAGCTTCAAAGGGTTGCCCTGGCAAGGACACTTATCACTTCGCCTAAGCTTCTGCTTCTCGATGAACCAATGGCCTCAATTGATGCAAGTCTGAAGGATGATATAAAACGGACGCTAAGACAACTTAACAGGAAAGGTCTTACAATCGTCCATGTTACCCATGATTACAGGGAAGCTGTGAGCCTGGCGGCCCGTGTCGGGGTTATACACAATGGTCACATTATCCAGGAAGGATCTCCGGGAGAAGTGTTCAGGAAGCCTGTAAACAGGTTCGTCGCACGGTATGCAGGTATAAGGAATTTTTTCAAGGTGCGGTTCAGAAATGAGAACAGCCAATGGAAAGCTGTTTGTCATAATAATCTTGAATTTAAGATTTCCGAAGGTACTTATCCCTCTGAAGGATTTCTTTTATTAAGGAGTGATGATATTAAGATCTCAACTGAAAAGCCTTCAGGAAATTCAGTCAATTGTTTTAAAGGAACTGTAACTGAAATACTTCCGTCAGAATATGGTATGGAAGTAACGGTGGATGCAGGCGAAACTTTTTATGTCGACATATCTGCAGAAATTTATAATAAACAGAATATAAAGGAGTTATCGAAAGTATGGATTACTTTTGCAGCAGAAGCAGGGATTGCTTTGGCTTAATTGAAGATAAAAGATAAAAAGGCAAAAGATAAAAGGCAAAAGGAAAAGGATTGTAATTCAGAAGCATTCCACTATTGCGAAGCAGAGAAGGGGAGAGGAGAAGAAGATAAAAGATAAAAGGCAAAAGATAAAAGGCAAAAGATAAAAGGATTGTAGTTCAGTAGCATTCCACTATTGCGAAGCAGAGAAGGGGAGAGTGGGAGAGTTCAAAATAAATTGAAAATGGAAATAATAACATTAAAAGAAGCTTTTGATATCGTAATGCGATCAGCAACTTTTACCGGAACTGAAACAGTGGATTTCACTGATTCACTTGGCAGAGTTCTTGCTTCCGATATAAAAAGCGATATCGACATGCCTCCTTTCAATAAGGCAACCGTCGATGGATTCGCCTGCCGCAGAGATGATCTCCACTCTGAACTGGCAATAGTGGAAACGATCGCTGCCGGAATAAAACCCCTATATAATATATCTGAAAATCAATGTTCAAGAATAATGACAGGAGCAGTACTGCCAGAGGGTGCCGATGTTGTTTTTATGGTTGAAGATTCAAAGGTTAACGATGGAAAAGTAAGATTTACCGGATCATTTACCAAGGATAATATTGCTCTGATAGGAGAGGACATTAAGGATGGACAAACAGTTCTCAGATCCGGAAAGGTCATAAAACCTCAGGATATAGCATTGATCGCTTTATCGGGAAACACTTCAGTAAAGGTAAGCAGAAGGCCTTCAGCCGGAGTAATAAGCTCCGGTAATGAACTTGTGGAACCTTCATCATTAAAGCCCGGTATTGCACAGATAAGGAACACCAATTCTTATCAGTTGATGGCCCAGTTAAAACGTGCAGGAGCTATTGGAAAGAATTATGGAATTGCCAGGGATGATGAGGCTGCAACATACGAAATTGTTATGCGTGCTATATCCGAAAACGATATAGTACTGATATCAGGCGGAGTGTCGATGGGTGATTTTGACTTTATTCCGGCGGTAATGGAAAGAGCCGGTGTTAAAATTCTTTTTTCGAGGATAAATGTCCAGCCGGGAAAACCGACAACATTCGGTGTTCATCCAGATGCTCTTGTATTTGGTCTGCCCGGAAATCCTGTTTCATCCTTTATCCAGTTCGAGCTGCTCGTCAGACCGATGATCAGCAGGATGATGGGATATGAGTTCAAGCCTGTTACTTTCCCGGCGATAATGAAGAACAGTTTTTCCAGGAAAAATGCAGAGCGTCATGCACTAATTCCTGTAATGATCACTGAAAATGGACTTGCTGATCCTGTTGAATATCATGGATCAGCTCATTTATCTGCAATGTCAGAAGCAGATGGTATAATTGAAATGCCTGCAGGAGAAAGAACAATCATGGAAGGAGAAACGGTAAGTGTACGACAGATTTAACCGGAATATTAACTACCTGAGGATCTCAGTAACTGACAGATGCAATCTGAGATGTACTTATTGCATGCCGGATGAGGGCATTAAGCTACTGCCACATTCTGAAATACTTACATTCGATGAAATTAAGGATTTTACGGAAGTTGCGGTTGCAAAAGGAGTGACAAAAGTCAGAATTACAGGAGGTGAGCCTCTTGTCAGGAAGGGTATCGTTATTCTTATTGGAATGATTGCAGAAATTAAAGGTATAAGTGACCTGTCAATGACCACAAACGGAATACTTCTGAAGCAATATGCCGGTGAACTAAAAAAAGCGGGCCTGCGCAGGGTAAATATCAGTCTCGATACCATTGATCCTGACAAATTCAGGAGGCTTACCCGGAACGGAGATATAAATGATGTTTTTGAAGGGATAAAAGCGGCAAAGGAAGCCGGGCTCGACCCAGTAAAGATTAATTGCGTAGTTGAAAAATCAAAGGATGAGGAATCAGCAAGGGCTGTGACAGAATATTGCAGGAATAATAATCTGGAAATAAGATACATAAAACAAATGGACCTCGTAAAAGGTCATTTTTCTACTGTAGAAGGGGGTACAGGCGGTGATTGTTCTGCATGCAACAGGTTAAGACTTACGGCAAATGGTAAGCTTAAACCCTGTCTTTTTAACAATATTGAATTCGATGTCAGGACGCTTGGTTTTGAAAAGTCTATAGAAATGGCTATAGATACCAAACCGGGTTGCGGATCAATAAATGATACAGGAGCATTTTATAATATAGGAGGTTAACATGGAAAAACTAACGCATACCGACGGTAAAGGCAAAGCTGTAATGGTAGATGTCGGACATAAGGATATCCAGTTAAGGACTGCAAAGGCAACAGGTCATATAACTCTTGCAGAAAACACGATCAGGCTTATAAGGGAAAACCAGTTGATGAAAGGGGATGTTCTTACAGTTGCACAGCTGGCAGGTATCAGCGCAGCGAAAAAAACCTCCGATCTGATTCCTTTATGCCATAATATTGTCCTTGATAATGTTCAGGTTAATGTGACGATTGACAGCATGGGAGTGAATGTAACGAGTGAGGTAAACTGTACAGGAAGAACAGGTGCTGAAATGGAGGCCCTGACTGCAGTAAGCATTGCCCTTCTGGCAGTTTATGATATGTGTAAAGCAGTTGATAAAAGAATGCTTATTGATAATGTAAGCCTGACTGAAAAAATTAAGAGATGAAGCTTCCTGAAAAGTTTGAAATTCTGATAATTACTCTTAGCGACCGGGCTGCAAGGGGTGAGTATGAGGATCTTAGCGGGCCAAGAGTAAGGGAGATAATATCCGATTATCTCTCTTCCCTCGGATGGGTATTTAGTGTAAAAATTACACTTATTCCCGATGATGCTGCAATCTTACGTGAAATCCTTAATAATGCCGGTAATATTTGTAATATTATTATAACCACCGGAGGTACGGGTATTGGTCCAAGAGATATTACTGTTGATACGGTAACACCTCTCCTGCATAAAGAGATGCCGGGGATAATGGAATTTATCAGGATCAAATATGGTACACAGGCTCCTAATGCTTTGTTAAGCAGGGGTGTGGCCGGGATTATCGGGAAATCATTAATTTACACCCTGCCAGGTTCTGTGAGGGCAGTCGAGGAGTATATGACCGAGATACTAAAAACACTGAAACACACTGTTTATATGCAGTATGGCGCCGATGTCCATGAAAAACATTAATTTCAATGACATAAGCAAATACTTAAACACTCAAAAAAGCATATATATGAAAATAAAAGTCGCCTTGTTAAATGGATTAAAGACATGTTCCATGGTTCTTTCTTTTTTCATTCTACTACCCTCCAAATCTGTTGAAGCCCAGGTAAAATATAACCCTGCCGGCGATCTCCGCGAAGCAGAGATGGGAGTGGAAAGAGTTGCCAGGTATTATCTCCCTGCCTATGCAGCAATGGCGAATAATAATAACGAAATACATAAACCCGATGTTATTCTATAGTTTATCCTGCCTAAAAACTTGTATGTGAGATAACTAACATTTGTTTTCTGACGTTTTTATCGACCAGATAATTTACATTTCAATATCTGAGCGAAAGAGGTTTTTAATCAGACCGGGAGTAATTATTTAGATATGCGATTCAGTGTATTTGCTGTTGATGTCCCGATTACCCTGTCGTAACGTTCACGGGGGTTTCTGTAATAAATAATCACGATATAATCGTTTTCCGTTTCATAATGGCTGCCCTCAAATATGGTTGCTGTACCATCGGTTGATTTTTCATCGAGAAAGACATATTCATAATTATACCAGCCCTGCTTGAGCATAATCGTACATTCGTACTCACCCCTGGCACTGTTATAAGTCATCAGGTTATTTTTATTAAACTCCCAGTTATTGAGATTTCCCGATATATACATTTCGCCTCCTTCAACAGCCTGTTTTGACGGCAGAGTAAAATAAACATAAACATAATCTGCATCGGTATCATATTTTTTCCCTTCCTGAACAGCTATGTAATATTTCCCGTTAAAATCCTGTGAGTAAAAATAAGGCTTGAACTCCCTGTTATCGGAAGGATATAAATAAACATTATAGTTGCGTATTACATAATCTATCTTTTGCACGTATTCAGTTTGATACCTTAAGCTTTTTATATCGAAATACCGGTATTCATTTCCTCCCGAAAAAATATTCTTGTCAGATAAAGAACTATACTTAAGCTCATTATCTCCATAAAAATCAGGCTTTAAATTTCTTTTGGCATTATCCCACCTTCCATTCTGAAGGATGAAAGCAAAGGTATTTCTGTAAGGATCATTAAGATCCAGTCCTGCATGATTCACTGTAAAATCTATTTGCTGATGTGTATTGTTATCTTTCGTCATCTGTGGACGGTGAGCATCAACGTTAATTTTGGCAGCATCCTCGGTAACAATAAACCTCTGGATTAATACATGCTCTTCAGGCTTGTCAGACGGGTATACAACCAGCGCATAATTACCTGATATTCTTATGGATACTCTTTCATTCGGAAAGCTGAGCTTATAGTGGTAATAAGGCGTGGTTGTATTAAAAGATGCCTCATATTCCTCAATGGGATTATCAGGATAACCTTCAAGGTAATCATTGGTAAATATATCAGATTTTTCCCAGTCCCTGGTGCAGTGTACGAATGTATAGTAGTATGTTTCAGCCTGATCGTCTAGAAGGTCAAAATGCAGTTCAAGTTTTTCATCACTTTTCAGGCTGATTACAGGATAGGAGAGATTCCATCCTTCCTTATAAATCTGAACAGTTTTTATCTTATCATTATTGATCTGATTTGAATATGGCTGAGGTTCAAATTTTTTTGACTGTCCTGCTGCAGTAATAATATTAATAAAAAGGAAAAAAAGCAGGAATATTCTCATCACCAGATTAGTTTTTCTAACTGAAAACCTTAAAAATAAATAATTATTGTATCATATATCGCACTTTTATTTAAATATGCAAAGGTATTTATACTTTTGTAGTCTTGTTAAATTTTTAACAAGACATTGAAATTAAATAAGTTTCATAATCAATTTTAACATGTCATTATCAGTTAAATTAAAAAGGGGACTTGATATCAAAATAAGCGGTCGTGCGGAAAAGAAGCTTGTTACTGATATAATGTCAAACCTGTACGGTATAAAACCTGTTGACTTTCCCGGACTCACTCCCAAACTGGATGTGAGACCCGGTGATAAGGTTATGGCAGGTACCCCGGTGTTTCATGATAAAATCAGACCTGAAGTTCTGTTTACCTCTCCGGTAAGCGGAAAAGTTTTGTCTGTTGTAAGGGGTGACCGGAGGAAGCTGCTTGAGATTGTTATTGAAAAAGATGGTGATGAATATATACAGTTTGAAAAGTCGGATCCTGCAAAACTAAGCAGGGAAAAAGTAAAAGAAGCACTGCTCAATTCAGGACTCTGGCCCGCGATAAGACAAAGACCTTACCATATAATAGCCAATCATGCCGATGTGCCAAAAGCCATTTTCATTTCAGGGTTTGATACATCACCACTTGCCCCGGATTACAATTTCATAATGGATAATTCATCTTCTTCTTTTTTCAGAAAGGGAATTGTTGCATTGAAAAAACTTACCGATGGAAAGATAAATCTGGTTCTTAACGGTAAAGGAGAATCTTCTGAAACATTAAAAAATACGTCGGATGTTGAGGTCCATCGTTTTTCGGGGCCTCATCCGGCAGGGAATGTAGGTGTTCATATTCATCATCTTGATCCGATAAATAAAGGAGAAATAGTCTGGTTCGTTAATCTTCAGGATGTTATGACTATCGGAAGATTATTTGAGGAAGGTGAATACAAGCCTGAAAAGATCATTGCTCTGACAGGATCAGAAGTTATAAACCGCCAATATTATAAGATTCTTTCAGGAGCATCAATCGCTCCGGTAGTGAAGAATAATGTTAAGGAAGGAAATCTTCGTTATATCAGCGGTAATGTTCTTACCGGTTCTAAAATTGAGCTGGAAGGTTTTGTTGGATATTATGATTCACAGGTTACTGTGATACCGGAAGGCGATTATTATGAATTCTTCGGATGGGCTAAGCCCGGTTCCGATAAATTCAGTTTTTCAAAAACTTTCCTGTCAAGCCTTGTGCCACAGAAAAGTTACAGGATGGACACCAATCTTCACGGGGGCGAAAGAGCATTTGTAATAACCGGGATTTACGAGAAAGTATTACCCATGGATATTTACCCCATGCAACTTCTGAAGGCCATTCTTGTCAATGATATTGATGGAATGGAAAATCTTGGCATTTATGAAGTTGCTGAAGAGGATTTTGCTCTCTGTGAATTCATCTGCCCTTCGAAAATAGAGATTCAATCAATTGTACGTCAGGGCCTTGACACGATGGTCAAGGAAATGAGTTAGTAATAAATTTTTATGAGATATTAGTATATAATGGATTCCTTAAGAAAAAAGATAGATAAAATCAAGCCTCACTTCGAAGAGGGGGGAAGGTTTGCAAAGCTTCGTTCAGTTTTTGAAGGATTTGAATCTTTTATTTTCGTCTCCGACAAAGTGACCTTTAAAGGATCGCATGTCAGGGACAGCATAGACCTTAAAAGGACAATGACGGTCGTTATTATCGCTATTCTCCCTGCCCTCTTGTTCGGGGCTTATAATACAGGTCTTCAGCATTTCAGGTCTATAGGGGCAGAGGCGGGAATAATGCAGATGTTCTGGTTTGGATTTTTAAAGATACTTCCCCTGCTCATCGTCAGTTACGGAGTAGGTCTTGGTATAGAATTTATCGCTGCACAGATAAGGGGTCATGAAATAAATGAAGGCTTTCTGGTTACAGGGATACTTATTCCGCTTATCATGCCTATTGATGTACCCCTCTGGATGCTTGCACTTGCGACAGCATTTGCTGTGATCCTGGGGAAAGAGGTTTTTGGAGGAACCGGTATGAACATCTTTAATCCGGCCTTAATAGCCAGGGCATTTCTGTTCTTCAGTTATCCTGCATGGATGTCAGGTGATAAGGTATGGACTGAAGGACTCACAAAGGGACAGAATATTATTGATGGTTTTTCAGGAGCAACACCCATGGCACTGAGTGCTGCGGGAGAAACATCAAATTTGCCATCATTCATGGAAATGTTTATCGGAACAATTCCGGGATCGATAGGAGAAACATCAACTCTGGCTATTCTGATAGGAGCCCTGATCCTCATTGTCACAGGTGTTGGCAGCTGGAAGATTATTGTCAGCGTTTTCGCAGGAGGTCTTTTTATGGGATTGCTTATGAATCTGTTCAGTGCGAATGCATATATGGAACTTCCGTTTTATTATCACTTTGTAATGGGAGGATTTGCATTCGGAGCTGTCTATATGGCTACCGATCCTGTTTCAGCATCGCAAACCGAAAGAGGGAAATGGATTTACGGGTTTTTGATCGGAGTAATGTCTATTCTGATCAGGGTTTTGAATCCTGCCTATCCGGAAGGTGTTATGCTTGCAATTTTGCTTATGAACCTTTTCGCTCCACTGATTGATTATTATGTTATTCAGGCAAGTATCACCAAAAGGCTTAAACGTGCCATGATATCTCCAAATACTATTGTAAAATGAAAGAGTTTACCAATAAATATATATTCATGTTTTCGGCTGGTATGGTTATAGTTGTAGCCATACTGCTTTCATTGGCTGCGACTATACTTCAGCCAAGACAGTCAAGAAATCTGGAAATAGAGAAAAAGCAAAGCATGCTTGAATCGATAGGAATCATATCCACGGTTCAGAATGCAGAAGAATTGTATGATAAATACATAGAGAAGGGATTCGTAATTAATTCCAAGGGTGAACCTGTTGACAGCGTTGATGCATTCACCGTTGAACTGAGGGCTGAGCAAAGGAAGCCGGTTTCCGGGCAGCTTCTTCCCGTTTTCAATGCTGAATCAGATGCAGGAGAGAAGCTTACAATAATTCCGGTCGAAGGGAAGGGTTTATGGGGACCTATTTATGGCTATGTTTCCATTGAATCCGATATGAACACGATCCATGGGGTTACCTATGATCATAAAGGCGAAACCCCCGGACTAGGTGCAGAGATCAATACCACTCCATTTGAAAGTATGTTCAAAGGGAAAGAATTATATGAATCGGGAAAATTTGTTTCAATAGGCGTTATAAAAGGAGGTGCCAGACCTGATGACCCTCATAATGTGGATGCAATTTCCGGAGGAACAATAACCAGCAAGGGTCTGGAAGCCATGTTGTTAAATGGAATAGGAAAATATAATGATTATCTACAAAAAAATAAGGAATAAAGATGAGCAATAATGAGAAGGAGCCTTTGTTTTCGGCAAAAAATATGAAACTCCTTACCAGTCCGGTAGGTATGAACAATCCGATTACTGTACAGGTTTTAGGTATTTGTTCGGCGCTGGCTGTGACTGTTAAGCTTGAGCCTGCAATTGTAATGGCTTTATCTGTAACTATGGTCACCGGTTTTTCAAATCTTATTATTTCAACAATCCGTACATTGATTCCCGACAGAATAAGGATAGTAGTTCAGCTTGTTGTTATTGCCACGCTGGTAATTCTTGTTGATCAGATCCTTAAAGCTTATGCATTTGATGTAAGCAAACAACTTTCGGTTTTTGTAGGCCTTATAATTACCAATTGTATTATAATGGGACGCCTTGAGGCTTTTGCCATGGGTAACAGACCAATTCCTTCCTTTCTGGATGGAATAGGGAATGGAGCAGGATACGGCCTTATACTTATTGTTGTTGCATTTCTGAGAGAGTTTTTCGGATCAGGTACAATTTACGGCTACCCTGTACTTCAAAAAGCAGGTTTGTATTCAGCCGGATATGAGAATAATGGAATGATGATCCTTCCTCCTATGGCTCTGATTGTTGTAGGATTGATCATATGGTTTCAGAGAAGCAGAAATAAGAGTTTGGTAGAAAAACAATAGAAGTATATGGAAAACCTGTTGAATATATTCGTAAGGTCGATTTTTATCGATAATATGATATTTGCCTATTTTCTTGGCATGTGTTCATACCTGGCTGTCTCAAAGACAGTTAAAACATCAACTGGTCTTGGAATTGCGGTAATTTTTGTCCTCGCAATTACAGTCCCTATTGATTTTCTCATTGAAAAATATATTCTTAAGAAGGGAGCTTTGGTATGGCTTGACGAAAGTTTTGCAACTGTAGACCTTAGTTTTCTTACGTTCATTGTTTTTATTGCAGTAATTGCCGCTATGGTTCAGCTTGTCGAAATGTTTGTCGAAAAATTCAGTCCACCTCTGTATAATTCCTTAGGCATATTTCTTCCTCTGATAGCTGTTAACTGCGCAATACTCGGAGGATCACTTTTTATGCAGGAAAGGGAATATGCCAATTTAGCTGAAGCTACTGTCTTCGGGCTTGGTTCAGGAGTTGGATGGTTCCTCGCTATTGTCGGTATTGCAGCCATAAGGGAGAAATTAAAGTATAGTAATGTGCCGGATCCGTTAAAAGGCCTGGGAATTACATTTATTCTGACTGGCCTTATGGCTATTGCTTTTATGGGATTTTTGGGAATCAGTTTATAACCGAAATAAAAGAATCATGATTTTAGCTATTTCGACCGGTGGTACAGTTTTATTCAGCATCATAGTTTTTCTTCTTCTTATTCTGCTTTTAGTTTCCGCACTGCTCTTCGCCCGTGACAAATTAATTCCGAAGGGAAAGGTAAAGCTGGACATAAATGACAGGAATATTGAAGTTTCACCTGGTTCTAACCTCCTTTCAACATTGTCAGGAAATGGAATATTTCTGCCATCAGCCTGCGGCGGAGGTGGCACATGTGGTATGTGTAAATGTCAGATACTCGAAGGAGGCGGATCTATTCTTCCTACCGAAAAAGGTTTTTTTACCCGTAAGGAACAACAGAATGACTGGCGGCTGGGCTGCCAGGTGAAGATAAGGGAAGATATGGTAGTCAAAGTACCTGAGGCAGTTATGGGAATCAGGAAATGGGAATGTGAAGTTATCTCAAACAATAACGTTGCCACATTTATAAAGGAATTTGTTGTAAGACTGCCCGAAGGAGAGGAACTCGATTTCGAACCCGGAGGATATATACAGATTGATGTTCCCAAGTATGATATTAGTTTCAGAGATTTTATAATAGAAGACAAGTTTAAGTACGATTGGGACTGCTTTAACATGTTTGATCTGAAAGTCAAGAATAATGAAGAGACATACAGAGCCTATTCAATGGCTAATTATCCGGCTGAAAAAAGTCTGATAAAACTTAATATAAGGATTGCAACACCGCCATGGGACAATGTGAAAAAACAGTTCATGAATGTTCCATCCGGGCTATGTTCCACTTTCCTCTTCTCACGCAAGCAGGGTGATAAAGTATCCATTTCAGGACCATATGGTGACTTCCATATTAAGGATACCAATGCAGAGATGATTTATATTGGCGGAGGCGCAGGTATGGCTCCTTTAAGGTCACATATCTTTCATCTTTTCAATACATTGAAAACAAATCGTAAAGTATCTTTCTGGTACGGTGCAAGATCACACAGAGAGGTATTTTATGAAGATGAATTCAGGGCTATTGAGAAGAAATTCCCGAATTTCACCTTTAACCTTGCACTTTCAGAACCGTTGAAAGAAGACAACTGGACCGGCTATACCGGTTTCATCCACAAAGTTCTTCTTGATAATTACCTGTTTAAAAGCGAGGAACCTGAAGATATTGAATATTATTTCTGCGGGCCTCCTCAGATGAACAATGCAGTTATACAAATGCTCGACAGCCTCGGAATACCAAAAGAGAACATTGCTTTTGATGATTTCGGAATATAAAGCTGTCTGTCCATTGACAAAACAAAATTATGATAAGAAAGATATTCGCGTCACTGCTTTTAATCGGTATTCTATTACCCTCCTGTATAAACAAAAAGCCTGTTTTTGATACATTATCAGGATTTATACAGGGAACAACATACAGTATAGTATACGAGAATAATAAGAAACTTGATCATTTGGAAGTTAGCAGGGAGGTTGAGAAGATACTTCATGATTTCGACATGTCATTATCCCTGTATGTCGATTCATCAATTGTTTCAAGGATGAACCGCGATGAAGATGTAATTGCTGATTCATTTTTTACAGAAGTTTTCAGATTGTCAGATTCAATTTCCAAGGCGACAGACGGAGCTTTTGATGTCACAGTAGGTCCGCTTGTCCGTGCATGGGGATTTGGTCCCGATGACCATAGAAATTTTAAGGAAGAAAAGCGAGACAGCCTTATGAAGCTTGTGGGAATGGAAAAGGTAACCCTGGCAGATAGCCGCCTGAAAAAGAAGGTTCCTGGTATGATATTGGATTTCAATGCAATAGCACAGGGTTATTCGGTAGATGTCATTTGCAGCTATTTCGACAGGAAAGGAGTGCCGAATTATCTGGTAGAGATTGGGGGGGAAGTCCGGGCAAAGGGAACAAAAGCCGGTGCACTATGGAGAATAGGTATAGACCGTCCGGAAGATCTCAATATGTCACCAGGGCAGGATCTGCAGGCTATAATTAAAATCAGTGATCAGTCTGTGGCAACATCGGGTAACTACAGGAAGTTTTATGTTGAAGAAGGAATTAAATACAGCCATACAATAGATCCACGGACCGGTTATCCGGCAAAAAATACACTGCTTAGTGCTACAATTCTAACCGGATCATGTGCTGTCGCTGACGGTATTGCTACTGCATGTATGGTTATGGGAAAAGATAGTGCAATCGAATTTATTATGAGGAATCCAAATCTGAGTGCCTACTTCATTTTTTCAGATGACAAAGGTAATTTCAAAACATGGATGTCTGAGAGCCTCAGGAAAAATCTGACAGAAACCGAATAAAGTATTATTATCTCATGCAACTGCATCCGGGAAAACCATCTGATGAGTTGCATCCCACATCAGTTTGCTGTGCACAAGTGAGGCCTCGTTTTCTCATTTCTTCATTTTTACTGACATGTGTTTCGGGGAATTTCCCATCAGGTTTCAGAAGTATTCTTATGCCAAAACCTATGGCAGCAATTGCCAAAAATATCGCGCTGAGTATGATTAATTTTATAAACATATATGAATCCTTTCATCTGATGCCGCAAAGATAACTATCCTTTTCATGACCTGTATTAAACAACCCCCATTTTTATTTGTTTTAATTGACAAAGGAATCATTTTTTTTAAAAAAATATGGATTTAGAGATGAAACAAACCACTAACCTTACAATTGAGAAACCTACAATTGATAACTTAAGTAAAGACATTATACTTGCAGATTTCCGGCTTGCAAACCTAAGCAGGACGCTTAGTATTATAGGCAGGCGGGAAGTTCTTACAGGAAAAGCAAAATTTGGAATTTTCGGTGATGGCAAGGAGATAATTCAGTTGGCTCTTGCAAAACAATTCCGCGAAGGCGATTGGAGATCAGGATATTACAGGGATCAGACCTGGATGATGGCTATGGGATTATATGATTCACTCGATTTTTTCCACCAGTTGTATGGCAATACCGACCGTGCTGTAAAAACAGGAAGCGGCGGCAGGGTATTCAATAATCATTTTTCTGTCCCGAATATTAATCCTGACGGTTCATGGCGCGATCTTACCAAACAAAAGAACTCATCTGCTGATATTTCTCCGACAGCAAGTCAGATGCCCAGGGCGCTTGGACTGGCATTGGCCTCAAAATTGTTCCGTCAGAATAAAGATCTGCATCAGTTTACTACACTTTCAAATAAAGGCGATGAAGTAGCCTTTGCCGCAATAGGCGATGCAAGCACATCGGAGGGACATTTTTGGGAAACGATGAATGCTGCAGGTGTATTGCAGGTTCCATTGGCAGTTTCTGTCTATGATGATGGTTATGGTATTTCCGTGCCTAAAAAATATCAGACCACCAAGGGCAGCATATCTGAGTTATTAAAAGGATTTGAAACAGAGAAGGGTAAACCAGGTATACGGATTTTCAAGGGCAAAGGATGGGATTATCCGGGACTTGTGAAGCTCTATGAAGAGGGTATTGCAATCTGCAGGGAACAACAGATTCCAGTTGTATTTCATATTGACGATGTTACACAGCCACAGGGTCACTCTACCTCAGGATCGCATGAGAGGTACAAAAATGAAGAGCGGTTGAAGTGGGAAGATGAATTTGATCCGATCAAAAGGATGAAAGCCTGGATCATTGAATCGGACATCGCGAGCGCTGAAGAGCTTGAAAAACTTGCAGAAGAGGCAGCAGAAGAGGCAAAAGAATCACGCAGGAAAGGATGGGAAGCTTTTCAGGATCCGATAAAGGTTGAGCGCGACGCTCTGGTTAAAATAATAAACGATCGTTCATGCATGTGTACCGAGGAATCGAAAGAGCAATCGGTTGAAGAGTATACCGATGAACTGAAAAAAGTAATTGCACCTATAAGGAAGGATAATTTTGTTACAGCACGAAAGATTTTAAGAAACGTGTGTGAATCGTGCATGAAAAAAGGCAATCTTAAAGAAGAACTTCATGGCTGGCTGATAAGGAATTATGACGATGCGAAAAAAAGCTATGATACATATCTTTATAATGAAACGCCTACATCAGTACTTAATGTTAAAGCCGTTGATCCTATATATTCTGCTGAATCACAGGAAGTTCCTGGCAGGCAGATATTAAGGGAAAATTATGACAGGCTTTTTGCAAAATATCCTAAGCTTCTGATTTTCGGTGAGGATGTCGGCCATATCGGAGGTGTAAACCAATCTCTTGAAGGACTTCAAAAGAAATACGGAGAATTACGTATTACGGATACCGGAATCAGGGAAGCGACGATTCTCGGTCAGGGCATCGGACTGGCATTGAGAGGCCTCCGTCCGATTGCCGAAATTCAGTATCTCGACTATCTGATGTATGCTTTACAGCTTTTAAGCGATGATCTGGCTACAACTTATTACAGGACGGCCGGAAGGATGATGGCTCCCCTGATAATAAGTACAAGAGGTCACCGTCTGGAAGGTGTATGGCATTCAGGGTCTCCAATGAGCATGCTTATTAACTCTGTAAGGGGTGTATATGTATGTTCTCCGAGAGATCTGGTCAGGGCAGCAGGTTTCTATAATACTCTTCTTGAGGGTAATGATCCTGCGATCGTCATTGAACCGCTTAATGGATACAGGTTAAAAGAAAAACTGCCTGATAATTTAGCTGATGTACGGATTCCTCTCGGCATACCGGAGATCCTTATACCTGGAACCGATTTGACCGTTGTCACCTACGGTTCTACAATTAAGGTGGCTTATATTGCTGTCAATCATCTGGCTTCTCATAATATATCTGCCGAACTAATAGATCTTCAGACTCTTGTGCCATTTGATATCAATAAGGTCATACTTGAATCAGTTAAGAAAACAAACAGGATTCTCTTCCTCGACGAGGATGTTCCGGGAGGTACCACTGCATATATGATGCAGGAAGTTCTGGAGAAACAGGGAGCCTGGCAATATCTTGACAGTCCGCCAAAGACTCTCACGGCAAAGGAACATCGTCCGGCATACACAACTGACGGGGATTATTTTTCCAAGCCAAGTGCCGAGGATATCTTTGATGTTATTTATGCTATGATGAAGGAGGCTCTACCGGAGAAGTACTAGCGGTTAATGGATTTTTATTTTTTATTTTCCCGGATCCTCCACGCCGATTATTCTTAGCAATTCCAATGCTGCATCCCTTGGTCCGCTCGTTTCATATCCTGCAATACCAAGCCTGGTACGCATCTGGCCTACAAAGACATTGCTCTTGAAGAATGCTTTGAAGAATTTAGCTACTATCTCTTCATGAATGCATTTGTATTCCGGTGGTCCGAAAATATTTGCAAAATAAGAGTGTACAAGTCCGGATGATGTTGTTGTTCCCTTGCTCATAACTGCTCCTTCCCGGAAGATATCAAGCGCCCATTCCTCTGTACTGAATTTTTCTATAACGGGGTGGTCGCCATCAATTTCCTCGTAGTTGTTGACATAAAGAATATAGTCGATTTTATGTCCAAGGATTAATGTATCGAAAGTGGTTACGGGGAAAACAATACGGGCATTTACCTGGCTGGGATTCATAATAATGGATCTGTCGAGGTGACCAAAGGCATATCCCGGTTGTAAATCATCAAGGCGGAGGAAAGCTCCGATCTCTGTTCCATAGCCTATTGGATAACCTTCCTGATCGAGCTCAATTGAACCCATATCGTCTGCAATGATCGTGAGTTCGCGTATGTGTTTTTCTCCAAGCACCCTGAACGCTTCGAGTGTTTCGGATTTGCCGGCTCCTGTGTCGCCCATCATCAGTATTGTTGCTTTCTTGTTTCCCTGAAGCAGTATTTTGATCATGGCGCCATGGAACGGCATTTTTCCGAGCTTCATAATTATGGAATTATGAAGTGTAAGGATCATCTTCTTAAGGTAGCCGAAATAACCAAATTCCTGTCTGTTGGGGATGGCTCCTACAAATATTCCATTTTCCTCATCATCATAAAACACGGTTGCATATTTTGATAGTCCGTCAAGTGCATTACCAGGAATTCCGTATAAAAAGAGAGCATCAGGCTTTTGTTCAAGATCCTTGTCGTCAGCAAGCTGGAAAAGGTTACACATGGAGAAACCAAGTTCAAAGAACTCCAAATGAAAATAGGTCATTATCAAAAGCTTGCCAACTTTTGCAGGAAAACAGATCCATTCATCTGATTTCAGATCTGCAAGGTCAATTGGATTTTTATTTATCAGCTTAAAATGTCCTGTTCGCTTATTCATCGGCTGCTGGATCACCAGTGGAGGATAAATCAGCATCTGACGGATCACAGGAATGGTATTGAGCTTCTTATATTTCTGCCCGGTATATAATATATCTTTTGGGAGCGATATCACAGCCACTTCTGCTCCGGCAGGAACCTGCCTGTAAACATTGGGGTGACTACCAGAGATGTTTTCCTGAATATGCCTGTAAGCAGTACGTATAAGATGTGTGAGCTGTTCAATTGTTTCATTAAAGGTGCGATACGGCCTTTTGTCAAGACGATCACCATGAGAATCATTAATTATAAACCGGTCGAAATGTCTCCAGAAATCATAAAGATATTCCACAAAGCCTGCCAGCTTATCAAGATTTTTCATAAAGACAGGTGCCTTTTCAAATATATGAGGTACTACATGTTGCTCATATTTATACAGAAGTGAGAGTGTCTGTTGCAGATCGTCTACAGATTCCTTGTTTAATTCGTTTTCTCCGAAAATTTCAAGCAAGGGTGAATTTTTCGCCCTTAGATTTTCAAGACAAAGATCAAGTACAGCGCGGAATTTATCGGTTTTGAGCATCTCGTCAGCTGTTTCACACATTCTTTCACGGATATTCAGGACAGCTTTATTCCCGACTATCCTCAGAGTACTTTTTTGCATAGTAATATTTAACAGATAAATTAAAAATATCACAAATTTAATTGATGATTAGCTATTACTTAGCTATTTTTGTATATTATTTTGAAATACTTTCACTGTATGCAACCTGAAATGGATTTGTTTGCAATAATGCCGGAAGATAAAATACCGGAGAAAGGCAAGATCCTGATTTCAGAACCATTCCTTCCAGACACATTTTTTAACCGCAGCATAGTATATCTCACAGATCATAATCCGGAAGGTTCAGTCGGTTTTATTCTGAACAGAAGGCTCGATTTAAAAATAAGTGCTGCCATTGAAGGCTTCCAAAACTGGGATGAAAATCTGAATATGGGTGGTCCTGTAGCTCCTGATACTCTTCATTTTCTTCATAACCTGGGAGATATGATTCCCGGAAGTGTGCTCGTGGCCGGGAATATATACTGGGGCGGAGATCTTGATACTGTCAGGGAACTGATCAGTTTAGGCCGTATCAATCAGTCACAGATCAGATTCTTTCTTGGTTATTCAGGCTGGTCATCCGGACAGCTCGACCGTGAGCTGAAAGAGGATTCATGGATGATAGCAAGGGTAAAGTCTGATATAGTAATGAATAACCGGGGTGATGATACATGGAAGAGAGTTCTCAGAAGCTTTAAGAACAAATACAGGATGTGGGCCGAATTTCCGGATTCTCCGGAGATGAACTGATAATGCCCAAATCAGATGTGCAGTATTTTATATGCAAGTTCCTTAAGCAGATCACCGGGCTCAGTTCCCGGATCCTCAAAACCTTTGGACCGCAGGTCATAGGTTCGCAGAAGACTTATTATCTGCACCGTCTTTGCCACATTATATTTTGATGCCGAGCTTTCGTAATCCTTTACAAAATAG
Source organism: Bacteroidales bacterium (assembly GCA_038325595.1). Taxonomy (GTDB): domain Bacteria; phylum Bacteroidota; class Bacteroidia; order Bacteroidales; family VadinHA17; genus LD21. The sequence continues at coordinate 55,545 of JBBQJD010000002.1, read as the reverse complement.
GGATTAACCTTTAATACTGCTGCTACATTGTTTTTTGATTTATCAGCAGTATAGTGGTAGAACAGAAGCTTGCTGAAAAAGCTGAAAAGTGATGCAAATGAAAGAGTTACAGGATTGTCCTTTGGATTATTTGCGAAATAGTGAATTATCATGTTCGCCTTTAGTATGTCTCTTTCCCCTATTGCCTTCTGCAGCTCAAAGTTGTTGTAATCCTTGCTTATTCCTATGTTGGCTTCAATCAGGGATGTTGTAATCAGGGGTTTCCCTGCCGGAAGGTTGATGATAAGCTTTTCCAACTCATTAACTATCTTGTGAAGATCAGTTCCAAGATACTCGGTCAGCATGGCACAGGCATTAGGATCGGTTTTAATGCCTTTGGTCATGAGATATCTCTCAATCCATGCAGGAATCTGGTAATCACGCACCCTGGCTGACTCAAAATATACACCCTGACTTTCAAGTGTTTTGAACAGCTTTGTTCTCTTGTCAAGGGACTTATATTTGTAACTGAAGACAAGTATAGTTGACAGCAGCGGTTTTTCAAGATATAAGGCAATATCTTCAATTTTTTTCAACGATTGTGCTTCCTTTATTATAACAACCTGGTGACTTGCCATCATCGGGAACCGGCGGGCTGTATCGATTATTGCAGGAACGTTGGTGTCATCACCGTAAATGATCATCTGGTTAAAAGCTTTTTCATTTTCCGGCAATACCTTATCTTCTATATAATTGACTATAAGATCTATATAATAAGGCTCTTCCCCGGCAAGAAAATAAACAGGTTTGAATATTCTTTTTTTAAGATCGGAAATTATTTCATCGTAGGTAGCAGCCATGATCAGAATCTGAGGTGTTTAACAGAAATTCCATTGTCAATAATTTCCCTTAAGGCATCGATGCCTATCTTCAGATGCATCTCGACAAACTTTTTTGTTACGGCATTATCGCTTGCCTGTGTTTTTATGCCTGTGGATATCATAGGCTGATCCGAGACCAGCAGAAGTGCACCTGTAGGGATTTCATTCGCAAAACCAACCGTGAAAATAGTAGCTGTTTCCATATCAATAGCCATGGCACGTGTCTTTACAAGATATTTTTTAAACCTGTCGTCATATTCCCATACTCTTCTGTTTGTTGTATATACGGTTCCTGTCCAGTACTCTTTCTTGTAACGTATTATTGTCGCAGAAATAGCACTCTGAAGCTTGAAGGCGGGAAGGGCAGGTACCTCGCTGGGAAGGTAATCGTTTGACGTACCATCGCTTCTGATGGCTGCAATAGGAAGTATGAGGTCACCAAGAGTGTTTTTCTTCTTTAAGCCTCCGCATTTTCCAAGGAACAGTACTGCATTCGGACTAACAGCGCTTAGCAGATCCATAATTGTAGCTGCATTCGGGCTTCCCATTCCGAAATTGATAATCGTGATTCCGTTTGATGTGGCACTTGGCATATTCCTGTCCTTTCCTTCTACTTCTACCTTGTTCCATTTTGCAAACAGTTCAACATAGTATAAATAATTTGTCAGAAGGAAATATTTTCCGAAACTTTCGATCGTCTTACCCGTGTACCTTGGAAGCCAGTTATTAACAATATCTTCTTTGGTCTTCATATATTAATTTCAGTTAATTTTATCTCAATATATTTGTAAAAAGCTTTATCATTATTGCTCTTTTTCTCATCAGAGATATAGGAGCAATTGATAAGTTGATGCAAAGCTATTTAAAAGGAGCAGGATTGGTATTATACTTTTCCATTAGTCAAAAATACAAAACTAAGTTGAAACAGTTAAATCTGCCGGAATATTCCTTCAAAATAAGAGGAAATGAAGATCAGAAAATGATTTTTGATTCCATACGAAGGAGATTTGTTAAACTTACTCCGGAGGAATGGGTGCGTCAGAACTTTGTACAGTATCTTGTAAATGAAGGAAAATATCCGGCCGGACTGATTGGAATTGAAGTTCTGACACGCTGGAATAAAATGAAGAGAAGAGTGGATATCCTCGTGCATAACAGGCTGGGAAAGCCGGTCATGGTTGTTGAATGCAAGTCGCCTGATGTAAAGATTGATGAGGATGTTTTTGATCAGATTGTATGTTATAATATGGGCTTCAGGGTGCCCCGGATTGTTGTTACAAACGGAATGGTGCATTATGCATGCATTCTGACTAACGAAAAACCAGGTTATGAATATCTGAATGTCATCCCTTTGTATGAGGAGCTTTTATAATACCCTGATTTACAGCATATAGATAGATAATAATGATCGATGTAACATGTGCAATAATGCGGAATGAAGAGAATGAAATCCTTGTTGTGCAGCGTGGTGAAAAGTCAGATCATCCTTTTAAATGGGAATTTCCCGGCGGGAAGATTGCTCAGGATGAAAGTCCGGAATCATGTATCATCAGGGAAATTGATGAGGAGTTGTCGATGAATATCGTGATTTGCGGAAAACTTGATCCTGTGGAATATGATTATGGGCACAAACAGGTCAGGCTGTACCCTTTCATTTGCGATACGATCGATGAGCTGCCATTCCTTTCCGAGCATCTCGCTTACAGATGGATCAAGGACAAAGATTTTAAGTCTGTTGACTTTTGTGAAGCTGATTTGCTGGTAGCCAACGATTTTCTTGATTCGTTCGGGAATATGGAAATACATGAAGCACAGACAAAAAACCTTTTGTCACAGGAATCGGTTGATGATGCCGGTCTTCAGGAAATGGTCAACCAGATAATGGGGATGAAAGAAGCTGAATGGGTAGCCGCATCGGCAATCGATAACCCGGTAATATTCAGGAGACTAATTGAATTCTCTTTCTCACCTGACAAGAAGCTTGCATTCAGGGCTTCATGGTCACTTACCAAAGTATGCGACAGATTTCCGGAATTGATTACCCCATATATTTCACAGATAATCGAAGCCCTGAACAATCTTGAAAATGAAAGTGCAGAAAGATCATTTCTACGTATAATATCAATGAGCGATTTGTCACGATTCAGCAGCAAACATCAGGGTATCCTTGCTGATCACTGCTTTACTGCACTAAAATCGGGTTTTTCAGCTATTGCTATTAAAGCTTATTCGATGGAAATTCTATACAGGTTGTCGTTGATATATCCTGACCTTGCTCTTGAACTGGCAGCATCGATAAAAATAATACTGGAAGACAGCACTGCAGGAATTACTTCACGGGGACGGACAATCTTAAAAAAGCTGGGGGAGATTCTTTTAAAAGACAAAAGGTAAAGAGAGTGGAGAGCGGAGAGCGGAGAGCGTAAAGCGTAAAGTGGAGAGTGGAGAGTGGAGAGCGAAGAGTGGAGAGTGGAGAGCGTAAAGCGTAAAGTATCAGAGTTTCAGAGTGGAGAGCGTAAAGCGTAAAGCGTAAAGCCTGACTTTTATCTTTTTACTTTTGTCTTTTATCTTATGCATAATAATTTTTGTCATTTATCTTCTCCTGGTAAATCGAAATATTTGCAGACTCAGATTTCAAGGATATACACAGGGACTGTATACCCGGCCTTCTGAAGAACTGAAATTGCCACATTGTAGACTTTCAATCCATTTGAAGTTTCTCCCTCAAGCACTCCTTTATGGGCATGTCCGTGGAAAACTGCCATAATTTCCTGCCTGTGCAGGGGTTCAGCGAGGCGTGAACATCCCAGGAAAGGAAAAATCTGTTCAGGTTCTCCCAGAATTGTATTTTTTATCGGAGCATAGTGCATCAGCACAACTCTTTTTATGTTCTCATATTCCTGAACTAGCCTGTTAAGCGCCCTGTCGAGACTAAGGGCTTCATTAACAGCTTCTTTCACAAAAGCTTTCATTGATTCTTCCCCGAATAAGCTCAGCATGTGAGTATCAAAACCTCCACCAAATCCCTTTATACCTGCAATACCCACATTACCTATCACTATGGATTCTCCGTCAAGAACATGTACATTTTCATTCTGAATTATCTGACGGATAAGCTTCTGTCGTCCTTTCTCGTGATCGTGATTTCCAAGGACAGTGACCACAGGAATGTTGCAGTTCTTAAGTTCTTCCGATAAAACATGAGCTTCGGCTTCATCGCCGGTATATGTCAGATCACCTCCTATCAGAAAAATATCAGCACGCTTGGAAATTTCCCTGAAATAGTCAGCCCACACACCTTTGTCGGTGGATTTAACATGAATATCAGCAACAGCTGCTATCCGGGTCTTCTTAACTTCTTCTGCCATAGTTGAAACTCTTTTAAATTAAGTGCCTGAAGTGCCTGAAGTGCCTGGAGTACATAGGGTTATGATTCTGTGATTTAGAATTCCCTTCAGGTGGCAGGGGGCAAAACTTTAAGTACTCCAAACTTTAGCTCACTCCAAACTTTTTTTTACCTTCAACTTCCTCCGCCATTGACCAAACCTATTTTTTAGTTCAGTACCTAATTCCTTACACCTCATTTCTCATTTTGTTGCCACAAAGGCCAATACACCAAGTCTTCACAAAGCAACCAGCACCAAGCACCAAACACCAAGCACCCTTCTCTATATCAAGCCTCATTTCTCACTTCTGCTATACAGTCATAATCGTCATTACCTTATAATCCCACTCCTTTATATCAATACTATACTGGGTCTGATCAATGATTGGACCGCGGCATACTTTTTCCACCGGTGAGGGAAGATCATATTGTTCGTGGCCCCTTGCCATCAGGTCATCAAAAAGCCATTTTGGTATAATTTCATGGAAGTCAGAAGGATACACAAACTGGAATATTATTAATTGCGCCAGCAGCAGGTGCCAGTGCTGTTCCATATGATAGAGCAATCTGTGCCAGTCGAGATTTTTGCCGCTTTTAAGCAGCAAATGATTAACATCAGCTCCATCGAATCGTTCCCTGTTCTGAACATAAATTTTGCACCAGATGAGTTCTTCCGGAGCAACAAGCAAAACGCTGGTACCTTTGAAATCGGCTTTTACGGCATGTTTATACCAGAGATCATCAACACGGCATATGTTATTAACTGTATCAAATATTACATCTATATAATAATCATCTTTAAAAATCTTGGCAAGCCAACGGGCATCAGTAAGCTCAATTTTGTATCCTTTATCTCCAAAAAATTTCAGGATCTTAGGGTACTGGTTCGATTTACAGAAAACATCGAGGTCTTTTGTATCCCTGTAGATACCTGTATGATGAAAAAGAGCAAATGCGCCGCCAATCATGTATGAAGCTCCGCTAGCGTTGAGCATTTCAAGTGCTTCAGTGTAAAAGGCATTGGCCTCTTTTTGTTGTATGTCTGTAAGCATATTCAAAATATTAAAAATCTTTTATAAAATTCCTCTATATACAACAACGCTGCAGGGATAAGTGGTAAGTTCATCGATTGCTTTTATTTCATCGGGTGATGAAAAATTATCAGAATCCTGTTCTTCATAGGTCCATCTGCTGTCTTTCGAGTCAAGTATTTTAATCCATTCATCTGACTGAGATGGAACGTTAAAAGTTATGGCACTGTCAGAAAAATTAAAAAAGAACAGGAGATGCTCATCTTCATTTTCACTTTTTCGATGGAGGATAAAACCCATCTCATGATTCAGATATATGCGAAGATCATTTTTTTCAGTGTTTTGCAAAGCATTATATGAACGCCTGATTGAAATAAGCTTTTTAGTCCATTCAAGCATTATCCTGTGCTTTCCGGTCAGTCTTTTATTCCGGTCAATTTTTGATTTATTGAATGTTGATTTGTCCTGGGGATCAGGTGGTTCCTCTTTCCATTTGTAACTTTCAAATTCTTTTTTTCTTCCTTTCCTCACAGCTTTTACAAGTTCCGGATCAGAGAAACTGAAGAAATAAAAAAATGGATTATCCTCACCATATTCCTCTCCCATAAATAGAAGGGGTATGTAAGGTGAAAATATCAATGCAGCTGATGCCAGCTTCAGCCGTTCAAAATCCACAAGTACTGAAAGACGCTCTCCCTTTACGCGATTTCCTATCTGATCATGATTCTGATTGAACGCTACAAATCTGTCTCCCGGAATACCTGCTGATGAAGCACCGTGCTTTCGTTTCCTGAAAGTTACAAACTCGCCGCTGTGTACAAATCCATCAGTATATGCTTTGGCCAGCTGCTCTATTTCTCCAAAATCGCCATACCGGCTCTTTCCATCTTTATCAAGCAATACATATAGTGCATGGTGAAAATCATCAAGCCACTGAGCATCAAAATTATATCCTCCTGTTTCAGATGATCTGACAATCCTGGGACTGTTAAAATCAGATTCAGCTATCATGTAGAGCTTCCTTCCTGCTCTCTGTTCAGAAAGCCTTATTTTCTGATGGATAAGATCCCAGAAATGAACTGCTCCTGAATCAAATATCGTATGTATTGCATCAACCCTGACACCATCAATGTGGTAATTATCAAACCAGTGGCTTGGATTGCCTGCAAAAAATTCCCGAACCCCGTCGCTCCATTCGTCATCAAAGTTTATTGCATCGCCCCAGGGTACACGATACTTATTTGTGAAATAAGGTCCGAATTCGGCGAATATATTTCCTTCGGGACCAAGATGGTTATACACTACATCAAGAAATACTGCAATTCCCAGTGCATGACAGGCATCAACGAGTAGTTTTAATCCCTGCGGACCGCCGTAAGAATCCTGTACACTATATGGAAAAACACCATCATATCCCCAGTTTCGGTCTCCCGGAAATTGTGCAACAGGCATTAATTCCAGTGCATTAATTCCGGAGGATGCTATTTCTTCGAGGTACGGAATTATTGCTTCAAACGTGCCTTCATAAGAAAAGGTGCCTACATGAATTTCATATAATATCAAATCTTTCGGAGGAATTCCTTTCCATGTATGGTCATGCCAGCAAAAGCTTTTATGATCAACAATTTCTGATGGTCCTGATATACCCTGAGGCTGATAATGGGATGCAGGATCAGGATAGTCTCTCTTACCCTCAGGTTTATAAAAATACCTTACTCCTTCCGTTACATCATCGAGGATAACTGAAAAATATCCAGGAAAATGTTTTTTCATGCTGATCTCCTGTTCCGAAGGATGCACAATATGCAACACCATACTTTCCTTCTCAGGTGCCCATACGGAAAAAATACAACGTTTATGTGGCAGGAGTACAGCGCTTATAGTGCTCATATTATGATCGGTATATGATTGTATTCCAAAAGGTTTTAAAATAATCTGATAATCAATCCCTCATCTCCGCTCAAATTCAGAGTGCCTTCAATAACTGTTCCTTCCAGTTCGGGAAATGTAGCTACTTCAATAACTCCTTTCAATGATATGCGGTTTGTGGTATAATAACATGGGCGGTGACTTAAATTCAAAACTATCAGAAAACCCGGCTTACCTTCTGACCGCCTTAAATATAAAATCATCTGATGATCTGCATGAATCGGGGTATAAGTACCCAGCATCAGGCATGGTTCCTTTTGCCTTAGCTCTATCAGCTTTTTGTAAAATACCAGCATGGAGTAAGGATCTTTTTTCTGAACTTCTGCATTAATACGGTGGTACCTGGGGTCAATCCTGAGCCATGGTATTGCAGCTGAAAAACCGGCATTCTTTGTTGAATCCCATTGCATTGGTGTTCTTGCCGGATCGCGGCTCAGGTTTTTATCAGGCATATTTTTCCCCTGTGGATCCTGAATTTCCTCAAAAGGTATCGGTACATCACGCATTTCAATTTCATCGCCATAGTACATTGTAGGAGTTCCCCGCAATGTCATAAGAAGCATTGCTGCAATCCTTGACTGATGGATCCCTATACGGCTTGTTATGCGAGGCTGATCGTGATTGCCCAGAACCCAGTTTGGCCAGGCATTTGCAGGCAAAGCACTTTCATATTCATCGATGGCATATGCAATTTTCTGCGGGTTCCAGGGAATTGATAAAAGCATAAAATTAAACGGAAGATGAGCCCCGTTACTTTCACTTCCGTAGTATGTCACTAGTCTGTGGACCGGCAGATATATTTCTCCGATCATCATGTGCTCGTTATAATCATTTATAATTGACCTCATTTGCTGTACGATCTCATGAACTTCGGGCTGATCGGTGGAATAAACCGGTAAAAGCTGATCATAAGTAGGCATATGCTCCTCATAATCAGTATTTTTCGGATTATTACGCAACTGCTTGTCTTTTATCAGATGCCATATAACGTCAAATCTGAATCCATCGATGCCCTTATCGAGCCAGAAACGCATTATGTTATAAAATGCTCCTCGAACCTCATGATTTCGCCAGTTCAGATCAGGCTGTTCCTTTAAAAATGCATGGTAATAATACTGACCTGTTTTATGATCCCATTCCCATGCTGGTCCCCCGAATACACTGAGCCAGTTGTTGGGCGGACTGCCATCGGGAAGGGGATCCTGCCAGATATACCAGTCGCGTTTTGGATTTTCTCCTGATGAACCTGACTCAATAAACCATGGATGCTGACTGGAAGAATGATTTGGAACAAGGTCCATGATGAGCTTCATATCACGGTTGTGGACTTCAATAAGCAATTCATCAAAATCAGTGAAATCTCCATATACAGGATCAATATTTTTATAATCAGATATATCATATCCAAAATCAGCCATAGGAGAGGGATATATTGGTGAAATCCATATAGCCTTAATACCCAGCCACTTCAGATAATCAAGCCTTTTTATAATACCCCTGAGATCACCTATTCCGTCATTATTGCTGTCCTGAAAGGAACGAGGATAGATCTGATAAATAATTCCTGTTTGCCACCAGTAATAATTCATGTGATATGTAAATTATAATCAGTATGATACACTGTTAAAAACACTGAAGCATGGGGATATGTTCAACAGGAGATTTTCGGAATTCGGATTTTCGATTTCGGATTTATTTAAGGATTGGAATGTTGTTCAAATCTAACTGTTCCGCAATCCCAACTCCGCAATCCGCAATGTTAAGATTTTGGATTTTGGATTTCGGATTATTTAAGGATTGTTCTGACGGGCAGTTTTGCCAGATGCAGTGAATATTGCTGTGAGCTCATTAGCTTCCTTAAGAATATTGTCTACTTTTTTATTACTTAGAAGTCCAGCTTCCAGAATAAGCTCCAACCAAAAAAGAGTTTCATCGCACTCCTCTTCTACAACAGTGATTTTGGATATGAAATCACGATTGCTTCGGGCTCTGCATGCAGAGCGATAATTAGCTGCTACTGAAGTTCCTGAACGAATTATCTGATTTCCGATAACATGTCCTACTTTAGACGTTGGAAGATCTTCAACTACTTTAATGACCATTAAAGCGAATTGCTTAGTGCGGGTTTTAAGTTCATCTTTTGTCATGATTCTTGAATTTTGGATTGGCGGCAATCTCAGATTGAGATTTTTCAGCCATCATCGTAATTTTATAATTAATTATTCTAAACAGCGATCTGGTCAAACTTAACAGGTTAGCACGATTGTAGTTAAAGTTATAAAGTATTTGTTAAATAATCTCCGCAATTCTACGATTTCGGAATTTGGATTTTGGATTTCGGATTTAAGCCGTTTCCAACCATTCCGCAATCCACATTCCGCAATCCGCAATGCCAAGATTTCGGATTTCGGATTTTCGATTTCGGATTTAATCCACATTCCACAATCCGCAATCCACATTCCGCAATCCGCAATGTTTTGGTTGAAATCTTTCTTACTTTTGCAGATCATTTTAAATTTTTCAAATGAGAATTGTAGATACAAAAGGACAGTTATGTCCGGCTCCTATTATCGCTGCAAAGAAAGTCCTTAAGGAGATTGGCGTAGGAGAATCTTTTTCGGTATTGACTGATAATCTGACTTCATATAATAACCTTAGCAGGTTTTTTAAAGATAATAATACAGAATTTATTGTAACTGAATCCGGCGGTACATGGACCATGACTGTTACCAAAATAAAAGGCAAGGTTGAGATAACTGATGCTGAAGCCTATTGTAAAACTGAGATTCCTCATTTTAACAAAGGTAATTTTGTCATTGCTTTTTCATCCGACAAGATGGGAGAGGGTGATGAGAAGCTTGGTTACCTGCTTCTGGCAAATTTTGTTAAGGCTGTCAGTGATCTTGATGTTCTGCCTTCAAGGATGGTCTTTTATAATAAGGGTGTATTTATGGGTACTGAGGAATCCTTTGTTATCGAACACCTGAGGGAACTTGAAAAGATGGGAGTGGAGCTGTTTTTATGCGGCACCTGCATCAAACACTACTTTCTCGAAGATAAGATCAAAATAGGATCGGTAAGTAATATGTTTGAAATTGCACAGATAATGGCTTCTGCAACCAGTGTTATTAAACCCTGATAATCAGATGAAAATGAAAGTTGATCTTCTCCAGTTCGTTGAATCTGGCGGTTGTTCCTCAAAGATCCCTCCGAAGCAGCTTGAAGAGATACTGAAATTTCTTCCTCTGCCTGCTGATCCTAATATACTGGTAGATATTGATACCCATGATGATGCAGGAGTTTATAGGATCAACGATGAGCTTGCGCTGGTGCTGACAACTGATTTTTTTCCTCCTGTATGCAGCGATCCATATGAGTTCGGACAGATTGCGGCAGCGAATTCAATATCAGATGTTTATGCAATGGGAGGAGATCCTGTTCTTGCCCTGAATATAATGATGTTTCCGGCTGCAAAATTACCGATGGAAGCTTATGCTGAGATAATTAAAGGCGGGTTTGATAAAGCCAGTGAAGCTGGTGTAAGGATAATTGGCGGACATACCATCGATGACTCTCCTCCGAAGTACGGACTTGCTGTTACAGGTTTTGTTCATCCTGGAAAAATTATCACAAACGCTGGAGCCAGGCCGGGAGATCTTCTGATACTTACGAAACCAATCGGAACCGGGGTAATAATGGCTGCCCAAAGGTTGAACCTTGCTGAAGATTCTGATATTTCAGAAGCTAAAAGACTCATGAAGCTCCTCAATAAATCGGGCGCAGAGGTGATGAAGAAACATAGCATAAAAGGAGCCACTGATGTAACCGGATTCGGACTTGCAGGTCATGCTTTTAAACTGGCAAAAGCCAGTAACGTCACGATAAGGATCGATCTGAAAAAGGTTCCACTCATTGGAAATACATACAGGCTTATTGATGATGGCTGTATTCCGGGAGCATCGTTCCGGAACCTGGAATATGTTGAAGAACATCTTTTTACGGCTGCTGATCTTAATTATAATCTGAAGATGATAGCTTTTGATGCACAGACTTCAGGAGGATTGCTTATGTGTGTTGAACCGGGAAAAGCTGAATCAGTAATGAAAGATCTTCATTCTGCAGGATTAACAGATTCTGCAATTATAGGGGAGGTAGAAGAAAAGCAAGACAATTTCTTATATCTGGAGTAGAAAATTGTTACACAGAGTTACACAGAGTTACACAGAGTTACACAGAGAAGCCACAGAGTTACACAGAGAAGCCACAGAGTTTCACAGAGAAGCCACAGAGTTTCACAGAGGAAATCAAAATACAAATTGTAACAAATGTTACAATTCATTTAAACCCTTATTTACTAAAAAATAACTCTGTGTACCTCTGTGGTTCTCTGTGGTTCTCTGTGTAAGTTTTAATCTCGAAATAGTTACACAGAGTTACGCAGAGAGGAAACAGAGTTGGTGTAATTAAGGACATTTCCCAGCAAAATAAAATCGAAAGTGATGTCATAAAATCGACGGAAAAAGCTGAAGAATTCAACCTGTTTAAATCGGCTTTTATATCTAATATGAGCCACGAAATAAGGACACCTATGAATGGAATTGTGGGGTGTGCCCATCTTTTATGTGAATGTGATCTGGATCAGACAGCAAGAAAGGAATACAAAGAAATGATTCATATGTGCTGTAACCAATTGCTGGGGACTGTAAATGATGTTCTTGATCTGGCAAATATAGAGTCAAGAAATATGGAAATCAATAATAGTGCTGTCACCATCAATAGTTTTTTAATGGATATTTATGAGAGTTATTTACCAGCAGCATTGAATAAGAACCTTAAGCTTGGTCTTGATATCAATAAATCTTATAATAACATCTCTTTTCAATCTGACAAGGTTAAGCTTAAAAAAATTCTTACAAACCTGATAGATAATGCAATACAGCACACCCTTTCCGGATTTGTTGATTTTGGATATCAAATACAGGATAATAGTTTCATTTTCTTTGTCAAGGACTCCGGGGTTGGTATTGATCAGGCCCAGCAAGAAAGTATTTTTCAGCCATTTTTGCAGGCTGGCAGCCATATATCCAGAGATTACAGAGGATCAGGTTTAGGGCTTACCCTTGTTCAAAAATATGTTAACATGCTTGGAGGAATAATCTGGTTGGAATCAAAGGCGGGTAGTGGAACTACTTTCTTTTTTTCGTTACCCTGCACAAAAACCTCAGTGGGACCAGCTGAAAAATGTACTTTAAAATCTGAATCAAAGAGTCTGAAAACATGTTTAATTGTAGATGATATAGAGATGAATTTTATTTACCTTCAGTATTTGTTAATTCCTATGGGATTCAGTGTTTTATGGGCTAAAGATGGCAATCAGGCAATTGAAATGTCACTTGATCATCTTGAAATTGATCTGGTTCTCATGGATATCAGATTGCCAAATACTAATGGTTATGAGGCAACCAGAAAGATCAAAGAAAAACGACCTTGTCTACGTATCATTGCTCAAACGGCAAATGCTCTTCCCGAAGAACGCAAAAAAGCCCTGGCCTCTGGTTGTGATGATTATATAACTAAACCGATTTACAAAGAAAGAATCGAATCACTGATAAGCACATATTTTGAAGGCTGATATATCTGGTTTTAATGAATCATAAATTAAACATAAATTCTGTTGTTGGTGATTTAATTTTGACAAACACCTCTGTGGAAATATCAGATATATTCACTAATGTATATCATATTTTTGAGATGGATAAATCTATTCCCGGAATCTTATTGCTAAGAGACGGACAGCTATGTGGATTGTTGTCGAAGAATAAATTTCTGGAATTAATGAGCAGGCCATTCATGTATAGCCTTTATTCGAAGCGCACAATTGACACATACCTGAGGAATAACACTTCGGGCAAATACCTGGTATTGAGTTCCGGGACTTCAATAATTAAAGCTACACTTAAAGCGATTCAACGAATTGACTCTGATATCTTTGAACCTGTCATTGTTGATTGTGACAACAATGAGTTGGCGGTATTGGATTTTTACCAGTTGCTGGTTGCCCAAAACAAAATTCAGTCGGAAATGAATGAATTGCTTAATAAAGCCAATGAGTTTAAAAAGGAGGTTCTTGAAATCACAACTCACGACCTGAGGAACCCTATTTCTTTGATTCTTGGATTCTCGAATCTGATAACCTGTAATAATGATATAGAAAAATGCAAAGAATTCGCCGGCAATATTCATAAGACTGCAATCCAGATGGATGATCTTGTTACCAGCTTTCTGACTTCTACAATAAATGATTCTATTGAATATAAATTTGAATTCTCCAAATTTGAAATAGGAGAATTCATGAATTCTGTAGTCAGATCTTTTAAATATTCGGCCGAAAAGAAGATGCAAAAAATCAACTTTGAAAACATCAATATTCCTTACTACATTACATCTGATAAACTCAAAATCAAAGAAGTCGTTGATAATTTATTATCCAATGCTATTAAATATTCCGGGCATGGATTGGAAATTAATGTTCTTCTGCAACAATCGGGTAATAATATTGAAATATCAATAAAAGATAATGGCCCCGGATTTACTGAAAGCGATTTTAAAAAAGTATTTAGAAAATTTCAGAGATTAAGTGCTCAACCAACCGCAAATGAATCTTCAACAGGCCTTGGTTTATACATTGCAAAAACAATTGTAGAGAAGTTGGGAGGAACAATTGACCTTAAAAGTCAACCAGGGAAAGGAGCTCTGTTTACAGTAATAATTCCGGTTAACTTTCCTGTACCAATCTTGGTTGAATAGCTTCACACTCAGCCTCACTCATAAGGTGTTTGATTATTACATTTCTGCTACACATGGCCCATTGAGTAAGAAATGCTTAATGAAATTGTAGCAGATAAATGCAACTTCAATTAATAATGGCTTTTAAATTTGGTTCATAGAAACAAAAAATCAATTAATATATTAACTGACATGAAAACTTCAAAAACAACCAGCAAGGCGGAAAGAACTTCAAAAAATTCAGGCGTTGTGAAAAGCAAGCAAGTTATTATCAATAGTTACTCACCTGATGAAGAAGAGATCCGTGAGAGAGCATTGGAAATTTACAATCAACGTATAGAACGCGGAGAACAAGGCACTCCGGAAAATGACTGGTTTGAAGCAGAGAATTTTTTAAGAGAAACTATTGTTTGACAGATCTTTGAGAACTCAATGTGCAGGATAATTATATAATAAAATGAATAATACAAACAAGAAGATAACTGAAGATAGAAGGAATAATTTTGAAAGTCTTCTCATTGAAGCAGGCCTTACAATATTATTTGGACTGCTTGTCGTCCTTACATTTTGGCATATTTTCAGGAATTAGAAGCCACTATTAATTCAAGTATATAAGCTGTATTGAAACTTTTCAGGGATATATGCTAAAACCGCAAGACCGGGGAAAATATATTTTGGCTTTATGCTTCATGATCATATTCCCCGATAATTTAGGATAAGGTATTGTTTTAACATGCTTGATGATGATATTGAAAATTTGTTCAGATTTCAATACCAAAACAAACTATTATTTGTTAAAGATATAACAAAAGAACTAATCAGCTTCAATGATAAGTTCATCTTTAAACGGTCCATATCATGATTGATTGTTGTTCAGGAAGACTTTATCAGATAATCCTGCTTGTTGTAATTTTAACAATATTCTCCTGTAATAGCATAGTTGGTCAGCTTCTCACAGCACCTCCGATAAGACCAAAAGTGGCAGTTGTTCTCAGTGGAGGCGGGGCAAAAGGATTTGCACATATAGGTGTTTTGAAAGTTCTTGAAGAAGAAGGTGTGCCGATCGATATTATTGTAGGGACGAGTATGGGCAGCCTGGTAGGAGGAGTGTATTCACTGGGTTATTCAGCTTCTGAAATTGAGGCCATATGCAAGAAACAGAACTGGAAGTCTCTGATTTTCGACGAGTTTCCACGTCTTTACCTTTCGAAAAATGACCGTGAGCTACAGCAGCGGTATCTTTTCTCATTGATTATTGATGAACACAGAAAGATAAGCCTTCCTCTTGGTGTCATCAAAGGCCAGAATGCACTGAATTTATTATGTGGCATAGCCGGAAGTGTTCCTTATAGTATGGATTTCAGTAAGTTGCCTATCTCGTATGCTTGTGTTGCAGCTAATCTTGAATCAGGTCAGGAAGTGATTTTAAATAGCGGATTTTTACCTACAGCAATGTTTGCAAGTATGGCTGTACCGGGAGTTTTTCAATCACCTGAGCGCGATAGCATGCTTTTGATAGATGGGGGTGCAATAAATAATTTTCCGGTTGATGTGGCAAAGAAGATGGGTGCCGATGTAATTATTGGAGTAGATATTTCCTATGGGTTTTTTGACAGGGATAAACTGAAATCAATGCAGAATGTCTTTGGTCAGCTGGTAAGCTTCCTGAACCAGAGTAAAGACATGGTAAACACCCAACTTTGCAATATTGTTATTAAACCTGATATAAACGGTTACAGCACAGCCAGTTTTGTAAATGAAGCCGTCGATACCCTTATTACACGTGGAGAAGTTGCAGCGGATAAAATGAGAACAGAGATAAGGGAAATGATGAGCCTTTATAACCTCAAGCCGCGAAAGATATCGAGGGAATATGTTGCTCCCGAAAAATGGCTTATAACCGGGATCTCATTATCAGGGAAGTTTGAAATTGATGCAGCATCACTTCTGAAGAGTATTGATATGGAAACACCCGGATATTATACGTATGAGGATATTAAATCGGTAATTAACCAGTTATACGGATATGGTATTTTCGATCTCATCTATTTTAATCTGGTTGATAATAAGGATAATAACGGGAAAACACTTAATCTGAATATAACGGAAAGAAACCTGGTATCTCAAAATATCGGATTCAGGGTAAATACAACTGATGCAGCAGCACTAATGGTTAATATAACCAGTAAGAACTACGCTCATCATATCGGCCAAATTTCAGCAAGTGCTGAATTGTCGGCGAATCCCGGATTACGGTTTATTGCAGAAACGAATGGAGGTACTTTTCCCATAACAGGCTTCGAAATGAAAGGCAGATACCGTAACTACAATATATATGAGAACAGGGAGAGATTGTACGAAGCCAATTTATTCTATTCCTCAGCATCGATATACATATACAAGCGTTTATTTCAGCAGAATTTAATAGGAATAGGTACAAAAGAAGAGTATTACAGAGGAGATATTTATATCCGAAATGGTTCTGATACAATAAGTTATGATAGAAATAGCTTTCTTTCAAGCATTTATCTCTATACATCGATCGATAATCTTGATGATTACTATTTCCCTGAGAAAGGTACTGAGCTATATTCAGAGTATTCTTTACAGGGAAGATTGGGTGTGAGCAATGATCTCAGTCATATTTTTTTATTCAGGATGAGAAATTTTATTCCTCTGTCGGAGAAGACTACAGTATTGCTTAATCTTTATAACCGTACTATTTTCAACCGTAATTATCCGGCTTTTAAAACTACAATGGCAGGGGGGGCCCCGTATTCACAGTATTTCGATTATCACATCCCCTTTGTAGGACTTTCACCCGTAAATCTTGTTGACAGGTTTGCAGTAGCAGGTCTTGCCGGATTGAGATATAAATTATCTGAAAAGCACTATTTCTCATTAATGGCAAATGCTCTTTACCAGAGTAACGATATAATGAATCACAGGGACAGTCGAATGATCTGGGGAGGAGGTATTAACTATTCCATGAAAACCATTTTCGGACCAATTGATATTATAATGGGTTATTCAAATGCTGTAAAGGTGCCGACTCTTTCAGCCAATTTCGGGTATTGGTTTTAGGCTAATCCCACCTCTCCCCAAACCCCTCTCCCGGAGTGAGAGGGGCTTAAATTCAGGATAATAGCTTATCCTGAATTTTTTATGGGGACAATTAAGAAGGTTATTAAAAAGGATATGTTTTTCGGTGCCAAAGCTGAGATGTTTAATCTTGATTTACTGAAGGTTAGCCCCCTCCCACGCCGGAGGAGAGCCTGTCCCGAGCATTGGGAGGGTCAGGGGCATAGCCGTCAACCTAAGGAAACTTCATATTGATTATATGAGTCAATATTACTTGTAAGACACAGATATATAATCATATAAGTTTCCCCCCGCTTTTGCGGGGCAGGCTCCCGCTGAGGCGGGACAAGTCCTCCTTTTTGAAGTTAATCTCTTCTCACATTTAATTTGTCTCAACGAGAAGGGGATCCCTCATTTTCGCCAACCCCTCGCAGGCTCAGGGTTTGCGAAAATTCGGGATGACAATGCAATTTATTTTTGTGGAGGAAGAAGCGGCGATTCGAATGATTTATTTATATCTACTTTTTTGAGGTTCGAATCGCCGCTTCTTCCTCCTCATATATAGCTACTTGAATGTCATTCCGAACGCAGTGAGGAACCCCCTTCTCGCTTCAGGAAATTAGCTAATTTACCAGATGTGTATAAAGATTAGCTTCAAAGGGGGGAAAGTTAAATACCATAATATTAGTTATATACAACCAATTTTAGCTTCAGAGGGGGTAAGATAGGATGGTTGATTGATGTATTTTCTATTTATGTAATGAGAAAATAAACTCCGTACCGCCACCTGCTGCATTTTTTACTGAGATCTCTCCCTTATGAAGCAGAACCGCATTTTTTACTATAGATAAACCAAGTCCTGTGCCTCCCTGTTTCCTTGATCTTCCTGAGTCGACCCTGTAGAAACGTTCAAAAATCCTTGGCATGTGTTCTTCGGGAATACCTGTTCCATTGTCTGAAAAGGAAAAATGGTAATAATTTTCATCCTCATGGATTAATCTTATTTTAACGATGCTATTTTCCCCGGCATAATTTATTGAATTCTCAAGAAGATTTTGAAATACTGACAGAAGGAGGGACCTGTTACCATTGATATATATTTCCTCTTTGATATCACATAATACATTCATTTTCCTTACTTCAATAGCAGATTTGAAATTATCCTTTACCTCGCAGATTACTTCATTGATCTTTATTCTTTCAAAGTTGAAATTGCTGCCAGCTTCTTCAATTTTATTCAGTATGGAGATATCACTGATCAATTGTGTAAGTCTGTCAGACTGATTAAGTGCTCTCTCAAGGAAATATCTTTGTTTTGCCGGTTCGATGTTATCATTTGCTAACAGAGTTTCAATATAACCTTTAATTGACGAAACCGGTGTTTTCAGCTCATGGGCTATGTTGGAGGTCATTTGTTGTTTTATTAATCTGTTTGTTTCAACATTTGTAATATCACTCAGAATTACCTCAAGAGTTTCATCGTGAAACCAGATACACCTGACATGGAAGTATTTGCCGTTTTTAGCTATTTGATAATCTATTCCGGGATAATCATTGGGTTTGTGTTCCCTGCTTTTGTGAGTATTTATGAAATCTAAAACAGGTTTAAATTCACTTATTTTAAAAAAGTTGGAAGATGATAATGTGAGCTCTCCGGAAATGAGGTTCATGTATTGAATGAAAAGATTGTTAGTCAGTATTTTATCATTATTTTTTGAAAAAAAAGCAATTCCTTCATTGAGTACATTCAGATGATTGAAAAGTTTTTCTTTTTCCACTGACAGTTCATCTTTTGCTTTATGAAGATTTTTATAGATACTTATAATTTCCTCGCTGATTATACCCAGTTCATTTTTCGGGAATATTATGTTTTGATCAATTGGCTCATTATGGTTAACCCTGACAGCAAAGTCTTTTAGTTTCGTTATGGATTCAGCAAATTTGTTTGTCACCATTTGTAATACAATCCATATAATTATGAAAATAAAGAAGATGACAACAAGGAACATTTTTTCTGCCGTCAGGAAATTTACAACACTGATGTCATAGACAACCGCCGCCCTGATGTAATATTTATTATAAAATTTCGAATAATAATAATAATCAACTCCTGTAGAACTCGATTTTCTCACTTTACTGCCAAAATCTGAAAATGTTGATTCCATTATTTCCGGCCTGTCTTTGTGATTTTCCATTGATGCCCAGTCATTGATAAAACTATCATAAAGTACATTTCCGGTTGGTGAGACTATAGTTAATCTGAGCTCGTCCCGGGGAAGAATTTGGACAAGTGAATCGACAATATGATAATTGCGCTTTTCGTAAACCGAATTTACAATCAGATAATTATTTGTGATTCTTGTAAGATTTAATAATTCATCATTTAAGGTTTCAATCCTGAATTTCTTCTCACGCTGGTATAAATACCCGATAATGATCAATGTGAATAAAAGGAAAACACTGAAGTAGTATATGAACAGATTATTCCGGAACTTGCTTCTTTTTATCATTTTTTTCTTTCCTGTGTGTTCTAGAATTCTAAAAAATATCCGTAACCCGATTTATTTTTGAGACATGAATCGTACTTACCCAATTTACTTCGGAGTCTGGCAATATTAACATCGACAGTCCTGTTGGTTACAATCACATCACTTCCCCAGATCCTGTGAAGTATGTCTTCCCTTGTAAAAACCTTGCCCTGGTTCTCAAGGAGCAACAGCAATATTTCAAATTCTTTTTTAGTAAGATCAATTTTTTCATTGTCAATCAGTACCCTTTTCCTGATATTGTCAAGTTCAATATCTCCGAACTTCAGTATTCCATTATTCTTTTTGGTTTCTGATTCGGATCTTTTCAAAACAGCCTTTACCCTTACTGTTAATTCATTAACAGAAAATGGTTTGGAAATGTAATCGTCTGCTCCCAGACTGAATCCTGTAAGCAGATCATTTTCAGTATTTTTAGCTGTCAGAAAAATAATCGGAGTATTGATCTTATATTCTTTTCTTAATTTTTCTGCCAGTTTATAACCTGAAATACCTCCCATCATTACATCCAGCAGAAACAAATCATATTCGTATAATGGTTTTTTCAGTGATTCTTCAGCTGAATGGACTACTTCAGCAATAAAGCCTGAATTAGTGAGGTTATATTGAAGAATTTCACATAGGTCCTCTTCGTCATCAACTATTAAGATTTTTTTTCCGCTAAGGTTCATGTGGATTTTTTTTATAAGTTATTTTTTTTGTCCAGATCCGTATGCCTTACATCAGTTCCCTGAAGCGAGTATATGGTAGCTTCTGCAATGTTTGTGGCATGATCGGCAATTCTTTCAATATTGGCAATTATATTCTTTAGTTCTACATAGCTCAGGAGCATTTCTTTTGTCTTTTCACTGATCTTTGCTTTGGAGATGCTGTTTATCAGGAGTTTCTGATTCATTTCATCGATTATAGGATCATTTTTAATTGTCCAGATTGCATAATCCGGATCACTGTTCACAAATGAAAGCAATGACTTTTCGACCATCATCTTACCTGAAAGAAGCATACTCAGTATCATTTCCGACATTCCTTTGTATTCTTCCGTGTTCATTAACTCTCCGATAGTATACGAAATATTCATTACCTGATCACCGATTCGTTCCAGGTTTATTGTCATTCTGTACACAGCTACAATTTTCCGGATATCTGAAGCGACAGGCTGATACAGTACAATAGTGTTTATGAATTTATCGCTGATAGAAATCTCGTATTTATCAATTTCATCTTCATTTTTCTTAATTCTTTCAATAAGCTCCTCCTGTCCGGTTTTCTGATTACCGGTCATTAATTTTTCAATAAGGGACAATTGTGCAAGTACCAGGTTAGCCATTTCCTGGAAACTGTTCATAATATCCTGAATTGATTGATCTTTCTTTGTATTCATTATTTGGTGAATTATTTACAAGTTAATTATTTTCGACATCTTATCCGAATTTGCCTGTCAGATATCCTTCTGTTCTCGTATCTTTCGGGTTGGTGAACATTGTATCTGTTTTCCCGTATTCAACGAGTTCTCCCAGGTACATGAATATTGAATTATCGCTGATCCTTGCTGCCTGTGACATATTGTGAGTGACAAGCAAGATTGTATAATCCTTTTTAAGCTGAGCAAGAAGATCTTCAATATGGGCCGTTGCCACAGGGTCGAGAGCCGACGTGGGTTCGTCAAGAAGAAGCACATCCGGGTTAAACGCAATTGTCCGGGCTATACAAAGCCGTTGCTGCTGTCCTCCGGAAAGAAATGTTCCTTTCTTAAATAGTGAATCTTTAACTTCATCCCATAATGTCACATTTTTCAAAGCACTTTCAACAATCTCATCACGTTCTTCCCTTTTCAGCTTTATTCCGTTAAGCTTGTATCCTGCAATCACATTTTCATAAATGCTCATGGTTGGGAAAGGATTAGGTCTCTGGAATACCATGCCTATTTTGCGTCTTAATTCGATAGTTGACATTTCATGAATCTCTTGCCCTTTTAAATATACCTCGCCTGTTGTTTGAATATTAGGATATAATTCATGCATTCTGTTGAAAGCTCGCAGAAGAGTGCTTTTGCCACAGCCTGAAGGACCCATTATAGCTGTAATTGCTTTTTCTTCAATGTCCGTATTTACTTGTTTTACAGCAGGTTTACCTTTCTCATAAGAAATAGAAAGGTCTTTGACTTTAAGTACCGGATTATCAATAATGATTGAGGTTTCTGTCATCTTTTTCTACTATTCAGGCGTTTTGCAGCTACCCTGCGGGATAATATGTTAAGTAATAAAACAAAAGTCATAAGAAAAAGTGCTGAACTCCATACCAGACTTACCATATTTGGGTCATTATAAAATTCCCATATAAGAAGGGGGACCGCGCTTGTTGGTTTTGTTAAATCGAAGTTAATGAATGAACTGCCTAATGCAGTCATCATCAAAGGGGCAGTTTCTCCCAGGATTCTGGAGAGTGAAAGTAAAATGCCTGTAGACAAACCACTGAAACCTGTAGGTATCAGAACTTTTAAAATAACCCGGTGATATGGAGTTCCGAGAGCAAAAGCGGCTTCCCTGATCTCATTAGGTATCATTTTCAGAGTCTCTTCAGTCGATCTTATTAACATTGGAATCATCATTATTGAAAGAGCAACACTTCCTGCAAATGCTGAAAAGCCATGTGTAACATTCTTAACAATCCATAAATAAGATATAATCCCAATTACAATTGATGGCACCCCCTGAAGGATCTCCGCTATATTTCTGATAAAGGCAGAATACTTATGATATTGATTCTCATAGAGATATATTCCAATCATCATTCCAATGGGTATTGCCATAACAGATGCAAGAAGAACGATCAGGAATGTTCCCAGGATACCATTGGCAATACCTCCGGGTATTGTCTCATTATTGGCAATGGCCGTCATTGCCTGAAGTGAGTCAGGGGAGGTACTGACCAAAAAACTTAAATTTATCTGGCCAATCCCATTAATGATAATCTTGCTTACAATAAAAATAATAGGAATTACAGTCAGTAACGACATACCAATGATGATCCCGCGGAATATTGTATTTTTTTTATACCGTGATTGTATATTATGGGTTAATTTATAAGCAACACTCCCTGTCATTATCATCCTGTTATGCAAATTTCCTGATTAGATATTTTCCTATTCCATTAACGATTCCGGTTATTGCAAACAGTATAAGTCCTATGGCTATCAGTGCACTCAGTTTCAATCCTGAAGCTTCTCCAAACTGGTTAGCAATTATACTTGCCATAGTGTTGCCGGTGTCAAACAACCCTGAAGGGACAACGTTTGAATTTCCAATAAGCATTGTGACAGCCATTGTTTCCCCGAGAGCCCTCCCGAAAGCCAGTATATAACTTGCAATGATCCCTGATCCGGCATTCGGAAGAATTATATTAAAAATGACTTCAAACCGTGTAGCGCCCAATGAATAGGCAGCTTCTTTTAATTCATCAGGAACCATTGCAATTATTTCTGTACTCAGCGAAGTGGCATATGGAATAATCATAATTGCAAGAATAATGGCGGACGTGAAAATACCAAATCCCTGGTCGCTCAGGCCCAGGCTTGCGATAAATGGCCTCAGTGTATAGAAACCCCATAAACCATAGATTATTGAAGGAATTCCGGCAAGAAGATCTATCAGAGAGCTCAGGACCTGAGAAATGCGCGTGTTTCTGAAATACTCTGCAATAAAAAGAGATGTTGAGATGGCCAGTGGTATACATATGATCAAAGCGAGTATTGAAGTAATCAGTGTACCTGCAATAAATGGAAAAGCTCCATAGTTCTCTCTTCCGGCTGTCGGGTCCCAGACGTTATTGAATATGAAGCTGAGGCCGAATTCTTTAAATGCCGGAATAGATCCACCTATAAGAGAAAGAACTATTCCAGCTGATATTATTATTACTATCAGTGAAGCTGAAAAAAGAAATATTCGTGTAATCTTATCGCTGTTCATTCACAAATGTTATTCTAAGATCTGATTTCCGCCAAAAGTAACCGACCTGAGAATTTTTTTAGCCACGGATGAAACATCAGAAGGCAGTGAAGCATAATTTACGCTTTCTGCAATTGCCTGACCATCAGTGCTTACAAGCCAATCCAGAAATTTTAATATTTCTCTCGCTTTTTCAATTGAACGTCCGTCATATGACTGTTCCTTATATAGAATGATCCATGTAAAACCGCTTATCGGATAAGCTTCGGGATCAGAAGAATTTGTCACCATTGTCCTGGTGTCTGCAGAGATCTCTCCCCTGGCAGCTGAACTCACTGATCTGATTTCAGGAGTAACAAAATTTCCGGCACTGTTTTGCACAAGTGCGTACGGTATTTTTTGGGCGAATGCATATTCAGATCCTATGTATCCGATTGAGCCTGCTGACTGACTTATTGTTCCGGCAACACCCGGATTCCCCTTTGCACCGTTGCCAACTGGCCAGTTAAGAGATTTCCCGGTTCCAAGCTTGTCGGCCCACAATTTGCTGACCTTGCTCATATAATCACTGAAAATATATGTTGTACCACTGCCATCGGATCTGTATACAACGGTAATTTTCATATCGGGTAATTCTTTTCCTTTATTTATGGCTTGTATCTTTGGATCATTCCATTGATCAATAATTCCCAAAAAGATGCTTTCAAGAAGTTCAGGTGTCAGATTGAGAGTTTCAACTCCGGGAACATTGTAGGCAACTACAACTGCACCCAGACACGTAGGTATGTGCACAATTTCTGCCTGTAAATCAGCCATTTCTTTATCTGACAGGTAAGCATCAGTTGCACCGAAATCCACAACTTTGTCGGCAAGGCTCCGAATGCCTCCGCCTGATCCTATACTGCCATAAGAGAATTGTATTCCTGCAATTTCACTATATTTTTTAAAAGCAAGGTTATAGAATGGCGCCGGGAACGTTGCTCCTGCTGCAGTAATGGATTTTACCTTATCTCCGGAACCTTTTTCCCCGGTACTATTGCACGAAACCATTAGCACCAGTATTGTTGTGAGCATTATTACATTTTTCATTCTTTCAAGTTTTAATTCTATTGGATTTTATTAAAATTTTATTTCAAAATTTAAGGCAATTGTTGATGTCAGGGGGTTTACATCTTCAGAAGGTAACCAGCCAATATATGAAGGTGCTATCCTGACGCCCTGTACAGGCGAATACTCAAATCCTGCAATAAACGCCTGTCCGTCATTGGATTCATTCCATGGACTCTCTGCATAAGGCAGATCTTCTGACCACAGGTAATCATAACGTGCGAACACGCTGAATTTACCGGAAAGAGCCAGTGAAGAATAGATTGATATTCCCGAATAATCCTGTTGATTTATCATGCCATGATTTTTCTGGATATTATATTCTGCACCTGCCTTAATTTTATTAATGGTATAACCGGCAAAAAGTGCAACTGACGTCTGGGCATAATCCTTTTTCATCCGGTCAAAATAACCTCTAAGCTCCAATCCCTTTAGCGGTCTTAGTGTTAATCCAAAAGTTGTTTTTAATGTACTATCTGATTCTATTTTTTTATAACCCTCCCCATTTAGTATTGAAAAATCAATTGAGATTTTTTCTGAAGGAGAGTATGCGAAAGCCGCTCCCAGATCGGCACTTGGACCAAATTTATATTCGTCCTGAAAAGACTTGTAGATATAACGGTAGCCCCAGTGTTTTTCCAGTAAATTATACTGGTCGACACCTATCATACCCAGGCGTGCTGAGAACCCATTATTTTTATATTGCAGGTAAGCATTCTTGATGAATGCTGTCATCTGTAATCCTCCTGCACCGGGATCAGCTACATCAATATTAATCCTCGATGAAATATTTTTACTGAAAAAATATTCGTAGCCCAGGTAAGCTCTTGTTATTTCAAAAGCCGGTGAATTTCCATCCTTATTAAATGCTGTATTAGCATTTGTAAAAATCAAAACCAATGGTTTTCCATTGGGTTTGAAGGAGTCAATGTCAGTTTGCGCCCTGACCTGGTTTGAAGAGAGAATAATTAATGCCGGAATAATCAAAAAAAATAGTTTTATATGCATACGAAACTAAGCCATTAAAATTACAGTGATGATTCAAAAACGGTACAAAAATGTAACAAAAAAGTAACAGATATATTACTTAATTGTTACAAAAATGTTACACATTATTCATTCAAAAAAAGAGAGGCTGATCTTAAGGGAACAGCCTCCGGGCAAAATGACCAGAAATTCTAAACGGTAGCGGATACTAAAATTTTATCCTAAAAGAGATTATAGCTTAACTTGAATTGAAACGTTATCCCGGGTTCTAATTTTGTAAAGAATGGATCGGTAACATTAAATGATTTGAATATTGATTTTTTTTCTGAATTAAGCAGGTTGTCTATTTTAAATTCAACCTGTGTGCGTTTTTCTTTACCCAGACTCTTACTGATATTGAGATTTAAGCTGTGAAATGGTAAGGTATAAATATCTGGGCGGTCAGCAATGCCAACATACATTAAGGTAGTTCCCTGAACGTTATAATATAGTCCGGCTTCAAATCCTTTCCAGAATCCATTTTCAACTCCGTTATATGAGAAACCGCTGTTCAGAATATAAGGTGCCTGACCTGCCATGTCACGGTATTTATCTATAGTTTGGCCTATACGTGCATTATCAGTCCTTGAAGTGTACTCAGTTAAGCTCAATTCTATGCTTGATTTGGTTGCTGAAAAGTTGGAAGTGAGGCTGAAGTTTTTGAGAGATGCTCCTATAAGATCAAGACGCTGGCGAAACTCGATTTCAATTCCCAATACTTTCCCGTCACCTACATTCCTTGGCTGAAATGATCCTTTTTGTGTGGTAGCAAACTGTACAATTTCTATAGGGTTTTTAAAATTCTTGTAGAATCCGCTTAATGAAACCATCTGACCGTTAGCCTGGAATAGTTCCCAGCGAAGATCAAAATTGTGGATGTAAGAGCTAACCAGTTTCCCATCCCAGTATTCTATGCCAAGAACATCATTTGCATCGCGGAATAAACCTCCGATGAAGGTACGGTTACTTATGGGGTCAGATATCTCAGCATATGATAATTCTTTAAATGATGGTCGGGCAATGGTATTAGCATATGAGAAGCGTAGATTCTGTTTTTCAGACAAGCTATAAATAAAGTTCAGTGATGGGAAAAAGTCGAGATTATCAAGGACTTTATCATTATTTAAAACATTAATTCCCAGTTGGTCCTGACCGGTATACCGCTGAACAAAATTTTCAACACGGATACCTATTATAGCCCGAAGATTTTTCAGGAGGCTTAGTTCAGTTGATACATATCCGGCAAAATTACTAGAACTTGCATTAAACTGGTTAGGATTATCAGGTATGAAGCTTGCTTCATATGTTGTTCCGCTTGAAGTTGCAGTTCCATTTAGAGGCCATAGATTTTCTGGTCTGAAAAGTTCATTGGGATCACCTGTCATTGGCACATTACGTATGTTCATGGAGTATTTGCGTATTAGGAAATCACGCTCTTTAAAGGTATATGCTCCTCCGAAATTTAATTTTGACTTTTCACCTCTGAAGGTATATTCTTTGGTTACATGTAAGAGACCTGTCATATTAATTTCTGACAAATCTCTCCAGATTCTTTCCGGAAATCCCGACTCGGTATTAACCAGGTAATTACCATTTTCGACAACATATCTGGCGAAGCGGACATCAGGATCACTTATTTTAGAAATAGTAGGTGAGAGTTTCCAGACGATATTCCAATCAGAGCCATTTATAGAGTGCTTGCCATCCAAAAGAAGGTTAGTAAGAGAACGTTGATTATATTCCAGGTTATGTTGGATACCTTCGAAGTTACTACCCTGGTCTGTGCTTTTATAGTTGAATATTCCAGCTTTAGACTCTCCGTTTTGCAGATGAATGAGGTTTATACGATATTTTGAGTTAAGTGTTTTTACTGCAAAACCTGCCAGTCCGCTAAGCAAGACACTGTTAATACCAAAATCTCCTATCTGAAATTCCCGGACATTCAATTCATATATATCAGGATTGGTAGAAAGGCCATAACGCCCATATTCGGCATTTTTATAAAATTCAGTATTGTTTTTATATGAAACCCCAAAGTTAAATCCGAGGGTCAGCTTTTTCAATGCAACCTGATTTCCCAGGGAGGCACCAAACCCATAATCCATGAAACTATTTTGTTTCATTGTAGCCATTGTGGGATTGAAGCTTTCAAGAATTTCCCTGTAACGAAGCCCCTTTTCGCCGGATGAATTTCCGACTACATCAGTAAAAAACGGAATATCAGTGGTTGCCGGGATTTTTCTTGTACCATCATCAAAACCAAGAAAGTCGGTTTTTCCGCCCTCATATGCGAGGTAATCATTTTTAAAATGAAAATCGTGATTGTAACCAGTACTGACAGATAAATTACCTTTTTTCTGTTCAGGGAAATCCTTGATTCCAATATCAATTACTCCTCCGGTAAAATCTGCCGGTAACTCTGCACTGAATGATTTGTGAACAACTATATTATCAATTATGCTGGTTGGGAATATGTCCATCTGAAGTGTATTTCTGTCAGGATCAAGCCCTGGAAGATCTACCCCGTTTAAGATAGTTTTGGTATATCTGTCACCAAGTCCGCGCACATATACATACTTTCCTCCATCAACCGAAACCCCCGGCACACGTTTCATAGATGAGGCAGCATCGGAATCTCCCATTTTTCTAAAGCTAACAGCAGAAATTCCATCAATCAGATTAGGAGACTTCATTTTTATATTAAGCATGGCACTCTCTGTATTCCTGACAATACTGGCCGTTACTGTTACCTCAGAGAGTCCAATTGTTGCCATTTTCATATTCAGATTATCAAGAAGTGTTACAGCACCGTCAGTGACTTTCACTCCGCTGATTTTAAGTGTTTCATACGATACAAATGAGAACTTGAGATTGTATGTTCCAGGGGAAAGTGATAAGTTGAATTTTCCATCGAGATCAGTAATGGCTCCGGCCGTAGTACCTTCAGCAACAACTGTAACACCCATAAATCCTCCACCCAGGGCTTCGTCGTAAACTGAGCCTCTGATGGTGCCTTTCTGGGAATATACCCGGGTGAAGAATAAAATAAAAATGAACGTGAGAATTAGTTTTAAAGAAGGCATAATTGTAAATTAAATTGTTATTGTTTTATTAATACTAAAACCCGCAGGTAAAAACCTGCGAGTTTTTAAATTATTGTTAAATGCAAACCTGTTATTAGAACCCGGTTAATGCTCCTGATGTTGCTGCCCATGACCAAGTGTTGAACACCGAAACTGTTGCGCCTACAGTGCGTGTTGTAACAGCTGTTACAAAAGCAGCAGTACCTTCTTTGAAGAAATCTGATAATGCTGTTCCGTCAGGAATTGTAGCTTCGAGTGAGGATGTAACAAGTCCTCCACCTGTTGGATTATCATCGAAATCCTGGCCTGCTTTGATACCGAAGAAATAGATTCCGGACATTGTAACTGCTGAATTATCATCAAGGTCAACAAGACCTTCAGCATTAACAGCTTTTGCTGAGCCATTTTTGATTGTATGACTTCCTGTCATTGTTCCTTCAGGACCGTCAAGTTCAAAGCACTCATCACCCGGATTGATCACTACAAAGTTGTCAAGTGTCCCGCTCCAGGCCTGATCAGTATCAACTGCATCATCACCTACATTCCAGATTACTGCGTTTTTAACATTTACTGTTCCGCCAAACCATTCAATACCATCATCCTGGTTAGCAATAATTTCAACGTTTTCAATAGTTGTACCTGAACCTACACCACCAAGTGTTAATCCGTTAATTTCGTTGCCTTCACCAATATTGGCTCCCCCATGACGTATAGAAACATATTTGATTGTTCCTGAATTGTCTGATGGGTCAGTTCCACCATAAAGGCCATTTAGATCTGATACCGGAATACCTTCGATCTGCATGGAAGCTGAAGCAGCAGAGATAGGAGCATTACCGAGAATGATCAACCCACCCCATAGTCCGTTAAGTGTAGCGTCAAGGTTAGGACTTGCTATTTCGCCGGGAAGAATCTGATCGGCAACAGATGTGAAAATAATTGGTGAGGTACTTGTACCCACAGCATCAAGGTTACCACCACGGGCAATTAATAAAGCAGTGGCATTTGAAGCCGATCCTTCTCTACCTTTTACTATTACGCCTGGCTGAATAGTGAGAGTAATATCAGGTAAAACAGTAATACGACCCTCTAGAACATAAATTTTGCCTGTTTCCCATGTTGTATTCACTGAAATGTTTTGAGTTACAGAAATTGTGGTTACCATCGTAACATTAAGCACGCCAATACCTAGGCCTGATTTATTATTATTGTCGGTAACTGTCAGTGTAACTGAGCTGGCTCCAACTGTTCTTGATGCTGTAAATGTTATAACTATATTTCCTGAATTTGCTTCGGCAATTCCAGTTGTCTTAATAACTGCAGTTCCATTTGTTGCTGTAACCGAAGCAGAATTAAATCCACCGACAGCTGAATAACTGAACGTTACATCGACCGGGTCCATAACTGTAACATCAGTATTGGCCGGTGCTGTTACAGAAGGAGCCCCCTCTTCAAATACAGTCATAACAGCAGTTGCAGTTCCTTTCTGACCTTCTTCGTCTGTAAGTGTAAGTATTACTGAACCGGCTCCGGCATTTGTGCTTGCGGTAAATGTAACTACAACGGATCCTGTTGTTGAACCAGGTGAGGCATTAGTTTTAATAGCAGCTGTCCCGTTTGTGGCAACAAGTGAAGATGAGCCATAACCACCTTCAGCATTAAAGTTGAAAGTCAAATCAACTGCTGAACCAACTTCTATTGTTGCATTCGCTGGAGAAGTGAGTGTAGGAAGTGCATATTCCTTTTTGCAGCCATTCAGAATGGCAAGAGAGACGATCACTGCCATAAATAGGATTTTTTTCATGAATTGTTTAAATTTAATTAATAATAATAAGTACATTGTTTTCTAATTTTAAACTTGCAGCAAAGTTAGATTACCTCAATCATAAACCTGTTAAGGAGGGAATAAGGTTTCTTTACATTACGGTAACAAAAATGTAACATTAATCTATAAGTGTTTAAAAAAGAGATTATTAACAAGTTATTATCATGAGATTATTACAATCGGTAAGATGCCGTCTATTGGTTATATTTCTGGTTTTTGCTACTGCTGTTGTTTATCCGCAATCACTAATTCATCCCTATCATGGTCTGAAGAGCCACGAAACGCTTATTATAAGAGATATAGAGCTTTCGTCTGAAAAGACGGTTGTAAGCTTTTCAATTGAAAACCGTATTGAAGGAGGAAATTTCTGTGCCGATAAAAATATCTATCTTATCGATCCTGAAGGAGCGAAACTTAAACTGACAAAGTCTGCCGGAATACCTCAATGTCCTGACTATTATAAATTTAAGAACATAGGTGAAAAGCTTCAGTTTGTCCTTGAATTTCCACCTCTTAAAAATGGAGTTAAGTGGATCGATATAATTGAGCATTGCAATGAAAATTGTTTTTCATTTTACGGGATAGTGCTTGATAACGCTCTTAATAGAAAGATTGATGAGGCTGTGAGCCTGGCTGAAAAGGGTGAAACGATTAGATCAATAGAAGATTACAGGAACATACTTTCTGAAATATCGGGGAAGAAAAATGGGATAGAAGGATCGATTTACAGTGACATTATCACTCTTCTGGTGAAGACAGGTAAAACCGCACAGGCCAAAGAGTGGTATGATAAAATGATATTATCAAAGTCACCCAGACTGGAGATGCATATTAAAAACCTGAATTCGAGGGGAATAAGGTTTTAAGAAATGGAGTTTTAGGTTTAAAACTGCTTAATAACCTCTGGAATTGATAAAGTAGAGATGAAGAACTTACACAGAGCCATACAGAGAAGGCACAGAGGGAACAGAGAGTAAGAAAGCATAAAAACTACTAAGGAATGAAACAAAATCCGGCTTACTTAACTGTATTAAGTCCCCTTCAGTGGATTTAGGGGCAAAAAACTAAGAACTTACACAGACGAAGGGACGGAGAGACTGAGAGATTTAGAGAATTCTTTGCGACCTCTGCTTAAAAACTTTGCGTCCTTTGCGTTTACGGATTTCGGGTTATTAAAACAATAAGGGCTACTCTTTGCAGAGAAGCCCTTATCAAGGTATTTAGGTTAGGTTAGTTTATTTTCCAAAATAGAAATCGAGACCCAGACCGACAATCCATGTCTTTTTGCCATAGGTTTCTGTAACAGGAATAGGGTTGCCTCCAAGAATGTGATTGTAATCTTTAGAACCTTCTGCATAGAATGTATATTGTCCACCAAGGTTCAGGTCAATCATTGGAGTGATCCTGTAACCGATACCTGCACCAAATGAGTTGGTATTGGTACTGTACCTCTGATCATTCTGATAAGCATCGTTTACTCCGGTTGAGGTTGCCACCCATCCGGCGCTGGCGCGTAATTTCTCTGATATGCCATATTCAAGTCCAAGGCCGTATTCAAGGAAATTATTATCAATCATGTTAATATCAAGTGATTCACTGCCATCATAATCAACATTCTTGTCAAAATACATATTCATGCTGGCAGCTACCATAAGTTTTTCGATAGGTCTGAATTCAACTCCTGCTGCAAGCAATGCCGGCATGTCTGCTATTGTTTTGGCTCCTTCAGTGAAGATGCCTCCTCCTAATGCGGGACCTGCAAGGGATGTTGTCAGTTCAAGATTAGTTTGGAATTCATATTTCAAAGCTATGTTCAGTTTATCATTAGGTGTAATATTTACACTTATTATCGGGGTTATACCAGAACCTGTCTGTTCGGCGTCAACATTAATATCGCCAGTTGCAGTTGAATAGCCGCTCATTACAGCTGCATTTTGTGTGAATCCCGGAGCGACCGCATTAAGGGTTGCAGCGGCAGTGCCAATATTCATTCCGGCAGTACTTATACCTGCAGCGCCTAAAATCTGGGTAATACCGGCAGCTGTCGCTGCAGGTAATGCGCTAACCGGAGTAGCTGCAGGAACTCCTCCGGTTATTAATGTTGTTAACCCTGTTGCTGCACTCGTTGAAGCAAGTGCCAATCCATTAAGAGTAGTAGCGCCGGTAGCAAAAAAATCACTTGCCAGCATCATGTTTCCTGTTGCACCAAAAACCGGGAAGGTTGGGTTAACACTTATGTTTCTTAAATGACCGTTGTAGGTATTTTTAGCAGTTACATATCTTACACCGGCAGCCACAGAGATCATATCATTTATTTTATATGATATATTTCCCTGATAACCGAAATATACTGAAGTTCCTTCAAAAAAGATATCAGCTGAGTATTGTGAAGTTGGAAAATTCTGGCTGTTCAGGAGAGGAACAAGGTCAGCTACCATTGTTTCAAATGAAGGCAATCCTTTATCATAAGTTGCACCACCGCCACCGCCAACAGGATTGAATCCTGCTGAGAAAGCCAGTTTCCCGGTTACAAAAGCTGCGTATACTCCGGGATATAAAGGGGCGCTGACATTTCCAACATAATCTTTCGGAGCTCCTTCAATAAATTGATAATTATTGCCGACAGTTTTGGTCTGACCGATGGTTTGATTATTCAGGGATACATAAAAACCATTCCCAAGTTTGGTCAGTCCTGCCGGATTGTAGTAGACGGCATCAATACCGGTAGATGCATTGCGGTTTTGAAGACGGGTAAACATCGCACTATGATTAGTGTTTGTAACCAGTCCGCCGGCAAGGACACTGCCGGTAATAAACATAGCAGCAACAAATGATAGAAGTTTTCTCATGAATTATAATTTAAGTTAAGTTAAGTTTCAGAGGTACAGTGCCCTCAATTAATATCTTGTTCAACTTATTGATTAGGTATCAAAGAACACTCTTTAACTGATCAAATGTAGAAATTAAATTCATTTCTGCAAATAAGTCTAAAATAGTAGTTTGATTTTTAATATCTTGTAAGCGGTGGTTGAAAATATTCGAAAAATCAGGCATATTTTTTTCACCACGGGTTTCACCAATAAAACACAGAAAATTTCCGTGGATTTTTACGTGCCCTCCGGTGCGACCATGAGGCGTGCGTTTATAAATCTTAAATCCCTCCATTCAGAGTAAAGTCTTCAAACAGCCCATAATCAAGCATTTGATAGTTGTTTCCGGAAGGATAGCCTTTCACATTTCTCCAGATCCATGGAGAAACCATTCCTGGTTTCGGATTATTATGATGTGGTCCCAGAAGGTTTTTAAGACTGCCAATAACCCTGACCTCAATATTATTAATTCCCGGTTTAATCAATGAGCTTACATCGCTTCGGTACGGAGGGAATGCGATCCGGGGTGCAGGCTGTCCGTTTACAGACACTTCTGCAACTGTTCCGTTCCATTTGCCCAGACTGACTTCCCATTTTCCTTCATTACTTTCAATACTATATTCCTTACTATAGTTTATCCCCCAGGAATAGAATGGCATTCCCTGTGTTTTCCAGCTTCCGGTTTTATATACGGGTAAGGGCGCTTCAACAGTCCATCCTTTCAGAACAGGAATTACCGAGAAATTCCCAGTTAAATAAACAGGTTCTATTTCGGCATGGATTTTCATCGGTTCTGTTCTGAGTACGATAGTGTTCTTCCCGGATTTAACATTCGATCCTATATTGAATACTCCAAATGACCTGTCGAGCCACCACTGACCGTCTTCAGGTTTTATAATAATTCCATTTATGGATACTGTCCATAATCCGGGACGCTCAACAACAGCTTTCATGTCGGCATAATCAAATTTTCCTCTGATATTAAAATTATATGTCGCTGTGAAGCCTGTTCCTGTTCGGAATGTATCCCTGCTGACAGTATTATTTTTAAACTGGACGGATGTATTCCAGGGATTTCCGTTTTTAAAGCCATGATATTTAAAAACCTTGTCGGCTGCATCATAAACATGAAGATCGCGAAACTGATCCTTTCCAAGCTCCAGATTGCAGAAATCAATCATAAGGGCATTTTCATTCATCCTTGAAACTGTAAGAGGAGAAGATTGTGAAACAGGAGAAAAGTTATTCTGTGCTTCTGCTAACGGGTAATCATTCTGCTTTTCTGCCGGAATATAAAGCAAAAGGCTGCCGGCGGGAGGAATTGAGTAAGTCAGTCTTATATTATCACCTGTCTGCCGGAAGGGAAAGCCTTTTATCTCGCCTGCAAGAGTGTTCAGCTCAACAGCACCTTTTCCTTCAGCCGATAGTTCTCCTTCAAGTGATTCTTTCATACTTGAATTCACAAGAAGAATAAGCTGACCGTTGGACATCATTCTTCGATGGTGATACAGATCACCTCCTTTTACTTCATCAAATTTCAGATTAATATTCTGAAAATTTTCTGAAATTACTTCAGGGGTAAGTTTTTCTATAATTAGAATTCTTTCAGATTTTTTTTCAAACAGTTTTTTAAGATCTTCGTTTGGAGATCCGTCTACCAGGGTTGGTATTGAAAATGCTATTAGAGTGCCTTTTGCTGAAATAAATTTCCGAAGAAGCTGGAATGTTGCCCGGTCAAGGTTCTCTGTCATGGGCGGAATGACTACTTTTGAATAGCTTGCCTGGCCTACGGCAAACCGGCCCTGAGAAACATTACCCAAATCTTTTATTATATTTTCAGACCCAAGATCATATTCAACCTGACCTTTCTCAAGCATTGTAATAAAGGTCTGGAATGACTGGCCGATCTCATTGCATTGCTTGCCTGGTTTATTGTAAGAATCATATAACCAGGATGTTGTGGTTGGTTCCAATATCAGAATGTCATTCACCTGTCTGCCTGACGATAGTGCCAGGGAAAGCCTTGCATAATGATCATTCAGATATTTATAATCCTGCCACCAGGGTTCATGATAGGTGAAGGTAGGCGGATAGTCGTATTTTCTGGCTCCTGCAAGTGTGAAATGAGATAAATGCTGATTCATTAGGTTAACCCCGAGGGCAAATTCCCAGTCACCGTTCCTTTTCATCTCAGCGAAGGTAATCTCCCAGCCTGCCCCACCATAGGTCTCACTTAGCTTTCTTTCTGCTCCCGTTTGATTCGCAGCACTGGCCAACTCCTTTATAGCCCTCACATTGCCAAACTGAGCCTTAGGCGAGGAATCATCCCACTGGTTGAAAAGCATATCGACTGCCGGAACCTGGTGCCATGCGTACATTGCCATATTGTCTCCTCCCGGACGCATGTTTGGCCATTCATGCTCCCAGTAATGTCCTGTGAACCTGAGTCCTTTTTCTTCACAATAAGAATACCATGGCTTTGCCCACCGGTCAATAAACAACTGAAGCAAAGTCTGTGTATAATTATGCCTTATTCTTTTCCAGTCCCCGGTTTCTTCAAAAAGAGAAGGCAGTTCCGTCCTCAGATCATAATGCCATTGTTCCTGAAATACATCAAACAAATCGGGAGTCCAGCGTACACCTCCCGGAGAAACTATTTCCGGTTCGTCGGTAAAGGTTCCGGGTACAGTCAGGCCGAACTCATCACCAATTATTGCCTCATAGCCCGACATCGTTATTTCGATAAACTTTTGGGTAACACCCGGATAGAGAAGGTCAACATATGACTTGCCTCCATACCAGTCGGATTTTTCATAATAGGTTTTTGAGAATAAAAGATAGTTGCCTTTTTTCCCTCTTTCCTGATCTATAAGCGAAGTAATGTTTGAGTATATGCCATTTTCATCCTTCAGGCACAGGTAATATTTACTTGCTGAATCAGGCAGTTGTTCAAATTTTGTCATGATGAGTCCCTGTCCCTGATTATACGATTCAGGCATCTGATCAGGCACATGTCCGCCTGCAAAGCCGCTTGGATATGAGTTTTCATCATAAATCCACACTTTCATTCCGAGCTCTTTTCCTCTGTTGACTGTATACCTGAACAACCTGAACCATTCTTCAGACAGGTATTCGGTTATTAATCCGGGACGTGGATGAATGATTACCTGCGATGAACCTGAATTTTTGAAGCTGGTGAGATAATTATCAACTTCAGTTTCAGTTATTTCAGCATTCCAGACAAAAAAAGGAGCAGTGGTATATTCAGCAGGAGGTGCTTCAAATTGTGAAGCAAGAGTTGCAAAATCCGGTATTTTTACAATAGGAGTGACATTTTTCTGACATGCTTGGAGAATAAACATAATGAGCAGGGCAATCAGGAGGACCTGTACCGGATTTTTTCCGTATTTCTTCATAAGTCAGTTATTTAATTTTTTCAAAATCTGTTGAGTCAACCCAGCCTGCATCTTTCTTATTAAGTTCACCTTTCATGAATCTGTTGTAAAAATCCCTTGTGGCAACCTCTGCATACGGATATTTGTCAAATATATCTCCATTATTATAAACTCTTGGATCATCCTGCTGCAAAAGTTCAAGATAAAGTTCTTCCCGCAGCTTTCGAAGTACAGAATTATACCCGGCATCATTTGCCAGATTCTTCAAGCACTCCGGGTCTTTTCCTATTTCATACAATTCTTCTCCGCCTCTTCTTCCGAAATTCTGTTTCCAGTAGTCCGAAGATATTCTATTCCTGTTCATATTCAGTATCAGGGTTTTTGTCGGGCTTCCATCACAGTTCAGATATCCTGTTTCAGGATTACCTGCCGGCCAGCGTTCAGGATTATAGTTCTTAATAAATAAAAAACCATCCTTTATTATGGCCCTTACAGGGTAACCTGTGTCATCAGGCCTTCCAACATCGTGACGCTCTTTACCTATGAGAACAGAATTCCGGTTTCTATCCACGTAACCCTTCTTCCTGGAATTCAAAATATTCATAAAGCTCTTACCTTCAATATGTTCCAACTTTGATTCTGATTCTGCCCCGGCCGCTTCGAGCAGGGTAGGAGCAAAATCAATAAAACTGATGAAATCAGATACTTTACGTCCCGGTTTTTTTATCCCGGCAGGCCACATAATTGCAAGTGGCAAATGATTTGAATATTCATAGGCCTGACCTTTTACCCGGGGGAATGGCATCCCGTTATCAGCTGTAACAATAATAATAGTATTTTCAAGCTCACCATGCTTCTCAAGTATTTCAAGCATCCTTACCAGATGATTATCGAAATGCTCTATTTCATATGCATAATCGAGAAGATCGTTTCTTACGATTTCATCCTCAGGCCAGAATTTATAGATCTTATTAACATCGGAAAGTGCTTTTCCGCCTTTAGTTACCCCTGATCCATATTCATATTTCCTGTGCGGTTCAGTTGATCCATACCAGAAACAGAAAGGTTTATTTTCTTCCCTGGAATCAAGAAAATCTTCAAAATTCCCTGAATAATCGTTATCAGATATTCCGGTTGTAGGTGCGACTGTTTTTTTTTCATTGAAAGCTTTTCCTGTAAGAAGACGTGCCTGACCTGTACTGTCGAGAGCAACCCCCGGGGCCCATCCCTTTGCAGTATGTCCCGTATAGTAATCATTCTCAGCAAGTGATTCCATAAAAGTCTTAAATTTTGCCGGAAAGAAAGGCACATGGTTAGCAGCTTCTTCAAGCTGCCAGCTATTTCTTCCGGTAAGGAAACACGCTCTTGAAGGAGATGATTTTGAATTCGGTGTATAAGCATTATTGAATAGAATGCCATTTTGTGCAACCCTGTCAAATCCCGGGGTTTTCACCCAGGTAGTGCCATATGCAGACATATGGGGAAATGAAATATCATCGCCCATTGCAATGAGGATATTCGGGCGGACCGGCGGGATATCTCCCTCAGAAGAATTACATTTCGAAAATAGCCAGGGAGAGACAAGGATCAGCGCTTTTAAACAGGAGGGCTTCATTTTTAGTTTATTTGATTGCACAATATAAAGTTAAAATTTCCCTGATAATCTCAGACTAAAATTTCTTTGAGGCTGAATATCTCCGGGCCTGCCCATGTATTCAGTGTTTGTTATATTTTTCACAGCCAGCGAAAGGCTAAAGTTATTATTAATATTATATCCCAGATTGCTGTCGAGAAGAAAATATCCTGTGTTGTTTTCCAGCCAGTATCCGTAAAAACCCGGCAGGATACTTTCTCTTGTGAACTCATTCACAAATACATCATCAATATTTAATATTTTCGACTTCAGGAAAAAGCTTATTCCAAGATCAAACTTTTTGTATGAATTGCCAAGGCTGATCTTTAACGAATGCTTCCTTCTGTATTTCAGAAATATATCAGTATCCTTATTA
Source organism: Bacteroidales bacterium (assembly GCA_038325595.1). Taxonomy (GTDB): domain Bacteria; phylum Bacteroidota; class Bacteroidia; order Bacteroidales; family VadinHA17; genus LD21. Next base: position 16,668 of record JBBQJD010000002.1, on the reverse strand, counting down.
GTAATGTTATTATATTCAACAGGATAAATATATGTATAACCACCTGATAATGTTGTATTCAGCCTTCCGGTTTCCCTGTTCATCGCAAACTCCAGCTCATATCCGTAAACTCTCGATTGCTCCACATTTGTAGCCTGGAAACCAAAATCAAATATACCTGTGACAGGATCAGGATAATTACTGAAAATATATTCAATCAGACCGCTGTTCTGTGACAGGAAAACAGAAAGATCAATCAGCCCTTTAATTTGCCCTGACATCATTTCCTGTTTTATCCCTGCTTCAGAGCTCCATCCCGATTCAGGTTCAACAAAAGGATTGGGGAATATCCTGACCGATCCAAGTGTTGTGGAAGCATGTTTTTCGGCAATGGAAGGATAGCGGTATCCCTGACCAAAGGAAGCACGGAGAAAAGTATGATCAGCAGCCTGCCAGTTGGCTCCCGTCCTGAAGATTGGTACTATCTTGTCATTTTGTCCATCGAGATAATTCTGCTCTATCCTTAAACCTGCAACCAGTTTGAGTCGTGGAACAGGATGAGCTTCCATCTGTGAAAATCCTGCAATATTCACACCATGATGATCGCCATAAAAATTTGAAAATACCTTCGTATAGTTCCCTGAAAGGCCGGAAGTAAGGTTTATAAAATCTGATATTTTAAAATAAATCTGATATTCAGCGTAAGATGAATATGCATTGGAATTATTATTATCCCTTACAGGAAACCTGTTGCCTGTTGTCTGTAACCTTATACGCAGATCATGTTTAAAGGGGCCTTCCTTATTTAAGGATAAATACGGATCGAGTGCGAAGAAGCTTCCGTGCAGATATGATACGCTCGACGTATCCTGCTTCAAAGCGCCGTATTCTGCATCTTCCCACAGAACAAAATCTGTTTTTGGTGTATAGCCGGCGTTCAAATTGAGTCCATATACAAGCCCTCTTACCGAACCATGTCTGTGTTTGATCCTAAGACTTATCCTGCCCAGTTTCTCATCATTATATTTTCTATAACCATTGTCTCCAAGCAAACTGATTCCGAGGCCAACATCAGTTTTTCCGAATTTCTGAAGGTGGGAAAAGCTTAAATTTGAAAAAATCCTCGGAGTATCCCACCACACCCAGTTTTTATTTTTTGGTTTATCATATATTCCTGTCTCGGCGAAGAATTGGGTTAATGGTTTTTCTGAAGCATCGGCAGTACGGAAATTGATTATTCCATTCAGGGCTGATGAGCCATATAATACAGATGATGCTCCTTTTATGATTTCAATTTGTGATATATTTTCAAGAGGAAGGAATTGCCATTTTATATTTCCGGCATCAGGAGAAAGAACCGGCAAACCGTCAATCATTGCAAGCACTCTGCTTCCGACACCATAGCTGAAACCACTCCCTCCCCTTATTGAAGCCTGTCCATCGAGCACCTCGATACCCGGTGTTTTATTCACAAGCTCCTGTGCATCAGTTATATGTGTTTTAAGGAAGTCGCCTGATTTGATAACATCCATCGAAACAGTCAGTTCGGTTATTCTTTCCTCTGACCTCGCTGCACTGATAACAATCTGTCCTATCTCCCTTATTTCCATTTCAAGGCCTACATTCAATTCAACAGGATCATCTGAATTTAATCTTAGTGATCTTTCAAAAGGTTTATAGCCTATGAATTGAAAAGTAATATCTATGGTGGGAAAATCTGATTCTATTGAATAGGTTCCATTTTCATCGGTCGATGTTCCCTTGTCCTTTTCGTAAATAACATAAACCCCGTGAAGGGGTTCAAGAGTATTTATATCAAAAACCTTTCCTTTTACTATGCCCTGCGCGGATAGAAAACCGATAGAAGTAAAGAAAATCAGTATAATAAGGAAAAAAACAAACCTCATCACTTAGGCTTAAAGGTCATTCTTATATCCATAAATGAAGTTGGATTTAAAGGATTCGGATAGCTTGTTGTAAGTTTCAGGGATGTCTGAGTCAGTTCTACAATTTTTGTTGTTAAAGGCAGCGGAAGCGAATCAGTTGATATAACAAGCTGGGTTTCATTAAAAGCAAATCTCCATGTACCGGTATAATTACCGAAACTGCCCGAACCATCTGGATTGAATTTAACATCTCCCTTGAAATCCTGAAGCAATCCGGCAGGACCGCTTGCATCCAATCCATTTACAAGAAGACTATCTGTTACCCATGTCGGAGTAGTTAAGAATTTAAATTTATCTGATTCTGAGTCTTTGTCTTTACAGGAAGCAATAAAAATGGTTCCTGTAATCAGTAACAATAAAGCTATATTCTTCATGGGAGTCATTTTTAAGTCGTTTTAGCAATTATTATATGTCTAACAATAATGAGGTAAATCGGTTCATTGAGGTTTAAATAGTTTAAGAGTTGAAGGGTTGAAGAGTTCCCCCCTCGCCTTCGCGTAGCCTTCTTATAGTTTTATGGTAATGATGGTTGTTGCTTCGGCGGAGCAAGGCAAGCGGGGAAGGAGGGCATCTTATCAATCTTTCACAATGCTCTTAGCTTGCCCCTGGGGGAAACGGGAAAGGGGGTTTAAAAGATGCAAATATATGAAGTTCCAAGATCTCTTCAACTTTTCAACTCTTCAACTCTTCAACTCTTCAACTCTTCAACTACATCTCCTTAATCTTTATATTCTTAAAATGCACCATATTCCCATGTTCCTGTAATAGAATATGTCCTTCTTCAGCTTCTCCGAAATTCGGCCATACCTTGTATTTGCTTTTTGCCACCAGGGCTCTCCAGGCATCATTGCCTCTCTCATATTCAACTGTTTTCTGACCATTCAGCCAATGCTCAACATGGTTTCCTTTAACGATTATTGTAGCCCTGTTCCACTGATCAGGTCCGTTATCGCGCTTAGGTTGGGGAGGAATCAGATCATAAAGTGCTGCCAGTGTATGTGTTCCTGAAATTCCTGCATTAGCATCAGGATGAAGCTTATCATCGAGGATCTGATATTCACATCCGATTGAAGAGCCTTCTCCTTTGTTCAGATCAGTGTTGACAAAATATTTGATTCCGCTGTTTGCCCCGGGAGTGTAATTAAAGTCCACGATCAATTCGAAGTCCTTATACTTCTGTACTGTCACAATATCTCCCGCACCAACAGATTCTCCACCTCCTGATTCGAATGTTGAAAGAACACCATCTTTTATTGCCCATCCTCCTTCCGGAAAAGTTGTCATTTTTGCCCCGCGCCATCCTTCCGTGGTTTTACCATCCCACAGCAGTTTCCATCCCTCTTCTGTTTCTCTTGATGTAAGTTCATTGTTCAGATAGCTGTATTGATGAATTACAGGTGTATAAGCTGCGCGGTACTGATCCAGGTTTTCGGTGATAATTTTTATATTTTTCCACTTTACCTGCAATCCGGTTTTTGTGGAATCATCTCCAATTGAATGGACCTGCAGTGCGATGAAGCCTGAAGGAGTCATATCATCAACCAGGTCAGCACAGGGAATTCCGTTGATCCAGGTTCTTATTGAACTTCCTATTGCTTCAATCCTGTAATGATTCCAATCGCCAACCTTGAGGGCTTTCTGACCTTCCGGATTTTTATCAAGGGGATACAACCAGCCTCTGCGTGCTTCATCATAGATACCTCCTGACCATGCCCTTTCCGAAGGATCGAGTTCCACCTGGTAGCCATGTACCCTGCCATTCTGATAATCGGGCTTGCTTTCACTTCTGAACTGGACACCTGAGTTCATTTGCGGATCAAACCAGGTATCGAATTCGAGAATAAAATCTCCATAATTTGCTTTTGTACAGAGAAACGAATTGGGTGAATTGGCAACAGTTGTGCCGGTAATTGTGCCATCTTCAATTTCAAAAAGAGCGGAACCATTAAGCTGTTGCCAGTTGCCCAGATCTTTCCTTATGAGATTTTCCCATTGGCCGTCATCTGTTTTGCATGAGCTTATGGCAAGTAGCATCAGGGTGAGAGTGAAAAGCAGATTCTTCATTGTGTCAATTAGTTAATTAAAATGAACTTGAAGGGTCTAAAATAACAAAAAGTTAGTTAATAACAAGGGTGTGGTAAATTCCACTTTTTTTGGATCTTCGGTCTTTTGTATAGGCCACCTCTCCCCAACCCCTCTCCCGGGGTGTAATCTAGGCCACCTCTCCCCAACCCCTCTCCCGGGGTGAGAGGGGCTTTTAATTCGTAATAATAGCAAATTCGTGATTCATGATTGTGCTGGAGAGATGGACAAATTTGGAGTCAAAGACACCTGGATCTTATCCAAGTAAGAGAATCGGGACATGTAGAGTCCCGAATTACAATTAAGTTTTCTATTTTTGAATTAACTATTCCTTAAAAACCGTAGAAGCCAGACTCCATGAAAAAACATACATTTATAACAATTCTTGTTCTGATTTTATTTCTGCAGAATACAGTTGCCCAGCCTGTTATAGGACTCGATACCTGGTTCAACAAAGAGAAAAGAGCAAACACCGGGAAACCATTTCATTATCTCTGGACAGACACTGAATTCAGTGGCTATAGCCGCTGGGGTGAGATATTCAAATCGAAAGGGGCAACCCTTACTACTGTTGAAAAACCTGAACCTGCGGCTTTAAATAAAATTGATGTCTATATCATTGTTGATCCCGATACAACAACCGAAAATCCATCACCGAATTATTTCACACCTGATGACATCAAAGCCATAAAAGATTGGGTGAAAAAAGGAGGTGTCCTGGCAATACTGACCAATGATGCCCCAAACTGTGAGTTCACTCACCTGAACAGGATGTCATCAGAGTTTGGAATGACCTTCAACCATGTAACATTACATCCCGTTCCCGGACATGATTTTGAAATGGGTGCAAGCAAAAATTTACCTGATCATCCATTATTTAAAGGTGTATCAAAAATTTATATTAAAGAAGTTTCAGATATTAATTTGTCAGGAAGTGCAAAAGCCATCCTTACGGAAGATGGGAAGGTTCTGATAGCCGAAAACAAGTATGGGGAGGGATATGTCTTTGCAATCGGGGATCCATGGATCTACAATGAGTATATTGATCATGATGTTCTGAATGAGAGCTTTATGAACAGGAAGGCAGCTGAAAACCTGACTCAGATCCTGCTCGAAAATGCAAAAAGGAATGTATTGCAGCTTAATTCCCGGAAAAAGGATACTGCTTCTGTTGTATTTTTAAACACCCCGGTACGTTTTAAGGAGGGTAAGAAATCCTTTCAGCAGGTTGTTGCCAGCTATAATTCCGACACTACAGGAAAAATAGTGCTCACAAAGAATGGGAAAGAAGTTCTCGCTGCCGATCTTCAGAAGGGCATGAACAGATTCCTGCTGACAGTACCAGCAGTTACAAAGGCACGAAAAGTCTCCTTTACAGCTAAAACAGACAAAGGTGTGTCCAGATCATATCCTTTTACCATACTTCCTGCCAAAACATGGGAGATATTTCTTGTTCAACATTCACATACGGATATCGGATATACACGTCCGCAATCCGAGATTCTTGCCGAGCATATGCGTTATATTGATTATGCACTTGATTATTGTGATCAGACAGACGGTTTACCGGATGACGCAAAATTCAGATGGACATGTGAATCATCATGGGTAACAAGGGAATACCTGCGTTCCAGGCCTGCAGTACAGATTGAAAGATTCATGAAGAGAATTGCAGAAGGCAGGATTGAAGTAACAGGAATGTACGCGAATATGGCAGAGATTGCGGATGAAAACGTTATGTATGACTTCCTTCAGCCACTGAAAGAATTCAATAAACTCAAAATTCCTTATAAAACTGCATTGCAGAATGATGTTAACGGAATAGCATGGTGCATGCCCGATTATTTCAGGAACACAGGGGTTAAGTATCTGATAATGGGAAGCAACCAGACAAGATCGATACTTCCGTTCGACAAGCCTACAAGTTTCTGGTGGGAATCCCCATCGGGAGCAAGGCTGCTGGCATATCGGGCAGACCATTACATGACAGGCAATTTCTTCGGAATGGAAACAAAAGCTATCAAGGCAGAAAATATGTTGTGGCATGTCGGAGACCTGGAAAGCAGAGGTTACCCGTTCGATCGTATTGGTATCCAGTTTTCAGGGTATTTTACTGATAATGCACCACCCTCGACAGCTGCATGTGAGCTTGTAAAACAATGGAACGAAAAGTATGAATCACCAAAGCTGAGGCTTGCAACAATCAGCGAATTTCCCGAATATATTGAAAAGAATCATGCAGATAAGCTGCCTGTTTACCGGAATGCCTGGCTTGACTGGTGGACCGATGGTTATGGTTCAACTTCACGGGAGACTGCAGAATCCAGAAAGGCAAAGAATCTTAAACAGGTGGACGAAGGACTTTTTGCAATGGTTTCAATGATGGGCGGAGAGCTTAGCCCTACGCTTGAAGAAAAACTTGATCATATCAGTGAGAATATTATTTTCTTCGATGAACATACCTGCGGAGCTGATGAAAGTGTCAGTCATCCGTATTCAGAAAACTCTACAAAACAGTGGCTCCAGAAAGGTGCATATGCCTGGGAAGCTCTGAAAAAAGTAACCCTTATAAATGAAGAGGCGCTGGCACGTTTTCAGGAGTTTCTCAAAAAAGCCGATTTTCCTGTGATCTATGTTATAAATTCACTTGGATGGAACCGTTCAGGTCACATCAATTTATTTATAGACTATGAGGTATTGCCTGTGAATACCAAAGCCAGGGTTATTGATCTTACCACCGGGAAAGAAGTACCTGCCCAGGTAGTGACAAAGCGTTCCGAAGGGGCTTACTGGGTACTTGAAGTGAGCGACATACCTGCTATGGGATACAAGGCGCTGAAGATCGAAAAGGATGAACAAGCTGTACCAGAACAAGCCGGAACCAATACAGAAATTCTTGAAAATAATTTCTATAAAATAACAATAAATAAAACAACTGGTGCTGTTAACAGTTTGTATGACAAGGAGTTGAAAGAAGAGCTTATTGACAGTCAGAATCCCTACAACATCGGACAAGCAGTCAGGGAAACATCCGAAAAAAGAGATGTGGCTCCTTTCAGATATGAAACTATATCGAATGTTAAAATCGAAAAAGGCGCTAATGGGAACGTCTGGGAAAGCATAAAGATTGTATCAGATTTGAAAGGATTCGAAGCAGGTACTGAAGGTTCGCCAAAAGGTATTGAGATGGAGATCCGCCTGTTCAAAAATGTAAAAAAGATTGAGTTCAGGTATATGGCTCATAAACTGATAAATACAGATCCTGAAGGACTCTATGTTGCTTTTCCGTTTAAACTTCCGGATTCGAGAATTGTGTTTGAAACTATTGGAGGGATCCTCAGCCAGGGTGAACAGCTGCCAGGATCATCTTCGGACTGGAATGTTGCTCAGAATTTTGTTTCAATACGTGGTAAAAAAGGACAGATAATTGTTGTAAGCAATGAGGTTCCTCTCTGGCAATTCAGTGATTTCAACATGGGTAAGTTTGAAAGGAACCCGAAGCCGGGAAAAACAACTCTCTACTCCTGGGTAATGAATAATTACTGGTTTACCAATTTCAGGGCTTACCAGGAGGGTGGTTTCAGCTGGAGCTATCAGCTGACATCCACAGCCGACACTACAAATACTGTTGCTACAAAGTATGCATGGAACCAGCGAAATACTTTTCCGACACGAACATTTCCTGCAGGTGTAAATGAACTGAAATCGACCTCAATGGAGACCCTCAGGATCTCAGGACCTCCTAATGCAATGCTTATAAACAGCAGGCCTGCATTCAAGGAGAAAGGAACAATTCTGCTGCATTTCAGGGAGTTGGAAGGCAAGGATGCTGAAGTGAAACTCAGCTCTGCCGTTCCGGGAAAATCAATAAGCAGGCTCATTGAAGTTAATGCAGCGGGAAAACAGATTGGAGATGCCCTGACGTCGGTGAATCTGCGCCCTTTTGAAGTCAGGTTTATTGAAGTGGAGTTTTAAAAGAATCCATAACCACAGAGGAGGCAAAGATTTGTGTTTTGTGTTTAAAGGATTTTGCATATATATTTATAATTGAACTCATTATGCTCATTTCAAAGAAATTATTTCCTTTTATTCTGATTATTTTTACTTCCTGCAATAATGCAGATGTCACCCGGTATGTTGATCCGAATATCGGTGGGGTTGCCCCGCTGCTTACTACAAAGACCCCTACGGTACATAGGCCACACAGCATGGTCAGGGTGTTTCCGGTTACGAAGCCCCGACTTGGTGATCGATACCTTTCAGACAAGATCTATGGTTTTGCAGTTAACATGCCTGCATACAGAAATGGCCATGTAACCGAATTAATGGCTGCAAAAGGAGAATTATCAGTTGATCTGGAAACAAATGCTTCCGATTATGATCATGATCTCGAGGAGGTGCATCCCTGGCATCACAGGGTATTACTCGAAGAAAGTAATATTATTGCAGACTGGACCACTACCGAAAGAGCAGTTGTCTACCGGTTTGTTTTCCAGGAAGATGAACCTGCCAATATAATATTCCGTTCCGGTGGATTATCTTCATTTGTAATAAATGAAAATTCAATAAGCGGGTGGGAGGAAGTAAAAAATACCCGGCAATATTTTCATGCTGAATTCTCAAGGCCATTTGATATCAGCGGTACCTTTTCAGATAGTCAGGTCTTCAAAGGTAAGAATGAGATCAGTGGAAAAGGCGCAGGAGGATTTGTGACATTCAACGATCCTTCCAATCCGGTTGAAGTCAGGATAGGTATTTCATATATTGATGATAATCAGGCAAGTGATAATCTGAAAAGAGAGATGTCCGGTAAAAATTTTGAACAAATTTCTGAGGATAGCTATAATATATGGAAAGATGCTCTTGGTAAAATTCAGGTAACCGGGGGCACTGAAAGGCAAAAAAGGATTTTTTATACTTCCCTGTACAGGGGACTCGAAAGAATGGTGAATATCTCCGAATATGGCCGTTACTTCAGCGCTTATGATGGGAAAGTCCATGATGACAATGGCCGTCCTTTCTATGTCGATGACTGGCTTTGGGATACTTTCCGCAGTCATCATCCTTTACTTTATATTCTTGATCCTGACCGGCAGGTTGATATGGTACAGTCATATGTTACTATGTACGACCAGAGCGGCTGGATGCCGGGATTCCCTCAGTTTTATGGTGATTTTCCCGCCATGATAGGCTTCCATTCAGCTGCTCTTCTGTGGGATACTTATCAGAAAGGAGGCACTGGCTTTGATGTTGAGAAGGGGTATGAAGGCCTGAAAAAGAATGCAATGAGTGGAACGATGGTTCCGTGGAGAATGGGACCAATGTGCTCCCTTGACAGCTTTTACATAAAGAATGGCTGGTTCCCTGCTCTTCCCGAGGGTGCTAAGGAAACCGAGCCGATGGTTGACGGTTTTGAAATGCGTCAGTCTGTTGCAGTAACACTTGAACACAGCTATGACGACTGGTGCCTTGCTCAACTGGCAAAAGCAACAGGAAAAACAGAAGATTATAAATATTTTATTCAGAGGGCACAAAACTACCGGAATGTTTTTAATCCGGAAACAGGTTTTATGTCTCCGAAGATGGCTGACGGGAACTGGGTTGAGCCATTTGATCCACAGCTGTCCGGCGGAACCGGCAGCAGGATGTATTATGCTGAAAATAATTCATGGATCTGGAGCTTTAATGTGATGCATGATATTCCAGCCCTTATTGAGCTCATGGGCGGGGAAGAATCATTCTCGAACCGTCTTGATATGCTTTTTAATGAACCGACTAAAATTTCAAAGTGGCAGTTTATGGGCCAGTTTCCTGATGCTTCCGGACTAAATGGAATGTTCCCTGCAGGTAATGAACCTTCTTTCCATGTACCTTACCTTTATAATTATGCAGGAAAGTCCTGGAAAACCCAACGAAGGATCCGTGAGATCATGGATATGTGGTTTGATGACGATCCGCTTGGACTTGTGGGTGACGAGGACGGAGGCGCATTATGTTCATGGTACGTTTTTTCTGCTATGGGATTTTATCCTGTAACTCCCGGAAATGGACTATACGCAATTGGTAGTCCATTTTTTGAAAAAGTACAGATAAAGCTTCCTGACGGAAAAAGATTTAATGTAAAAGCAGCTAATGCCTCGAAAAGAAATAAGTACATTCAATCAGCGAAACTGAACGGAAAGGAGATGAACAGGGCATGGATCACTCATTCTGAAATTACAGAGGGAGGAACACTGGAGTTCATTATGGGTGAACGCCCCAACAAAGAGTGGGCTGCAGATCCTTCAATCTTTTTGCAAATGACAGATAAATAAATTCTTTGATATGACTTCAAGGGAACGTATACTTTCAGCCATTGCTCATAAACAGCCCGACCGTGTTCCGGTTGATCTTGGCGCTACACCCAGTTCGGGTATCTCCGTGGTAGCATGGCATAACCTGGTTCGTTATCTTGGAATTAAGCAGCATAACCATGTATATGATGTAATCCAGGAAGTCACCCAGCCCGAAATGGAACTGCTTGACATGTTCAGGGTTGATGTCCTTGATGTTGGAAGATTCTTTAATTCCTCACCTGATTACTGGCATAATCTTGAGCTGATAAAAGGGTATCCGGGGCTATATCCGAAATGGTTTAATCCTGAAAAACAACCTGACGGCAGCTTGCTTGTTGCAGGCAAGACAGGTGAATTCATTGGAAAAATGCCATTGGGAGCTACTTTTTTTGATCAGGTCATATTTCCATATGTTGATGGGTATCCTGCTGATTATAAAAATATTAGCAATGATATGCTGAGTGTATCCTGGGGTGGTTTTGGCTTTCCGCCATTTGACAGGATAAATGAGAGGGATTTTTGGAAAACACTAAGAAATACCATTATTAAAGAACGCGCCAAAACAGAAAAAGCCCTGCTTATTGGAGTCGGTTGTAATCTTTTCGAATGGGGTACTTTCCTTCGGCGGATAGATAATTTCCTGATGGATCTTTATCTTGATCCGGCTAACGTACACAGGCTTCTCGACAAACTGCTGGAGATGCATATGGATTTTCTTTCAAAGGTTTGCGAATCAGTGGGAGATATAGTGGAGATAATTAAATTCGGAGATGACCTGGGAACCAACACAGGGCCATTTATGCCTCCCGAGATTTATAATGAGTTTTTCAGGCCGCGGCATAAAATCTTATGTGATTATGTGAAGGCAAATTCATCAGCACATACAATGCTTCATTGCTGCGGAGGTATTTATGAACTGATCCCTGAACTTATTGAAGCCGGCTTTGAAATCCTCAATCCTGTTCAGATAAATGCGGTCAATATGGAACCGGAAAGGCTGAAAAAGGAATTTGGGAAAGAACTTACTTTCTGGGGTGGCGGATGCAACACACAGAGCATACTTAATCAAGCCACACCCAGCCAGGTGAAAGATCATGTAAGACGAAATATCGAGGTTTTTTCGAAAGGCGGAGGATTTGTTTTCACAACTGTTCATAATATAATGCCGGATGTTCCGCCTCAGAACATTGTTGCAATGTACGAGGCAGTAAGGGAGGGGTAGGACGGAGGGACGAAGGGACGAAGGGACGAAGAGAAGGAGGGACGAAGGGAAGGAGGGACGAAGGGACAAAGGGACGAAGGGACGAAGGGACGAAGGGACTAAGAGAGATGGAGGGACGAAGGGAAGGAGGGACGAAGGGATGAAGGGACGAAGGGAAGGAGGGACGAAGGGATGAAGGGACGAAGGGATGAAGGGACGAAGGGAAGGAGGGGCGAAGGGATGAAGGGACGAAGGGACGAAGGGACGAAGGGACGAAGGGACGAAGAGAAACAAACAGACCTGCATGGAGGAATGAGGATTTATTTGTAAATGATATAAGTATATGGCTGATTCTGAATTCTTTCCTGATTACAACAACCTGCTTCAGGTATTAAGCAATGTCAGGCCTGATCGAATTCCATTATACGAACATCATATTGATGCTCCATTTATATCCAAAGTCCTGGGAGAGAACCTCGATCCTTCAGGACTTAAGCCAGCAGAGCTTCCGGATTATTACAGAAAGGTCATTGGTTTCTGGAAGAATATGACCTACGATGGATTTGATTTCGAAGCAGCAATATGTGATATTCTGCCCGGACATGGAGCAATAATGGGTGGCATGCCGGGTCCGATTCAGACGCGTGATGACTTTGAAAAATATCCATGGAAGGAAATACCAATTATTTTTAAAGAAAAGTATGCTCCTCATTTTGAAGCTATAAGAGCAACGTTACCTGCAGGTATGAAAGCATATGGCGGGTGTGGTTACGGAATTTTTGAGGCCAGCCAGGATCTTGTGGGTTTCGAACCCCTTTGTGTCATGCAGTGCCTTGATCCCGACCTTTTCAGAGATATTTTTATAAGAATTGGAGACTTATGGATAGAATTATGGGGCTGGGTGATAGATAATTATCATGATTTATTCGTGTTCTACAGAATGGGAGATGATCTTGGTCATAAAACATCTACCATGCTCGAGCCTGGAATCATAAAAAAGCACATTTTTCCACAATACAGACGAGTAATAGATCTTGTGCATTCTTCAGGAAAAAAATTCCTCCTGCATAGCTGCGGCAATATTTTTCCATTAATGGATGATATCATCTCTCTGGGCATTGATGCCAAACATTCCAATGAAGATCAGATAGCGCCTTTTGATGAGTGGATTGAAAAATATTCAGACAAGATCGGGCTTTTTGGCGGCTTTGACCTGAACCTCATAATTTTGAACAGCCCGGATGCAGTTTTTAACACAGTGCTGAACCAGGGAACATTTTACAGATCCATGGCAAAAGGATACGGATTAGGATCCGGTAATTCTATTCCGGGCTATATACCGGTTGATGGGTTTATGGCAATGATAGAAGCAACAAAAGAGATCAGGAAGAGAGAACTTTAGTCTGGCTTTCACACTCTTAAAAAAATCTTCTTCTTATACAGTATATAAAGGAAGGTCCAAGCCACTGCAGTAATTCCGATACCATTAGTAACCCAGTAGGAGTGCAGAAAACCAGACTATGCGCCAGCTGAGATTAGTATTCATATAAATCAATGCGGCAAACATCCAGGCGAGACCTATACGCCCGAGGAAAGAGGAGATAAATCCGATTAGGCTTTAGTGAGACTTATGAGATTTATCATACTCGGAAATATTGGCAATATCAAACAGTTCTGAAACTTTTACCTCTTTCCCATCAATTTCAGCCATTGTTCAAAATGTTGCATTGATTCCTGAACTGTATAAAATGGCCCCATTTCCGCCTGCTTTATAGCAGTCTGGATTTCCTCCAGGAAACCACTTGACCAGGTATCGCCCAATTTCTCTCCTTCGACTTTCTAACAGCCTTGACTGTTACTGCTTTCGCTGTATTCATCCTCTTTATTGTAAGGCGTTTTTATTTGTCAAACAGTTGTTCAATCTTTCTTTTAATTCGTTCTTTAGGTTTAATTCCTCGCAGCTTGCTGCGCATTAGTTTTTGCGGGCTGACTTTTTTGATACCCCGTCAGCTTGCTGCGGGGTCATTCATTTTCGATTTCAACAGATTTGTTAATTGCACCTAATTTTCTTTTTATTAAACTTTTGGGAATTGTCACAATTTTATGCAATCGAATAACAGAATCTACAGTCAATCCTGTTCCTAAAGAATTTGCACTTTGTTTATTTATTATCAAATCACTATCAATTAAATCGTTAGGTATTTTGCTTGTAATAAATGCAATAATTACATGATTAAATTTTCCAATTTCCGATGTCAGGCAGAGTGCAGGTCGAACCTTTGAAATTGAAAAGTCATCAAATGGAAATGGAACAAGTATAATGTTGTTCTTAATCATTAAATGGTTCTCCGTCAGTTAATGAATAAATATTTTCATGTGAGTCTTTTAGAAAATCAAATGCTGGATTCGTTGAGATTGAGTTCATCCATAACTTTTCTTCGTCCAAATCTTCATTTTTTTCGTCAACAAGAATTATTGAATATTCTGGACTATACTGTACAATTTATTCTGGAGTAATGTGTACAATTTATTCTGGAGCAAAGTGTACAACTTTTTAAGAGGTCTTTTAAATAAAAAGATTTTTTTGCCAGGGTGCGCAGCGCTAACTACGAGGACATTCTGGCATATAGTGTACAACTGATTCTGGAGTAAAGTGTACAACCGAAATAAATAAAGGGATTGATTTGTGACTTTTGTGCCTTCTAAAAATATTAAGGCACTATGGCAAACAAATCAATCAGTATGATACAAGTTAGACGCATTATTCAATTAAAAGCCGAAGGGTTAAGCAAGCTCAAAATATCCGGGTCACTTCATACTCACCGGTCAACCCTTGATACTTACCTTTCCAAATTTGAGGCATCGGGGAAAAGCTATTCCGAACTCTTGCAATACAGCGATGAGCAACTAACGGCTTTAGTTTATAACGATCCGGTAGGCCCTAAGGCCGACAGTCGCATTGACGACCTTAAGAAACACATGGATTACTTTAAGTCCGAACTTTCACGTGTGGGCGTCACCCGCAGGACACTCTGGGAAGAATATCAGGCAGCGAATCCGGAGACCTACCGTTACGCCCAGTTTTGCGTACATTTTGCCCGATACATCAAAACTACCAAAGCCACCATGCATCTTTCCCATCGTCCAGGGGAATACCTTCAGGTTGATTTTGCAGGAAAGAAATTACATTATATCGATGTGCATACCGGTGAAATCATACCATGCCCCGTATTGGTCTGCACCCTGCCGTATAGCGGTTATACCTATGTGGAAGCCCTTTCCTCGGCCAAACAGGAACCATTGTTTTGTTCTATGAGCCTGAGTCAGGAATACTTTGGTGGTGTTACCAGGAATACTTTAAGCGATAACATGAAACAAGTTGTCGAAAAAAATCATCGGTACGAATACTCATTCCAGGAACTGGCCGATCAATGGGCGGTACATTATAATACCAATCTGGAAGCAACCAGACCACGTAAGCCCAAGGACAAACCCACGGTGGAGAATAATGTTTACCAGTCTTATCTGCGTATCTATGCCAAGCTACGTAATGAAGAGTTCTACAGTCTTTTTGATTTAAACAAAAGGATACGGGAGCTATTATTAGAATACAACCAAGCTCCATTCCAAAAACTGCCCGGCAGCCGACAGGAATGCTTTTTACAGGATGAACTTCCGCTATTAAAACCACTCCCGCAGGAGCCCTTTGTCATTAAGCATACCACCAAGGCAAAAGTGCAGATGAACTATCATGTGATTTTAGGTGAAGACAAACATTTATACAGTGTCCCTCACCAGTACATCGGACAAACCACCAAAATCATCTACGATGCGCATAACGTGGAAATCTATATTGGCTTTAAAAGAATAGCCATCCATAAACGCGATTACCGCAAACATGCCTACACAACACTTCCCGAACATATGCCTGAACGACATCTTAAATACAACGAGACTCTGGGATGGGATGCTGACTACTTTTTATCTGTTGCGTCTAAAATTGGGGAAAGTGCCGTTGAAGTTTTTAAGAGAATACTTGCTTCAAAAGATTTTATCGAACAAACCTACAATGCTTGCCTTGGCTTAAAAAGACTCTCGGAGGTTTACGGATCTTTCCGCTTTGAAGCAGCTAGCCTGAGGGCGTTAAACGGAAGCAGGATAACATATGGGATGATCAAAAACATATTGGAAAACAATCTGGATAAACTAGCGGTCAACCAACTAAATCTGTTCTCGATCCCAAATCATGAAAATATCCGTGGACCTCAGAACTACAATTAAATTTTAAACATAACCAATCATTTAAACCAAACATCATGAATACACAAATCACACTTGATCATCTATCAGAATTAAAGCTCGAGGGGATGGCCCGTGCTTACCAGGCAGTACTATCGATGCCCGTGCAAGACCAGCCTTCTCTAAATCAATTTATGGCCCGGTTGGCAGAGTCAGAGATCCAGCACCGAACGCAAAAGAAAACTGAAATGTTCCTGCTTCAAAGTAAGCTGCGTTATAATGCAGTTTTGGAACAGGTTTATTGTAATACAAATCGAAATTTATCCCGTGAAAATTTATTGGCCATTGCCGATTGTAGTTTTATTGAGCGATCAGAAAATCTGCTAATCACTGGTGCTACCGGGTGCGGAAAAAGCTTCCTGGCCTGCGCCATTGGAAGACAGGCATGCACTTTTGGATACCGCACACTATACTTTGGGATAAACCGTTTTCTGGAGAAAATCTCAAGTTCCAAGCTGGATGGTTCATTTATAAAACTACTAAACCAAATTGAAAAGACCCACTTGCTTATTTTAGATGACTTCGGTTTACACCCGCTCGATACAATGACCAGGCTCGCGTTACTTCAAATCTTGGAAGACAGGTATGGTAAAAAGTCCGTTATTATAACTTCTCAGCTTCCAATTGCAAAATGGTATGAATATATTGGTGAGTCTACTATTGCCGATGCAATAATGGACAGATTGGCAGTAAATGCTCATCGAATAGATTTAAAAGGAGAATCGCTTAGAAAGAAAAAATGAGTTATATTTATGTTACAAATTAATCCCTTTTTGGATTGTACACTTTACTCCATAATCACTGTACACATTGGCCAGAATACTCA
>JBBQJD010000001.1:0-94161 GCA_038325595.1 Bacteroidales bacterium | reverse complement strand
TGATTTTGCAGGTCAAGTCCTGTAATGATAAATAAATCATTCGAATTGTCATTGTTTGGCGAAAAACCTTCAGGTATAAAAATCTTATTCACGGTTAAATCGATAAGATCCTCAAGTTTACAAGGACCGTTTTCAATCGTCAACATCAGGGTATTGAATCCTTCAGCAAGGTCAGTTACAATAGTATTATTATCAGACGTATCGTCAGGTATTCCTGTTCCTGTTATAGTCGCCCATGAACCTGTTTCCCACGTTCTGGCCGGCTCCTCAGCAACCATGTGAATGATATTATCAAAAGAATATAAAACAGTATCAGGCCCTGCATTTATTGAAATCACTCTCTGATAGAATGTTACCGTGGCAGAGTCTTTGCTCCGACATTGCCAGTTTATCTCCTCCCAGACAAAATTGTGAGAAATATCTGCACCCGTAAATGTGGAATCTATAGTAACAATAATCGAAGGATTACTGATTACGGTCTGAATCACGGCTGAGGGGTAAAACCATGTACCTGTGCCGGAGCTGGGCAATGCTGTCAATGTTATTTCCGGCCCGCAGATTATTATATCAGGACCTGCATTGGCAACAGGAACTTTGTAAACAATTGCCTTTTTGGTACCTGTCAGTGATGTTGCAATACATCCGTTGTTGTCAGTTATTTTAGCTAACGCGTAGTTGTAAGTATTCAGATCCGACGGTGAAACAGGCACGGCGGTAATGATCCCGGCATTCATGGTTACAGCCTTTGTATCTTCAAAGGAGCTGAGAAGATCCTTATAAGTCACATTCCACGGTGAAGCTCCGGTAAGCCGGACTTTTAAAAGAACCTCTGAGCCGCCACAGATGGTTGTATCAGCGTTATTGGAAATAATTCCTGAAGGAAGAGCATGTATGCCTATATCTATAACGTTTGAAACATTCTGACAGCAATCATAATCACCCGATTTTACTGTTCGCTTATATTTCATTGGAACAATCAATGCAGGAGGCTGATAAATGCCTGTAGGTGCATTATTTATTCCCTGGGCAGCTGTCCATGTGACACCATCAGCACTTTGTTCCCAGAAATATGTATAGGCTCCGTTACCGCCTGAAAGTGACGGACCGGTTACAGGTGCAGGAATAGTATTATAACATACCGTCTGGGCCGGTATAATAATATTATTTGTTATATGGGGTAATACTGTAATCTTAACTGTGGAAGCGCTTATTACAGTACATTCACCCGAAATGACCTGCCTTTTATACCATGTGGTAGCGGTAAGTGCGAGTGGATCATACATAACTCCTGTGCCATTTACAGTAACGGGGATCCATGTAACATTATCAGCCGACATAAGCCACAGGTAAGCATAATCACCCAGTATGTTTGTTCCACCGTTTGCAATAGTTCCTTTCAGCTGATGAGGAACTGCTTCATTGCAGATTGTTGTATCAGAGCTACCTGAAAGAATTGATATATCATTATTAATCACCGGCTTATGAACATCTATTCTTAATTTGGGACTTACATTGATGCATTTGGATGAATTGACAACTCTCCTGTACCATGTAGTATCGGTCAATGCAGGAGGGGAAAAACTGAAATCACCCGTGTTTCTGGTGGTCCATGTACTCACTTTTGAACTATCCTGCCATTCATAAGAATACACTAGTGAGCCTTGTGCAGGTGCAGAACCGGACAATGGTACCGGGTTGCTTCCCGAACATATCAGGTCAGGGGTTCCGATTGTATTGTTTTTAATTTTATGATACCTCGTTAACCTTATCGGGGAGCTGTTGCTACGGCATACATCTGCAGGACCTGAAAGAACTACTCTTCTGTACGACCGGTTTTCAATACTTGCGAATGTTGAAGTATCCGGAATATAGCCGGTACCATTATTCACATTTACAGCAGGGTCCCAGGTACTCAGATCTTCGCTTTCCTCCCACAGAAATGTGTAGGAATTGTCACCACCACCGGGTGCCGAGGCTCCCAGATTATTGAACAGGCTTCCCTCGCAGATCACCGAATCGGGCCTGGTCGTGACATTGCCGGTAATGGACGGGAGGACTGTTACTGTAACGGAAGTACTGTAACTGACACATCTTCCGGATGTTACTACTCTCTGATAATATGTGGTATTTGTGAGAGAAGGAGGGTCATAACCTGAGTTTGAAAAAGTTCCTGTTGCAGCAGGAGAGGCCGTCCAGTTTGTATTTGTGGTGTTCTGTATCCATTTATATAGGTAATAATCATGAACGCTGCCGTTTGCCGGTGTGGCACCAGTCAGGGCAACAGGATCCTGATTATAACAAATCGTTGCATCAATCCCGATAGTATTTCCGGTTATCGCGGGCTGAAAGATTACCTTGACAGGTTTACTGATATCTGTTATAACCGGTGCACCGCTATCTGTAACTTTTCTTCTGAACCAGGTTGTCTGTAAAACATCCGGAGGAGTGTAGACCTTCTGGTCATTTGTTCCCGGTGCAGCTGCAAAACCTGCGGATTCTGAAATAGTGCTGCTTTCCCATTCAAAAGTATAAGGAGCTACTCCTCCGACAGGCGTCGTTCCTGAAATAAATCCAATAGGAATGCCAATGCCTTCACATACTGAATCCGTCTGATCGCCTGTAACAGAGGATCTTATAGAGTTGAAAAGAAATCCATTAAGAGCCGGAGTGTAAGTTGTCCGTGAGTCTCCTGCAGCACCTGAAGTCCCGCTGGAGGCTCCCATTCTTGTGCCGACAGGGCCTCCCGCGATGGTTTTTGAAACATTTGCCGGAAGAGAAATGTCGTTTGTAAGTATAAATCCGCCACCGCCACCGCCTCCCTCACCGAATATGCCGGCATTATTTCCTCCATTTCCTCCATTTGCCGAAATAACCAGGGCTGAATTAACTATATCCGAATAACTTTGCTGGTAAATTGCTATTGACCCTCCTCCGCCTCCGCCGCCAGCTCCGGCATTTCCGGTGGCAGCACCACTGGGAGTACCTCCATCAGCTTTTATAATTTTACCTTTGCCCTTAATTGTATCGCATAAAATAATTATTATACCACCGCCCCTTGCTCCGGATGTAGCCGTATTTGCAGATTCGTAAGTAGATCCTCCGCCGCCGCCGCCCAGGAATAATCCACCGTCAGCGTCGGTAAACCTGAATGTTTTTCCTCCAAGTCCGCCATCTCCGGGAGGACCACATGTTGACATTTCGCGGCCACCTCTTCCTCCAATCCCGTAGTTAGAACCTCCGCCGCCACCGGAATATCTGCCGTTACCACCACCACCACCGGTGAAATTTGCTCCCTTTCCTTTTATATAATCAGGATTGTAAGGAGGCACATTACCTAAATCAAGGAATGCACGGCTCACAGGGCTTTCACCTTTAAAACCTGAATTCATGTAACCGTTGGGGTAACTGAAATTATCAGGATTTAGTGGAACATTCGCGATACAGATACCTGTCCCTCCAAAAGGGCTTCCTCCTAAAAATCCTTTTCCTGTCACATCAATATTGGCATCAAGAGCAAGAGTTCTTCCTATTATCATCGCAAGAACACCTCCTGTATTTTTTGCAACACCGCTGCTGTCCCATGGCTGACATGTCAGTTCGGATATTACAGTTGCAGAATTATAATAAGGTACTCTGACTAACTGCACAGTACCGAAAACATCGTAAGTTTTCAGGATATCATTTGTGAAGACAATATTTTTAGTTCCTCCGTTTACAGATTCAACAATCAGAAATTCGCTTTGTCCGGAAGCATTGATTTTATCTTTGTATGACCCATAAGATCCTCCTTCTGGCACATTGATAATAATACCTTTCATCTGAATCAGCAGAACCGTATCACCTGCCTGGATACCGGTTACATCAACCTCAACTGTAACATTGTCAATACCAGTGATTTCCGTGACATGCTTATAAATATTTATGATGCCACCGATCTTCTTGTCCTGTGCGGAAAGAGCAATCAATAACCCAAAAAGAATTAACAGATTTAAGACCAGTTTTTTTATATAGCAATCCGACTTCACTATCATTAGAAGTGATATGACCTGCTAATTTAACTAATAAATTGAATTATGCAATGTTAATAATTCTGACGTAGGGATCTGCCAGGTTTTTCCACTGTATACATCAGAGGCAGTTCGATATAGAAAACCGAACCCCTGTCAGGTTCTGACTCGAACCAGATTCTGCCATTGGCATTTTCTACATATTTTTTTACGATCGACAAACCAAGCCCTGTTCCCGATGATTTTGTTGTGAAATTAGGAGTAAACATTTTTTTCTGAAGAGATTCAGGGATCCCTGCTCCGTTGTCGGAAATTGAAACGATAACTTTATCATTCCTTACAACAAGCTCAATTGCTATTCTGCCTTTTCTTTCAGGAGGTATTGACTGGATACTGTTCTTGAAAAGATTTGAAAAGATTCCGTTCAGGTGCTCCTTGTCTGCATAAACAATAACCTTGCTCTCGTGCGGCCATTTAACAGTGAATTCAACATCTTCAGTATCCTTGAACAATTCAAGTGTGATCTTGATCTGATCGAGAAGATTTACTTCAACTGGCTTGGTTACAGGCATTTTGGCAAATGATGAAAATGCAGTGGCTATGGATGAAAGGTTATCAATGAATTCTATCTGGTTCTTTGTAAAATTCTCGAGCGCTTCATTGAATCCGGGAGCTTTGTCCTTCCATGATTTATAAAGCTGCTGAACATTCAGCTTCATTGGGGTAAGAGGATTTTTGATCTCATGCGCTATCTGCCTGGCCATCTCCCTCCAGGCAAATTCACGTTCTGAAATAGCCAGCTTGTGTGTACTTTCCTCTATTTCATCAACCATCCTGTTATACTGCTTTACCAGTTCACCTATTTCATCGTGACCTTTATATGAAAGATGTTCGCTTTTCTTTCCTACGCCTACAGAAGCAAGTCCTTCTCCAAGCATCATGAGCGGGGAGGTAAGACGGCCACTGATAAAAACGGCAATACTCATGGTTATGACAATCAAAAGCAGTGTGAAATTAATAACAGCAACTATCAGGTTTGATATTTCCTTTGCCAGTACACTCTGCATTCTGAAATATGGCAGATTCAGATATGCCAGTACCTCATCATTCATATTGAAAAACGGAACATATGCCGAGACATATTCAAGACTTCCGATCCGTTCTTTCTGGAAATATTCGCTCCTCGTGAGATCATCGAGATTTATCAATGCCATATTATTTATTCTCCTGCTTGTCAGATTGCGGTAAAAGATCTCAGGTCGCGAGGTTGCAATAAGAAGTCCATTCAGGTCATAAAGATTAATGTCTGTTTTGAATACATTGGAGAGGCTGATCAGCAGCTCATTAAGCGATGCGTAATTTCTGTTTCTCCAGTCAGCTGAAAGATGCTTTTCCAATGAAAGTCTGCTTTCAAGCTCAAGATATATCGAATTCAGTTTTTCCCTGAGATTTTCAGTATGCTTATCCTGGTACTGATTTATCGTAAATGAAGCAACCACACTTCCAATTAAAATAAAAGAAAATAAAAGCACACCTATGATCGATACCTGAAGCTTTTGCCTGAAATTCATGTTTAAGGTACTTCTGAGCCGGGGAGGCCTGATGAAAAGGATAAAGAAATTCAAGAAAATAAATATGAATGCGAACAGGTAGGCAAATGAAATTATCAAATCACCCGGAGTAAGTTCGGGTCTGGAGATCAGAACTGTTGCATTTCCATTCCTGTATAAAATATGCCTGAAACCATCCAGTTCAAAAAATTTATAATCTGAGCTCTGATCAACATATTCCTTATCGGTTTTGTCATAGGGAAACTCTCCTGTTCTGAGCACCATTTCACCGTTAATATATTTTGCAAAGGAATAATCTTTTAATCCCGAATATCCGTGATAACTTTTATCAAGCAGTAACTCGGAATAGCCCGGCTGAAAAACGTTTACATCACTGTATAATTCTATGAATAAGCCATTTACAACCTTTCGTCCGGTATTAAATAAAATTCTTCCGACATAATAGGCTCTTCCTCCCTGGTTATCAAGAAAATAAAATTCAGTGCCTGTCAGCCTGTGCCCATCACGCCTGATACGCTGCTCAAAAAAGCTGAAACAATTCTCGGATTTTGCGTTTACAGAGCCTATCTGAATGGATTCATCGTTCCGGCATAATACGATACTATAGTTGAAATTACGCCAGTAGCCGGTAAAATATGTATCGAGAAGGTAATCATGAATTATCTCAAAGTCAATTTTGTCGAAAGAATCGAGCCTCATCATGCCTGCAAGGGTCGAATCTTTTGAGATTTCAGGCCAGAGATCAAGTAAAAGGTGTTCTGCTTCAGGATCATTTTCAGTCGAGAAAGTCACTGCCTGAATCTTAAGATTCTCATTAACCTTCTCTTCAGAGAGTATAGTGATCAGGTAAAGAAAAAATATTCCGAATACGAGAGAAAGTGAAACTGTCGTATTAAATAATCCCGTTCCTCTTTTAACAAGCAGCCATATTACACCTGTCAGCAGGAAATAGAAAATTACTAAATGAAAAGCCTGATCACGATGATTAAAGTATATAGCTAAAAGTGTGGTTGCTGAAGTTAAAATTGACAGAAATACAATGCCGGCACTGAATGCCTTTACACTTTGAAGTATTTTAAAAAGCAGGAATACCGGTACAAGTAGAAATAGCAGGGCAGATGCAAATCCTGCAACACTGAAAGCATTAATTCTCAGTATCCTGTATGTTTCAAAATTTATGTTGGAATTCAAAAATAATTCTGAAAAAATCATATTGCAAACTCCAATCAGGAGGGCAGGAAATACAAGAAGGAATGTCAGATATAAGTAATTGACTGATTCTTTCCCCCTGGTCTTTTCAGGCAACGGAAAATGAAGGTACAGAACAAATGAAAAACATATTGCGAGAAGGCTTATCAATACCATATGTCCGAGTGATGGGATGATATTATTCATAGAAAAGACATAGGGTGAGAAAAGTTCTGTCTTGAACAATACCGATGGTTTCCCAGTGCTGAGAAGAATGAAATAACCGGCTGTATATAAAAACATGACAAAGGCAACAGAAAGTATTTTGCGGCCTTTTCCTGCAAGCAGCCGTGTAACTTCAAGAGACAGAAGAATAAAAAGGACAAATGCTAAAGCCCATAAGAACAGAGGAATGAGTATAAACCAGGTATCTTCAGTTTCTTCCGGGAAATAAAGCGAAAAAAGATAATCACCTTCCTTATTGAAAATATTAAAATCAGATTCATCAGGATCCATTGTAAAACCAACTTTCCCCGGAATTTTATAATCTTCCTCAAATCCGTTTTTGATTATATTATTTTCGAAAGTAAAATCGGTGTATACCCTTAACATGCCCACAATCGTTTCGTTTCCTGCCTGAATGGTCTTTGTAAGGAACCATCCGTTCTGCATAAAGATCAGAGGCTTATTGTAAAGAGAATCGTCAAAAATGCGGGGTACGTCAAAATCGTTATCCGACCAGTAAATCAGCTTCTTATCTATATATTCAAGGATTGTAATATTATTTTCTTCTGCAATGGAAAAGAGATCAGTTTCTGATGTCGAACCGTGATGAACTTCACCTGCAAGGATTGGCTTCATATTATTCAGACAATCCTCCATGATCTGCTCTTTTTCAGCAAGATATTTGTTGAACCGCTCTGCCCTGAACCTGTATTCAAAGTCGCTGAAATAAAGCGACTCGGCTGCAAGTGAAATCAAAATGACCACCACCGTCAGGATCAGTAGAATCAGCCATCGCCGTTTACTGCTCTTCATATACTTTTCAGGAGTTTATTCATGATGGTAAGGTTCTCCTTTTATAATCGTAAAAATCCTGTACAGCTGTTCAAGAAACAACAATCGTACCAGTTGATGAGGAAATGTCATTAACGACAGCGACATTTTATAATCAGCCCTGTTCCGGACCTCTTCGGAAAATCCCCATGGACCTCCGATAATAAAGACAATCCGCTTTTTGGGTATCATGAATATTTTTTCAAACCATCTTGAAAAATCAACTGTTCTAAATTCCCTGCCTCTCTCGTCGAGCAACACAACATAATCATCACCGCCGACTGCTTTGATTATTTTTTCACCTTCCTTATTTTTTTGTTCCATGACGGAAAGATTTCCCGAATTTTTCAGATCAGGTAATGTAATTATCTCGAAAACAGCATATTTCTTTATACGGGCAGCATATAATTCAGCCACCGCAGCAACATTCTTATCAGTTGTTTTACCAGTCTGTATTAAAGAAATCTTCATTGGGTTTACCCTCTCTGTTCCTCAACTAAATTAACCTTGTATGTACAAAAGTAACAATTTAATAAATTTAAATACATTATGACTATCGGCAATCATGTATAAGATCTCATTGATTTTACTACAAAGGGCTCCTGCGCTTGGCTTTATACCTCACCCCAAACCCCAGGGCCGTCAACCTAAATATGCTGGTTTTGCCTGGCCTCTCCCCCTGACCCTCCCGATGCTCGGGACAGGCTCTCCCCCGAAGTGGGAGGGGGTAACGTCCATATATTCAGAGTGATGAATTGTTATTTCATTTATTCAAAGCAGCAGTATCACTGTTATTCAAATCGAAGCACATAGACTTCAAATCTGTCTATTTCTCCAGTACGACCGGGCATCAGGAATTTTGTTATTAATACGATTTTAAATTCGGAAAAAACTAAGGCTTTAGTTTTTAACAAACAAAAATGTAATAAACGTAACAATATGATATTTTGTAAGTTACCCCCTCCCACCTCGGGGGAGGGGGTAGGGGGAGAGGCCTTCAGGGTATCCCAGAGGGAGAGGCCCTGACAAAACAAAGGATTTGAGTTGTGAAGATCAACCAACGCCGGCCGGGAAATGAACATTTTAACCCAGCCTGATGACCAATAAGCAGAAATGCTTCTGAATTAAATCTTTGAATTGCATTTAATGGCAGGATATTTGCTTCATTTCAGAACTGGCAATATGAGTTTGATCGGTTTTGGAGGTTATTCTTATTCAAAAAATATTAAATTTGCTGATTCCTGATAATAGGAGCGTCAATAAACTAAATTTATTTGAAATGAAATCAGTGAAAATCATTTCTTTCCTACTGATAGCATTCATCAGCTTATCTCTGACAGTACAGGAACAGACGAAAATACCGGGTGGCATTTCAATAGCCTTTAAAGCCGGGAACGCTGCGGAACTTGGTAAGTATATGAATCCGACAATAGAGCTTCTCCTTCTCGAAAAGGAGGATTTCTACAAGAAAAATGTGGCTGAGACAATTCTCAGGGATTTCTTCAATAACTACCACACAACAGAATTTACAATACGTCACCAGGGCGCCAAAAATGATGCCCAGTATGCAATAGGTAATCTTAAGACCGAAAATGGGGACTTCAGGGTGTACTTTCTGCTGAAGAAAGTCAATCAGGAGTTGCTTATTCATCAGATACGTATAGAACCTGACAATGAAAGATAGTTTTCTCAGAGATTTCATCATAAGAAGTCTCGATGAGGATTTAGGCAATGGAGATCATTCCTCTCTTGCATGCATTCCTGCCAGTGCAGCAGGCAAAGCAAAGCTGATAATCCGGGAAAAAGGCATACTGGCAGGTATAAGAATCGCCGGCGAACTCTTCTCAATAGTTGATAAACATCTCAGATTCAATATCTTTCTCGAAGATGGCTCCCGTGTAGTTCCAGGGGATATTGCTTTCAGTGTATCGGGTTCATCCCGGTCGATTCTGATGGCAGAACGGCTCGTCCTGAATATAATGCAAAGGATGAGCGGAATTGCTACAAGCACCGGTGAGTATGTTAAAAAACTGCATGGGTTGAAAACAAAAATCCTCGATACCAGGAAAACTACTCCGGGAATGAGGTTTCTTGAGAAAGAAGCCGTAAGGATTGGCGGTGGCATGAATCACAGGATGGGTTTGTATGATATGATAATGCTGAAAGATAACCATATTGACTATTCGGGAGGAATTGAACAAGCGATCACAAGTACCAATGAGTACCTGAAAATTCACAATCTCGACCTGAAAATAGAAATTGAAGCTCGTACACTTGAAGATGTCAGGAAAATATTGGCATCAGGAGGCATTGACCGTATCATGCTTGACAATTTCAGTGTTGAGGACACGGTTACTGCAGTGAAGGAGATTAATGGCAGGTTTGAGACAGAGTCTTCAGGGGGAATCACCCTTTCAACAATAAGAGACTATGCTGAATGCGGTGTTGATTTCATTTCTGTCGGTGCACTCACGCATCATATCAGTGGTCTGGATATGAGCCTGAAGGCTTTTTAGTATGCCTGACTCCCGGCGGTATTTTGATTTTTATTATTTGATGACGAATTAACTTCCTCCTGCTTTTTGAATTAATTTTTGTTAAATTCGTCGCGTCAAACCGAGTCTGATGAAAAAATGGATTTTATTCCCGGTCTTCATTCTCCTTATAAATTGTAAGGGAAAAGAGGCTGAAACTTATTTTACCCCTGAAAAAGCTCTCCTTTACTTTAAAAGTATTGAAAATATCTGTAACCACGATAACGGAAGATTATGGGGTAAAAACCTCTATGGTCCGATAATGTTTGTCGATCGTCCGAACCGTAAAATTATTGCCAATCACCCTGACAAGGAAGGACTTCTTAAAGCCAAAGACGGAATTTATACTGGCTATTATCCTAAAGAGCTGATTGTGAGCAATACACCTGCAGTTTATGGGGGAACATTATTTGCACTTACACCCCTGCCCCCGGAAGAAAATGAATACTGGATCAATGCCCATGCCATTCACAGCCTTTTTCACCGTTTCCAGAAAATGGAAGGAACCGGTTCTCCGGGATACAATACCAGTAATATGGATGAAAAAGAGGCAAGGCTATGGATAAAGCTGGAATGGAAAGCTCTGCGCAATGCCTTGATCTCTGAAGGTGAAAACCGGAGGATAGCCATTCGTGATGCCTTGATATTCAGGGGCGCAAACAGGGAATTTTACCATGAATATGCCAATAATGAGAATCGGTTTGAGAATTATGAAGGCCTGTCAACATTTACATATACATTGCTCAGTACCAATTCATGTGAAGAGTACCATAACCGCCTTCTGGAATATCTTGACAGGATTTATTCCATGCAGTCATATGCCAGATCATATGGATTTATTCATGGTGCATTATATGCTGCACTTCTGAGCGAGAAAGGGTTCAATTTCCAGATAATAAGGACTGATAATTTTGACCTGGGGCAGGCTGTTAAGGAAGCATACGAAATTGAATTACCAGCCATATGCAGGGATGTTGCGGGAAGTCTTGCACTGAATTACAACCTGCAGGAAATAAATATGGAAGAAGAAAAACGTCTCGCCGATATCAATGAAAAGATACATAAGCAGATAAGCATCTTTACAGAAAAGCCGGTTGTCTTTCTTGAACTTGAAAGTCCTTATTTCGATTTTGAACCTGAAAACATCCAGTCTTTTGATACGCTCGGAACTCTCTATAGTTCAATAAGGGTTTCAGATAACTGGGGAAAGCTTAGCGTTGATAAGGGAGGCTGCCTGGTTTCAAATAACTTCAGTTATCTGCGGATCTCTGCCAAAAGTTTTAAAGAAGAAAAAAATCACATCTCAGGTGAAGGATGGAACCTTTTGCTGGAAAATGGCTGGGTTCTGATTAAGGTTGACCAGAATTATTTTGTAAGGAAGCTCATGCCGTAATCCTCTTTGAGAGGGAGTTTTCCTTATTGAACCATCTTCTGCAATTCCTTCATTCGCTGCTCAAGAGACTCTATCTTTGATTCTGCATCACTCTTCTTCTTCTTTTCCAATTCAAGAACATTTCCGGGAGCGTTTTTTACAAATCTTTCATTATCAAGCTTTTTAAGAACTGAAATAAGAAATCCCCTGTGATACTCAAGATCTTCACTGATCCTGGCAAGTTCACCTTCAACATCAAGCTTACTGCCCAGAGGAATAAAGAATTCATCAGTGCCTACCATAAATGCTGCGGCCCCTTCCTGCTTTTCAGCAACAAATGCAATTTCCGACAAATTGCCTAATTTTCTGACAACCGGCATAAGCTTATGATCATTGACTTCTTTATCCGTTCGGATCAGAAGCTTAAGCTGTTCCTTGTTCTGAATATCCTTACTTCTCCTGATTGTCCTGACACCACTGATAGTTTCTTTTATCAATTCGAAGGCTGTTATGAGATCCCTGTTGAATTTTTTAGCTTCGGGAATTCTTGTGATCATGATGCTTTCACCTGCTTTCCTTTCTACCAGTAGCTGCCAGATCTCTTCAGTAATGAATGGCATGAAGGGATGAATTATTCTGAGAAGCTTATCAAAAACGGACAGTGTTGCCTCATAGGTTTTTTTATCAATTGGCTGCTGGTATTCCGGTTTGATTATCTCAAGATACCATCCTGAAAACTCATCCCAGAATAATTTATAGGTGATCATCAGAGCTTCTGAAATCCTGAATTTCCTGAAGTTCGAATCAATTTCGATTATCGATTTCTTCATTACTTCATTCATCCATTCAACTGCAATTTCCGATGAATCAGGCTGTGGAATCTCATTGTCAACCTTCCAGCTTTTTACAAGCCGGAAAGCATTCCATATCTTATTGGCGAAATTGCGGCCCTGCTCCGGCAGACTATCTTCATACAGGAGATCATTGCCGGCAGGAGAACATAACAACATTCCTACTCTTACACCATCAGCGCCATATTTTTCTATAAGATCGATGGGCTCAGGGGAGTTACCCAGTGATTTTGACATCTTCCTTCTCTGCTGATCGCGGACAAGACCGGTAAGATAAACATTGTCGAAAGGTTTTTCACCTCTATACTCATATCCTGCTATGATCATACGTGCCACCCAGAAAAAGAGAATTTCCGGAGCTGTGATAAGATCGTTTGTAGGATAGTAATATTTAATATCCTCATTATCAGGATCATTTATACCATCAAAAGAGGTAATAGGCCATAACCAGGAAGAAAACCAGGTATCCAGCACATCTTCATCCTGCCTCAGATCTGTTTCGGTGAGCCTTGAATTTCCACTTTTTTTCCTTGCACGTTCAAGCGCCTCAGTGATGTGTTCAGCAACGACAAACTCATTGTTGTCATAATACCAGGCGGGTATACGGTGTCCCCACCATAACTGCCTGCTTATACACCAGTCGCGCACATTCTCCATCCAGTGACGGTAAAGGTTCCTGAATTTTGAAGGATGAATCCTGACAGCTCCATCCATAACTGCATCAAGCGCAGGAACCGACAGGTCCTTCATTTTGAGGAACCACTGTAGGGAAAGACGCGGTTCAATTACAGAATTTGTACGCTCAGAGCGACCAATCTTGTTATTGTAGCCTTCCACCTTAACAAGGTTTCCGGTCTTTGCAAGCTCTTTTTCTGCAAGTTCTTTGGCTTTGAACCTGTCAACACCGATGAATAATCCGGCTCTTTCACTTATTGTTCCATTTTCATTGAAAACATCAATGGATGGAAGGTTATGCCTCAGTCCGATTTCATAGTCATTAATATCATGTGCAGGGGTTATCTTAAGACAGCCGGTTCCAAATTCCGGATCTACATAACTGTCAAAAATAAATGGAACCTCCCTCCCGGTCATTGGCACGATTACTTTTTTTCCCTGAAGATGCCTGTAACGTTCATCAAGGGGATTGGCACATACTGCAGTGTCACCAAGTATCGTCTCCGGTCGTGTAGTAGCAACCATTACATATCCTTCTTCGCCCACAATCTTATAACGGACATAATACAATTTCGATTTCTCCTCAGTATAATTAACCTCTTCATCCGACACGGCTGTCATCGCGTCAGGGTCCCAGTTAACCATTCGTACTCCCCTGTATATCAATCCTTTATTAAACAGATCAACAAATACCTTTATTACCGAATCGTACCTCTTCTCATCCATGGTGAAGAGCGTCCGGTCCCAGTCGCACGATGCTCCAAGCCTTTTCAGCTGCTCCAGGATAATGCCCCCGTGTTTATTGGTCCATGTCCAGGCATGCTCAAGAAATTCCTCCCGTGTAAGATCGCGTTTTTCAATTCCTTCTGCCTTAAGCTTTGAAACAACCTTTGCCTCAGTAGCAATGGATGCATGATCGGTACCGGGCACCCAGCATGCATTTTTCCCCTGCATTCTTGCCCGGCGAACAAGTACATCCTGGATTGTGTTGTTAAGCATATGACCCATATGAAGCACACCTGTGACATTCGGAGGAGGAATAACAATCGTATAAGGCTCACGTTCATCAGGTGAGCTTTTAAAAAATCCATTATCCATCCAGTACTTGTACCATCGGGTTTCAGCTTTACCGGGCTCGTATTTTGAAGGAATATCCATGATGTATTGTCGATGTTAGATGAAAACAAATGAAATGCAAAATTATAAAAATTCATTACATTCGCTGAATGCCCTCATAAAAAGGAATTTAATAAAATGAGTATCGTTATTTTGGCTGCGCCGGGCTCACCAGCAGAGCCGGACTCGATTCTTCGCACCCTTTAGGGTCAGGGGCAGACGAAGAACCGGAAAGAGAAGCATTAAGCATGTTGTGCGTTACTGGTATACAATAATTAAATTAAAGATATAAATCATCCCTCCTCTTCCCGAAAATCTTTATTTTTGCCATGCTTACTTAATAAAGCATTAATATAAAATAAAATGCCATCAATTTCAGACAAAGGAAAAGCGATGCCTGCATCGCCAATCAGAAAGCTTGTTCCCTATTCAGAAGAAGCAAAACGCAAAGGCAGGAAAGTTTATCACCTGAATATAGGTCAGCCCGATATATCTACACCTGAAGTTGCACTTGATGCTATCCGCAATATTAAGCTGAAAGTTCTTGAGTACAGCCATTCTGCAGGTAATGAATCCTACCGCCGTAAGCTGTCGGCTTATTATCAGAAAATCGGAATTAACATCGATCATACTGAGATACTGATCACAACCGGCGGTTCGGAAGCAATTCTTTTTGCTCTGATGGCGTGTGTTAATCCCGGCGATGAAGTCATTACACCTGAGCCTTTCTATGCCAACTATAATGGCTTTGCCACAACTGCAGGTATCACAATAGTTCCTGTTACATCATATATAAAGGATGATTTCTCACTACCTCCAATCGCCGAGATCGAAAAAAAGATAACTGCCAGAACAAAAGGCATCATAATCTGCAATCCGAATAATCCGACAGGTTATCTCTATTCTGAAGAAGAACTCCAATTGCTGAAGGAGATAGTACAAAAACACGATCTGTTTCTATTCTCCGATGAAGCATACCGTGATTTTTGCTATGATGATGCAGTTCATTTTTCATCAATGAATTTAAAGGGAATTGAGAACAATGTCATACTTCTTGATTCGGTATCGAAGCGCTACAGCGAATGTGGAATGAGGATAGGTGCCCTCATAACTAAAAATAAAGAGGTTATTTCGACTGCTCTCAAGTTTGCACAAGCCCGCCTTTCACCTCCGGGACTCGGACAGATTGCAGCTGAAGCATCCATTGATACTTCTGATGACTATTTTAAAGAAGTAAACATGGAGTATACAGCAAGGAGAAATTTCATGGTTGAAGCCCTGAATAAAATTCCCGGAGTATATTGCCCCAAACCAAAAGGTGCATTTTATACTGTTGTTAAGCTTCCTGTTGATGATTGCGACAAGTTTGCCCAGTGGCTCCTTGAAGAGTTTGAATATGAAAATCAGACAGTTATGATTGCGCCTGCTTCCGGATTCTATTCAACAGCCGGTTCAGGAAAAAATGAGGTACGGATTGCTTATGTGCTTAAAATTGATGATCTTAAAAAGGCAATGGTTGTCCTTGCAGAAGCGCTGAAGGTTTATCCCGGAAAGATTTAGTAAGGTAAGATAATATCGTAACGGTGGTCATACCTCCCAAACCCCATAATCGGGGGCAGGGATGAATTAAAAACATATAATAAGACGTATTATAAAAAAAATTCTCATGTGAGTAGGAGATCCCTCATTTCGCCAGTCCTTCGCAGGCTCAGAGCCTGGCTGCATTCGGGATGACAGGATATATTATAGACAGGGAGTGAAGCGGGGCGTTTCGAAGAAAGATTTTTTTAAAACGAAACGATCCGTCGAAACGCCCCGCTTCACTCCCCCCTCCGCTAAAGGCGAATGTCATCCTGAGCGTCAGCGAAGGATCCCATACTTCTTTATACCCAATTAGTTAGGAAATGTTGTCTTTAGCAACATAGTGAGCCATCTCAATTTCCTGTTACAGCAATGTCTTTTAGCGGAATTAACCAGGATATCAGAATATTCAAAAGATGTGTATAAAGATTAGCTTTTGAAGGAGAGGAAACTTTCACTTACGAAATCCACTAAATAATCTTAATCATACAGCAAATACTTCTCCCTGATTTTTGAGTATTTTTCCAATCCTTCCTTCCAGGTAGCACGTATCTCCTCCGCTGTCATTCCCTTCTGAATCTGTTCCCTTAAAGCCGGACCGGCTGCAAGAACATCGAAATAAGGAGTGAAGAATTTCTCCTTATCGGGAAATTCATTGTAGGCATCAATCACCAGGTTGAGATTAATCTCAGGTTTGGGCACCAGCTTCTTTTCCACCGCATCCCTCAGATCTGTTCCATAGCACTTAACACCCAGCAGTGGTGGATTCTTGGCTCCGGGCACACTCTGTGGTGTGAAGCTGAAGCCTTTGTCAGGAAGATCAGGCGATCCGTAGACCTGGAAAGGAAAATCTGTTCCCCTGCCAAGTGAAAGCGTGGTACCTTCAAAGAAACATATCGAAGGATACAGGTATATTGAATTCTGATTTGGCAGGTTAGGTGATGGTTTTACAGGAAGCTCATACATTGTAGAATGAGTGTAATTTTTACACTTAATCACTTCGAGATCACATTTCAGACCGCCTTTGAGCCATCCTTCACCGTTGAGCATACGGGCATATTCGCCAACTGTCATTCCGTGGACTATGGGAACCGGATCCATCCCGACGAATGAACGGTGTATAGTGTCAAGGATATTTCCATCGAAATAAAAGCCATTGGGATTAGGACGGTCGAGAATAAGGCATTTTACATTGTTTTCAGCACATGCTTCAAGTAAATAGTGCAGAGTTGAGATATAAGTATAAAACCTTGTTCCAACATCCTGAATATCAAAAATAACAATATCAATACCCTTCAGATCATCGGGAGTGGGTTTCAAATGATTTCCATAAAGGCTTATCAGAGGTATGCCTGTCTTCGGATCTTTTCCGCTTTCAATTTTTTCACCGGCATCCGCCATATCCCTGAACCCATGTTCCGGAGAAAAGATGACCTTTATACCTATATTATATGATAACAAACTGTCAACAACATGAGTATTTCCGATCATGGAAGTCTGATTGGCTAAGATCGCCACTGATTTACCTTCAAGCAATTTTACGTATTGTTTGATCTGATATGCTCCCGGTGTGGCATTCCCGGGCTTTTTACAATAAACAAGAGTTGTCAGGGAGAACAAAGTCAAGAAGATTAAGCCTGCTAGCTTTTTCATGTGTAAGCCGGATTTGTTTATGTAAAACTAAGTTATTTTTGTGAATTAATCAGGTGCGATAAAATTGAAAAAACGAATCAATCTTTACGAAAGCTTTAAGTAAATTTGAAAAAATAAATTTTGTTTAATCACAGAGTTAGAAACACAATCGTATGAATTTTGCCCAGATACCGGGTCAGAAAGAGACAATTGCCAAACTTATCCGTTCGGTTCAGGAAGAAAGAGTAAGCCATGCACAGTTGCTTACCGGCCCGGAAGGATGCGGAAGTATGGCTCTGGCGCTTGCATATTCGGAATATATCAGCTGTGAGAACCGGTCTGAAACTGATTCCTGCGGTACCTGCAAGTCGTGCATCAAGTACAATAAGATGATCCATCCCGATCTGCATTTCGTATTTCCGGTAATAAAAGGCAAAAAAGCCACTGATCCGATAAGCGATCATTATATAGGAGAATGGAGGGAATTTGTTCAGAATTCTCCGTATTTCAATTTTAACAGCTGGATGGATTTCATAGAAGTAGGAAATGCCCAGGGAATGATATTTGCCTGTGAATCAGCCGAAATCATTAAGAAACTGAGCCTGAAAACGTTTGAGTCGGATTACAAAATAATGATTATCTGGCTGCCCGAGAAAATGCACCAGGCTACTTCCAACAAACTCCTGAAAATGATTGAGGAACCGCCTGAAAAAACATTATTCCTTCTTGTTTCCGAAGAGCCCGATAAAATAATCCCGACCATTCTTTCAAGATGCCAGCTGGTAAAAATTCCGGCATTCAACCCTGAAGATATCGAAAGGCACCTTTTAAACCGTTCAGGTGTGACTGCAGAAAAAGCTGCCGATATATCATTTGTCTCAAAGGGCAATATAATCAGGGCAATAAGCTTGTGCGAAAATGAGAATTCAACCCTCGAAGATCTCAACAGGTTCAAAAGCCTGATGAGATTTGCCTGGAAAAGGGATATCATTTCAATAATAAGCTGGTCGGAGGAGACGGCGGCAACAGGAAGGGAGTCTCAGAAAAACTTTATTTCCTTTTCACTCAGGATGCTAAGGGAAAACCTGATGATGTCTCTCGGCCAGCTGAAGAATAAGCTTGTGTTCCTGACGGGTGAAGAGTCAAAATTTTCAGGAAATTTTCACCCGTTCATAAATCAGGACAACATCTATCCTTTGACAGAAGAATTTAACCTGTGTTATTCGCATATTGAGGCAAACGGAAATGCAAAAATCATCTTTCTCGATCTTGCATTAAAGGTCACCAGGCTGATAAGGTAATCATAAATTCATATTGATTATGATGCATTTATTAACTACTTTTGCCGGGTAATTTTTGGAAGAATAAGTGTTTTATGACAGATAATGAAGATATTCACGGGCAGCCGGGAGATGAGATCCGGATGCCCGATATAACATATAAATCGGGAAACAATAAACTGGATGCTTACAACTGGTTAAAAGATCTTCCTGAGGTTCCCGAAACGAATGACATTGTAGAAATCCGCTTTAAGAATACCCGGAAGGGTTTTTTCAGAAATGTAAATGGCCTTAAGCTTGAGATCGGTGATGTTGTTGCAGTTGAAGCCTCACCCGGCCACGACATCGGAAGGGTTGCAATGGTTGGACACCTAGTAAATGAACAGCTGAAAAGACTTAAAACCCTGCCCACAAGCGAAGATCTGAAAAAAGTATACCGTAAAGCCAAGGCAGTCGATGTACAAAAGTGGGAGGAAGCAAAGAAGCTTGAAACTCATACGATGCTGCGCTCCAGAAAGATTTCCGAAGAGCTCAGGCTAAACATGAAGATCGGAGATGTGGAATATCAGGGTGATAAAACAAAAGCAATTTTCTACTATCTGGCAGACGAACGTGTTGATTTCCGGCAGCTGATCAAGGTACTTGCCGATGAGTTCAGGGTAAGAATTGAAATGCGGCAGATAGGTGCAAGGCAGGAAGCAGGAAGGATCGGAGGAATAGGTTCATGCGGAAGAGAGTTGTGCTGTGCAACCCATATAACCAATTTCATCTCCATTACAACGACTCATGCAAAATATCAGGATTTATCGCTTAATCCACAGAAGCTGGCAGGCCAGTGCAGTAAGCTGAAATGCTGCCTGATATTTGAGCTCGACTGCTATATTGATGCACAGAGATCCTTTCCGCCAAAAGACATTCCACTTGAAGCCCTCGATTGTACTGCCTGGTTCTTTAAAATGGAAGTTCACAAAGGCATTTACTGGTACTCCACCGATCAGCATACATCTGCAAACCTGATAGCTCTGCCGGTTCAAAGGGTACGGGAGATACAGGCTGCAAACAGAAAAGGCGTCAAGGTTGACAGGCTTAAGCTGGTTGATGAATCATGGGAAACAACTCCTGTTTCACAGGATCTTCTAAAGAATAACAGTCTTACAAGGTTTGATCCTCCTGAAAACAAAAACAAGCCAAACAGGAACCAGAATAAAAGAAAAAACAGAAAATTCAATGATAAAGAGAAGAAGTAGATATCCGCTTATTCTTATACTTGTATCTTTATTCATACTGTCTTCCTGTAATAATGATGTTGTATTTACCGATGCGATGACAATGTCAGAAAAAACATGGAGGCTTTCCGATGTTCCTGTTTTCAATGTTCCCATTTCCGATACATCAGGTAATAACAATATCTTTTTTATAATCAGAACGGGTACCTCATATCCGTTTCGCAATATTTACCTTTTTGTAAGTACTTCCTCACCTGATGGCAAGTTAAGAACCGATACACTTCAGTATTACCTTGCTGACGAGAAAGGTAAATGGTATGGCAGGGGTTTCGGAGACATTCATGAACTGAATCTTCCGTACAGAACAAATGTGTTCTTTCCTGTTAAAGGTACTTATCAGTTTAAAATTCAGCATGGTATGCGAGTTGAAGATCTTAAGGGAGTATACGATTTTGGTCTGAGAATAGAAAAGTCAGGTAAATGATTTACTGTGGGGAAGAATAAACTGGCAAGATGGACAGAGTTCGGATCATTTGAAAATGTTATCCAGCCTGAAATTGCAGAAATATCCGGAAAAGATCATTACTTAAAAGGAAGATGGAGTAAAGATATTTTCAGGAATGAAAACCCCATTGTGCTTGAACTCGGATGTGGCAAGGGAGAATATTCAGTAGGGCTGGCTTCAAAGTTTCCTGAAAAAAATTACATTGGAATAGATATCAAAGGTGCCCGGATGTGGCGTGGCGCAAAATCGGCAAATGAAATGAGTTTGCAAAATATTGCCTTTCTCCGAACACGGATTGAGTTTATAAATTCTTTCTTCTGTACAGATGAAGTTGCTGAAATATGGATCACATTTCCCGACCCGCACCCCGGTTTGAGAAATTCAAACAAGAGACTCACCTCTCCATTGTTTCTCAACAGTTATCGAAGCTTCCTTAAGGATCAGGGAATCATACATTTGAAAACAGATAACACCGAGCTTTTTAATTATACCAGGAAGGTTGCAAATTATAATAACCTTGAAATAATAGTTTCGACTAGTGATCTTTATTCTGAAAATCTTCCTGATGACATTCTTTCCATAAAAACTCATTATGAAAGGCTTTTCCTCATCAAAGGCTTGCCGATTAACTATATTTCTTTCAGGATTTATAAAGAAAAGATTATAGAAGATGACCTACAAAAAGCAAAGCGGGAGTAATGATTTTTTCTCAAAGGTGTATGAAGTCACAAAACTTATACCTTTCGGCCGGATAACATCATACGGTGCCATAGCCCGTTACCTGGGTTCAGGAAGATCAGCACGCATGGTTGGCTGGGCACTGAACGTATCGCATAATAACAAGGATTTTATTCCTGCCCACAGAGTTGTCAACAGCAAAGGTCTGCTGACCGGGAAATTTCATTTTGGAAATTCAACCACAATGCAGCAGCTTCTTGAAAATGAGGGACTCATAATTGAAGAAAATAAGGTCGTTGATTTTATTGAAAAATTCTGGGATCCGATGAAGGAGCTCAGATAAACTACCCTCAGGTATTGATCATTTTATTTTTGCATTCTGCAGAATATTTGGTAAAATTGCATCCTGTTTATATTTAAATCAAATAAAAATAAGAGTCAGGAATATATCTTTTATGAAAGCTGATTTATACATGCTGTTCCGGCAGCATCTGAAATGGCTTTGATTAATGTGCATAAATTATTAAAAACCAGATGTTTACAAAAGATCAAATTTTAAATGCTCTAAAAAAAGTTACACACCCGGGTAAAGGAAAAGACATTGTAGCTCTTGGCATGGTTTCGAAAATTGAATCTAACAATGAAGGTATTTCACTTACATTAACTCCGGAGAAATCAAACGATCCGTTTATTTCATCTCTCAGGAGCACAATTGTAAGAACATTGAAAGATTCGCTTGGACCTGATGCTTCAATAAATGAAATAAAAGTACAGCCGAAGGAGATTGTTGGGAAAAAGCCTGAGAAGACACGGGCAGTTCTGCCCGGGGTTTCAAACATCGTTGCAATATCATCAGGCAAGGGAGGTGTGGGAAAAACAACTATTTCCGTCAACCTGGCAATTGCACTTGAGCAGATGGGTTTCAGCGTCGGCCTGCTTGATGCTGATGTATTCGGTCCATCGGTTCCCAAGATGGTCGAGTCTGAGAAATACCGTCCTGAGGTAAAAAGAGAAAATGATATTGATAAGATCATTCCGTTGACAAAATATGGAATAAAGATACTTTCAACAGGCTTCTTCGTTGACCCGGCAGAAGCGGTCATTTGGCGAGGTCCTATGGCATCTAATTTTCTGAAGCAGCTGATAACGCAGGGTGATTGGGGAGAGCTCGATTTTCTGCTGGTGGATCTTCCTCCCGGAACAAGCGATATACATCTCACCCTTGTTCAGGAGGTACCTGTTACAGGTGCTGTTGTTGTGACCACACCCCAGGAGGTTGCACTTGCTGATGCAATAAAAGGTATTGCGATGTTCAGAAGCGATAAAATTAATGTTCCGGTTCTTGGCCTTGTCGAGAACATGTCGTGGTTTACTCCGGCAGAACTTCCTGAAAATAAATACTACATTTTTGGAAAGGATGGAGGAAAGAAACTTGCTGAAAAATTGAATGTGCCCCTGCTTGGCCAGATCCCCCTGGTTCAGGGAATTTGTGAAGGCAGTGATACAGGCCAACCTGTTGCGCTGGGAGAAACTGCAACAGCCAGGGCATTCATGGATCTTGCAACAGAACTCATTGAAAGCATAAACAGAAGAAACAGAGATCAGAGCCCGACAGTCAGGCTCGAGATAAAACATTAAACCTGAAATGAAATGACAGACATTAAAATTATTAAAGACCGTGTTTTGAAAGCCCTTGACAGAGTAAGGCCTTACCTCCAGTCCGATGGCGGAGATATTGATCTTGTTGACGTATCAGAAGATATGACAGTAAAAGTGAAGCTAACCGGAGCATGTCACGGCTGCCCCTACAGCATGCAGACATTAAAAGCAGGTGTGGAACAGGCAATAATGAAGGAAGTGCCGGAAATAAGAAAGGTTATTTCTGCCTGATAAAGCATATCCGTTCATTTTTATTTAATTTTGAATACTATACAAGGATTTAGTCAGTTTTAGTATTAAAATATTTATTGTCTTCAGTCAAAGCATTATATAAGATATTATTCATATCGGGACTATTTGTCCTGGCAAATTGCTCGGTTGAAAAAAACACGGGCACTACAAGGCTATATCATGGAATGACCGCAAGGTTTAATATCTATTTCAATGGATATGAGAGCTTTAAGTCTGGATTGTCAAGAATATCAAACAGCTATCATGATGATTATGCAGAAATGCTGAAGGTGTTCGAATACAGCGATCCTTCGACAGTATCACTTTGCCAGTCAGACATGGAAACAGCTATTCAGAAGGCTTCAAAGCTTATCACCCTGAAATCCATTACGGCAAAACCTGAAGTTAAGGACAAGCGTCAGCCTGACGACGTAGACCGTGAGCTTCTCGAAAGAAAAGAATACAATGAGTGGGTAGATGACAGCTATCTGCTGATTGGGAAAGCCCGCTTTTACAAGCATGAGTTTGCGGAGGCAGCTTCAGTTTTTAATTTCAGCATTACAGGAGCTAATGATCCATTGATAAGTAAAGAAGCGGAAATATGGCTTGCAAGAGTCAATAATGAGACAGGCAATTTCAACATTTCATTACGGCTGTTAAATGAGCTTGACGTTACAACTGACTTTCCGAAAAGTCTCCAGGCAATGTATAATACCACACTTGCAGATCTGTATGTTAAGCAAAAAAGATATTCTGAGGCAATAGCTCCTCTAGAGAAGGCATTAAACCTGATTTCAGGAAAAAGGACACGGTACAGACTGACTTATCTTCTTGCCCAGCTTTATGAAAATACCGGAAGTGGAGCAAGGGCAACAACACTCTATCGCAAGGTTGTGAAGATGAACCCCCCTTATGAAGTTGAATTCAATGCCAGAATAAATATAGCAGACGTATTTGATATCAATTCAGGTGACCCTGAGGAAATAAGGAAAGAGCTTGAAAGAATGCTCAGGGATTCAAAAAACAAGGATTTTCAGGACCAGATATATTTTGCTCTTGGAAACATGTCGATGAAGGAAGGAAATGAAGCCGAGGCTCTCGATTTCTTTCGAAAATCCGCCAATTCAACTTCACTCAATCCCAACCAGAAAGGAAGGGCATACCTTGCTCTGGCGAATCATTTTTATGAGAAAAAGGATTACATGAAGGCCGGGACTTACTATGACAGTACAGTGTACTTTCTCGATGAGAAACATCCTGAATATCAGAATCTTAGAAATAAGTCTCAGAACCTTAATGCACTTGTTGCACAACTAACAGTAATACAGCGAGAA
Organism: Bacteroidales bacterium; assembly: GCA_038325595.1. Classification (GTDB taxonomy): domain Bacteria; phylum Bacteroidota; class Bacteroidia; order Bacteroidales; family VadinHA17; genus LD21. Next base: position 69,665 of record JBBQJD010000001.1, on the reverse strand, counting down.
GACAGCCTTCAGAGAGTAGCTGCAATGCCGGAACAACAGAGAAATGCATTTATTGCCCAGGTAATTGCCACAGCTGCGAAAAATGAGGCAGAGGGAAAAACCTCCGAATATTCCGACCGGTATAATATTGGTCAGTATTATGAAAATGAAAGACGTTTCCAGGGGAATATAGAGCAGGAAGGCAAATGGTATTTTTACAACCAGGCAGCTTTAACTTTCGGACGAACGGAATTCCGCAGAAGATGGGGAGAAAGGAAACTCGAAGATAACTGGAGAAGGTCAAACAGAGCCAGGGTTAATACATCACTTCTGGCAGATGACAGTGAAGAAAATCAGTCGGTTGCTGCTGACACAAACGCAGCAGTCAATGACCCTGCCAAACCAGAGTTCTACCTGAAAAATCTGCCGCTGAACGATACGGCTCTTGCTGTATCGAATGACAAATTAGCCCTGGCCCTTCTGGATGCAGGGAAAGCCTATTCAGAAAGGATCAGTGATACAGCTATGGCTACGGAAACACTTGAGAAACTGATAAGTCGCTATCCTGAAAGCCAGCTCTTGCCCGAGGCTTTGTACGACCTCTATAATTTCAATAAAGATAAGAACAGCATTAAGGCAGAAGCTTACAGACAGAGATTACTCGAAAGGTTTCCCTCGAGTGAATTTGGCAGGATACTGTCAGATCCTGCGTACCATGAGAAGAAGATGGCCGATCTGAAAATTTCCGAAAATCTCTATGAAGATGCTTACAACAAGTATACAACCGGTAACTATAATGATGCCATCATGATGAGCAGTGATGCGCTTGAAAAATATCCGCAGAATGTGCTTGCACCAAAATTCCTGCTTTTACGGGCTTATTCAATTGCAGCCGTGAGTGATGAAAGAAAATTCAAGGATGAACTCAACACGGTTATCAAAACATGGCCGGGAACACCTGAAAGTAAAAAAGCAGAGGAACTGATTTCATTCCTGAACAAGAAGCTTCCTGAACTGAAAGTGGAAGAAGACAGGAAAATTGCAGCAGAACTTTATTTTGCCGATACTACATCCATTCACATGTTCACAATAATCATCGAAGATCCGGCCTTCAATATAAACCAGGCAACTTTTGACGTAATCAGTTATAACATTGATAATTACACTAATAATAATCTCAAAACTGAAGGAACTCTTGTTGATAATAAGTACATAATGATAAATGTTTCAGGATTCAGAAGTTATTCTGCGGCAATGGAATATTACGGGAATTTCAATACAGAGGAGATAATTCGCAATACCCCTGGCAAACAGATCATGTCCTTTATTATCAATGATACGAATTTTAAAGTGCTTTCCACTGATAAAAATCCTGACCGTTACCGGCTTTTTTTCATTGAGAACTATATAAAAAGGAAATAAACCGAAAAGGTTATAATGAGAAAAACAAGCATACTCTGGACAGATGATGAAGTCGAGGCACTAAAGCCTTATATCCTCTTTCTTCAGGAGAAAGGTTACGATATTGATACATGCACCAACGGGAATGATACTATTGATCTTGTAAGAATAAACAGGTACGATCTTATATTCCTCGATGAAAATATGCCCGGATTAAGCGGGATTGAAACCCTTAAGCTTATCAAAGAGGTAAGAACCGACATACCGGTTGTAATGATTACAAAGAGCGATGAAGAAGAGCTTATGGAAGCTGCAATTGGCTCTGAGATAGCTGACTACCTGATAAAACCTGTCAAGCCCCAGCAAGTGCTTCTTGTTATAAAAAAAATTCTTGATCAAAGGCGGCTGGTTACTGAAAAGACTACTACTGACTACCAGCAGGAATTCAGCCGCATCAGTAATATGATCTCTTCTGCCTCAACATTCGATGACTGGACTGAATTATACAGGAAGATAGTTTTCTGGGAATCTGAGCTTGAGAAATCAACAGATCCGGGAATGGCTGAGATTCTGAAAGATCAGGAGAATCAGGCAAATAACTCGTTTTCAAGGTTTATGATTAATAACTATCTCAACTGGCTAAAGCCTGAGAATACAAATAAACCGGTTCTGTCTCCTGCTCTACTCTCCAAGAAAGTCTTCCCGCATATTACTGACAATAAACCTCTGTTTTTCATCCTTATCGACAACATGCGTTTTGATCAGTGGAAAACAATTTATAATGAACTCACGGGTCTTTTCAGACTCTTAGATGAAGATCTGTATTTCAGCATCCTGCCTACCTCCACACAATTCAGCCGTAATTCGATTTTTGCAGGATTAATGCCATCCGAAATTGTTCGCACCATGCCCAAATACTGGATAAATGATGATGAGGAAGAAGGAAAAAACATGTTTGAGGAAGAGCTTTTTCAAAGCCAGCTTGATCGTAGAAGGCTGAAATACAAATGGTCGTATAATAAGATCAGTAGCGGTACGGAGGGGAAGAAACTGAACGAAAAAATTAAATCACTGCTTGGGAATGATATAAATATTCTTGTCTTCAATTTTGTCGATATGCTTTCCCATGCAAGAACTGATGTTAAGCTGATACGCGATCTTGCAAATGATGAAAGGGCTTACAGGAGCCTCACCAGGTCATGGTTTGCACATTCATCGTTGTTTGAGCTTCTCAGGATACTTGCAGATCATCCTGTGAGAGTCATTTTCAGTACGGATCATGGTACAATAAGAGTGCAGAATCCTGTAAAAATAATCGGTGACAGAAATACATCCGCCAACCTGAGATACAAGATGGGAAGAAATCTCGATTATGATGCAAAAAAAGTATTCGAGCTGAAGGATCCTGAAAAGGCAATGCTGCCAAAAACAAATATCAGCTCAAGATATATATTTGCCCTTAACAAAGATTTCCTGATATACCAGAACAACTTTAACTACTATGCCGGCTATTACAGGGATACTTTCCAGCATGGAGGAATTTCTATGCAGGAGATTATGTTGCCGGTTGCATTTCTTGAACCTGTTTAACATGATTTAATCAATAGTTGATCAGTGGAAATATTAATAAAAGACAAGAGACACCTTAATGCTGCAGCCAGGGAGCTTTTAAAACATTATGGAAATAACAGGATCTTCGCTTTCTACGGATCCATGGGTGCAGGAAAAACTACTTTCATTAAGGCCCTGTGTGAAATCCTGGGAACAATTGATATTGTAAGCAGTCCTACTTTTACACTCGTAAATGAATACAGAACAAATGACGGAACGACACTTTATCATATAGATTTCTACCGGATAAAGAAGCTTGAAGAAGTATTCGACTTCGGAGCAGAGGAATATCTGAATGGGGATTCATTTTGTTTTATGGAGTGGCCGGAACTTGTTGAAGAAATTCTGCCCCCTGAAACCGTGAGGGTCAGAATCTCTGTTGACGACAAGGATCAGCGCATCCTGTTAATTCCATAACTGTGCTTGTATGTTGGCTCTATTGCAATTTTTTTTAACTTTGAAGAAAAAATCCTTTCTATAATGATGAATGATGAAACCAAGAGCGGAAAGGTAAATTTTGGCAACACAGCCTTCATGCCAAAAGAAGAGCACCTTGAGGTAGCTCTCAAAACACGCAAAATTACGATTGGTATTCCATCGGATGATAAGATTGATGAGAAAAGAGTTGCTCTCACCCCTGAATCTATATGTCTTCTGGCACAAACAGGCAATGAAATAATTGTTCAGAGCGGAGCCGGACTTGGGGCCAATTATACTGATAATGATTACAGCGAAAACGGAGCCAGGATAACTGATTCAATTTCCCAGGTATACAGTGCCGATGTTATTATCAAAGTAGCTCCGTTCTCAGATAAAGATACAGAATATCTTAAAGGAAACCAGGTTTTGTTTTCATGCCTGAATGTTCTCAAGCTCACTGAGGAAACCCTCGATAAGCTCATCAGAAAAAAAGTAACCGCAATTGCATTTGAAAAGATACGCGACTCCAGTGGATTAATGCCGGTTATTGAATCGATGAGCGAGATCTCAGGTGTAACATCAATTCTGATTGCCTCGGAATATTTAAGCACATTTCAGGGAGGGAAGGGCGTCATGCTGGGCGGAGTGACAGGCGTTACCCCTACAGAGGTCATAATACTGGGAGCAAATACAGCAGGAGAGTCAGCTGCAAGGGCCGCCCTGGGTCTTGGTTCCCAGGTAAGAGTATTTGATACTTCCGTAAACAGGCTCAGGCGCTTTCAGAATCATCTTGGTATAAAACTGCAAACATCAGTCTTTCATCCTCAGGTACTTAAAAAAGCATTGAAATCGGCTGATGTTATAATCGGAGCCATTGAACTGGAAGACCTTAAACCCTGGTATTATATCACCGAGGATATGATACGCAGCATGAAAAAAGGATCTGTGGTAATTGACCTTAGTATTGACAGGGGAGGATGTATTGAAACCACTGAATGCAGGGCATTGAAGGATCCGGTATATGAAAAGCATGGAGTCATTCATTTTTCAGCCTGGAACCTCCCGTCACGTGTTGCAAGAACAGCCTCCATTGCTCTCAGCAATATCTTTTCGCCGCTTCTTCAGAATCTGTCTGATGCAGGAGGGATCACACAACTGCTTAAATATGATGCCGGATTAAGAAATGGTGCATACTTATATAATGGTATGCTCACCAATGAAACTCTTGGCCAGAAATTCGGTATCATGTCAAAAGATCTCGATCTGCTTATTTCAGCTTTCTGATCATTTGAAAGTAAGGGTTGATTCACCGTTATCCGTTTCAATCACAGCCATATGTCCGATATAAAGGGCACGGTTATCATTTATATGTCCGGCCGGGAAATTAAAAAAAACGGGATAATCAAAATCCGAAACAATGTCTCTTACAGTATCTTCAGCGCTCCTGCCCCACTCTGTCTTACCATCCTGCATATCATTCAAGCCTCCGAAAACAATTGCAGCCAAACCATCGAGCTTACCTGCAAGCTTGAGTGAAGTCATCATCCTGTCAAGATGATAATAATATTCCCAGGTGTCTTCAAGGAACAATATCTTCCCTTTTGTGGAAGGTTCACCTTTAGTTCCCATTAAACTGTAGATTAGCGAAAGGTTACCACCCGTAAATTCGCCTGACACATGATGTGGCCTTAGTGCCATTCCCTTCCAGCTATACGGAGTGAGATTTCCGAAGATTGCACCTTTCAGGGATTCCAATGTTTCATTACTTTTTTCCTTTTTTGAATAATTCAAAGCCATTTCACCATGAATTGAAATCAGGTTGCAGTTTTCAATTAACCAGAGATGCAGTACAGTGATATCGCTGAAACCCACGAACCATTTAGGATTTTTTTTTAGAGCAGAAAAATCAACCCGGTCAATTATTTTCAGGATGCCATAACCTCCCCTTGAACAGAATATTGCCTTAATGTTCTTGTTGTCAATCATTTGCTGGAGATCAGTTAATCTCTCCTCATCGGTCCCGGCAAAAGGGCCAAATTTATTAAAGGCATGCTTTCCGACCTCTGCCTTCAGACCCCAGCTCTCAAGAAGTCCGGCTGCTTCCTGCACTTTTATTTTATCAATAAAAAAAGCTGGTGAGATAATAGCTACCTTATCTCCGGGCTGAAGTAATTCAGGTTTGATTTTTTTCACTGACATAGACTGGAGGTGATTGGATTGAATTAAAAATGGCGGCTTTAAAGTTCAAAATTATGGAATATATTGTAATTAGGAATTATTACACGTGTTAAATAATAAAGTACTGAAGCAGGCGAAAGGCTCCAAATTATTATCTTTGTTCGTTTTTTTATTACTTATCAGATCCAATGAAAAATTTTAAAAGATACCTGGTCACATCAGCCCTTCCATATGCGAATGGCCCAATACATATCGGTCATCTTGCAGGCGTGTATATACCCTCAGATATTTATACCAGATATCTCAGGATGAAGGGAGCAGATGTAATATCAGTTTGCGGATCGGATGAACATGGAGTTCCTATAACCCTTAAAGCCCGTAAAGAAGGTCTGACACCACAGGAGATTGTTGACAGATACCACGTTGTAAATAAGAAGGCTTTCGAGGATTTTGGAATTGCCTTTGACATTTATTCACGTACCTCCAATAAAGTACATTACGATACGGCATCGGATTTTTTCAAAACACTTTATGATAAAGGTGAATTCATTGAAAAATCTTCTGAACAATATTATGATGAAGAAGCCGGTTGCTTTCTGGCCGACAGGTATATAATGGGAACCTGCCCGCATTGCGGGAACGAAAATGCATATGGCGATCAATGTGAAAAATGCGGAACATCACTGAGTCCTAATGAATTGATAAATCCTCATTCCACTGTAAGCGGCAGCAAGCCTGTGCTGAGGGAGACATTGCACTGGTATCTGCCTCTCGATAAATACGAACCATGGCTTAAAAAATGGATCCTTGAAGAACATAAGGAGTGGAAAACCAACGTATATGGACAGTGTAAATCATGGCTCGACCAGGGACTGCAGCCAAGAGCAGTAAGCCGCGACCTCGACTGGGGTGTCCCGGTTCCGGTGGATGGAGCCAAAGGAAAAGTATTATATGTATGGTTTGATGCGCCTATTGGATATATATCTGCTACTAAGGAACTTACACCTGAATGGGAGAAATACTGGAAAGACTCTGAAACCAAAATGGTTCATTTTATCGGAAAAGATAATATTGTATTCCATTGCATAATATTTCCTGCTATGCTTAAAGCTGAAGGCAGCTTTATCCTTCCCGAGAATGTTCCTGCAAATGAATTCCTGAACCTCGAAAATGATAAGATCTCAACATCGAGGAACTGGGCAGTATGGCTGCATGAATACCTTGAGGAATTCCCGGGAAAACAGGATGTGCTGAGATATTCCCTTTGTGCAAGTGCACCCGAGACAAAAGACAATGACTTTACATGGAAGGATTTCCAGGCTCGGAACAATAATGAGCTGGTAGCCATACTAGGAAATTTTGTAAACAGGGCTCTTGTGCTTACCAATAATTATTATGATGGGAAAATTCCTGAAAGAGGGAAAACCAATTCCAGTGATGATGCTGTTTTGAATGAAATGTCCTCCATCAAAAATAATGTAGAGACAAGCCTTGAGACTTACAGGTTCCGCGAAGCCCTGAAAGAAGCAATGAATCTTGCCCGGCTTGGAAACAAATACCTTGCCGATGCTGAACCCTGGAAAGTAATAAAAACCGATCCTGAAAGGGTAAAAACCATTATGAACATAGCTTTGCAAATCACTGCAAACCTGACTATAATATGTGAACCTTTCCTGCCATTTTCAATGAATACGCTTCGGGGATGGCTGAATTTCAATGAAAAAAACTGGAGTAAGGCTGGAAGTACAGATCTGCTTGCACCTGGTCATGCTATCAACAAACCAGGTCTTTTGTTTGAGAAAATAGAAGATGATGCCATTACACGGCAGATCGATAAGTTGCTTGCTACGAAAAAATCCAATCAGGAGGCAAATGCAACCACCGTGCCGGCTAAGAATATCATAAATTTTGATGATTTTTCAAGGATCGATATCAGGACAGCAACAATTCTTGAAGCTGAGAAAGTTCCTAAAACAACTAAATTGCTAAAGCTCAAAATTGATACCGGCCTGGATATCAGAACTATTGTATCAGGCATTGCAGAATATTATGATCCGGAAACCATTATCGGAAAACAGATTTCCATTGTTGCGAATCTGGAACCGCGAAAAATTAAAGGTATCGAATCGAAAGGAATGATACTTATGGCTGAGGATAAGGATGGGAAGCTGGTGATGGTTGCTCCTGCAGGGAAGGTTAGTAACGGGAGTATGATAAAATAAGGGGTATGAACTCACCTCTGGCCCATTCAATAGAATCAAAAAAGCCGCTCTTTTACAAAAGCGGCTCCTGTATTAAAGTTTTAGTTTATCTTTTTCTTGAAATCCAGGTTCCGGGGAACTTTTTGGAGATACTGTCTTTCCGTACCACAGCAGTATTCAGATCGGGACACATCATGGCACTTACCCTGTAGAAACCATTTGCAGCTGCCACAACCTCAGGTGTAAAGCCCTCGCTTTCAAGCATTCTGATCTGCTGGTAAGCATTCTTTTCAGTTTTAAAGCTCCCTGTAATAAGGAAATAAACGGGGGATGTGATCTCAGATGTTTTAACTTTTGGCTCTGCGGTTTCAGCCAGGGTTGCTTCGGGAGACAATTCCGGTTCAGCTGCTGCAACATTTTCTGCAACGGGTACGATGTTTTCTTCAGTTGCAGTAATTTTTACATTTTCCTCATCAACAGCCAGTTTATTATGCTCTAATTCAGCCATTACAAGAGGGTTCATTGTTGAAGCCTCTACTTTTGATTTGAAAAGGTCAGTTTTCAGAGGAACGGCAATTAAAACAGAAAGAAGCGGAATAATAACGGCAGCCCTCCAGAGAATTTTCCTGACTGGAAAATGTCTCGTCTTATTATCAGCCGGCTGCCTTATGATACGCTTTCTAACATCGTATCCCTCGAGAGGCAGACACTGAAAAGATTCCAGACCGTATGAATCGAGATGATAATTTACGCCTCTTTCAGGTTCGAACTGGAGATTTCCTTCCTGGTTATGTACAAAACATCCGATTTTGTCAAATACAACTTTATCTCCTTTATCCAGTTTTCTTCTGGTCTCTGTCACAAACTCTTCAACCAGGTTTCTGGCGTCACCATAAGTCATTCCTGCGGATCCGGAAATCCTTCCGATTAAGAGACCATCATTATGATTCAGGTTTCTGTTGAAAGAAATTTGTTTGACAGGAGGATAAAATGTTCCGGAACTCTTATCAATGTGTGCCGGTGTATAGTTTCCAATAAAACCTCCAAAACCGGGGACTATCACGCAATCATGTCCGAATAATAATTCACGTATAAAAGCGGTAGTATCCATTTTAGTTATATTCTTTATTCAGACAAATTTAATAAAAATTGGAGGAGCAATGCAAATTAAAAAAATAAATAAAATTATCAATTGATGTTTCTGATTTAGCTTATGTGAAAGCACCCATCCTTAAACTTGTGTAAAATTATTATCTTCGTGTTTTTAAATTTTTTGTATAAATGAAAGAAATACAAATGGTCGATCTAAAGAGCCAGTATATCAGGCTCTCACCCGAGATAGATCAGGCTATTAAATCCGTACTTGAATCAACCGCTTTCATCAAGGGACCCGATGTAAAGCTTTTTGAGGAAGAGCTCCAGAATTACATGGGAGTAAAGCATGTAATCTCATGTGCAAATGGCACAGATGCTCTTCAACTTGCTGTCCGGATGCTGGGCCTTAAGCCCGGAGATGAGATTATTACGACCAATTTTACTTTTATCGCTACTGCTGAGGTTGTTGCCCTCCTCGGACTAAAGTTGGTAATAGTGGAACCCGATCCGGCAAATTTCAATATATCAATTGAAGCTGTACGAAACTCAATCACTCCAAAGACAAGAGCAATAATACCCGTTCACCTGTTCGGTCAGTGTGTTGATATGGAGAGTCTCCTGGAGCTGGCAGGGAAACATGATCTTTTTATCATTGAGGATGCTGCACAAGCCACGGGAGCTGATTATTACTTTAAAGACGGTACTGTAAAGAAAGCCGGTACAATCGGACATATCGGAACAACTTCGTTTTTCCCGTCAAAGAACCTTGGATGCTATGGTGACGGAGGTGCCCTTTATACAAACGATGATAATTTCGCAGGAAAGCTCAGAAGCATTGCCAACCATGGCATGAAGATAAGATACCATTACAATGACATCGGGGTGAATTCGAGGCTTGATACAATACAGGCAGCAATACTCAGGGTTAAGCTCAGATATCTTACCCGGTTCAACACTTCCAGAAGAATGGTTGCGGACCAGTATGACAAGGCGCTTAAAGGATGTGAATTCATTATCACCCCTGAAAGAGCAGCATATTCTTCCCACATTTTCCATCAATACACAATTAAGGTTAAGAATGGGAAACGGGATGAACTCAAAAAGTTCCTGGAATCAAGGGGAATACCTTCAATGGTTTATTATCCCGGTCCGCTGCATACACAGGAAGCCTATCTTTATTTAGGCTATAAAGCTGATGATTTTCCTGTTACTGCAACTTTGTGCCGCGAAGTATTGTCATTACCCATGCATCCTGACATGGAACAGGAACAAATTGATTTTATAATAAAAAATGTCTTAGAATTCTTCGACAAAAATTAAATATGGAAAAAGAATATTTTGCACATGAAACAGCAGTTATCGATGAGGGTTGTAAGATCGGGAAAGGCACAAAAATATGGCACTTCAGCCATATTATGACAGATTCTGAAATAGGAGAAAATTGTAATATCGGACAGAATGTTGTTGTATTACCCGGGGTGAAACTCGGAAAAAATGTTAAGGTACAGAACAACATTTCCATCTATACAGGTGTTATATGCGAGGATGATGTATTCCTGGGTCCTTCAATGGTTTTTACAAATGTATTCAATCCGAGAAGTGCAATTGTCAGGAAAGACAAATACCTTCCAACCATAGTTGAAAAAGGAGCCTCAATAGGCGCCAACTCAACCATTGTATGCGGAAATAAGATTGGATCTTATGCATTTATCGGGGCAGGAGCTGTTGTTACAAAAGAAGTTAAGCCATATGCCCTGGTAGTCGGGAATCCTGCAAGACAAACAGGGTGGATGAGCGAATACGGACATAAACTTAATTTCGATGAGCATGGATCGGCTGTTTGTCCGGAAAGTGGTGAAAAATACCATCTTGAAAAGGGCAGGGTTTTTAAAGTAATATAATTGGGTTCACGTTTTAGGATGATGATTGAGACTTCGAAAAATTTTGGAATTATTGGTGTGGCAGGCTACATAGCCGTAAGACATCTGAAAGCTATTAAGGACACCAGGAACAACCTGCTCGCCAGTCTGGATAAATTTGACAGCGTTGGAAGAATTGACTTCTATTTTCCCGAGAGTGATTTCTTCGTTGAATTTGAAAGATTTGACAGGCATTTTGACAAGCTAAAGCGTACCGGTACAAAAATTGACTACGTAAGCATTTGTTCACCGAATTACCTTCATGATTCTCATATACGATTTGCCCTGAGACACCAGGCAGATGCTATCTGTGAAAAACCTATTGTACTTAACCCGTGGAATGTTGATGCCCTGCAACAGATTCAGAAAGAAACAGATCGCAATATATATACGATCCTGCAGCTGCGGCTTCATCCCAGAATCATTGAACTCAGGGAACAGATCATGAATGGGCCTAAAAACAAAATTTACGATATAGATATGACGTACATCACAAGCCGGGGCAACTGGTACCAGTTTTCCTGGAAAGGCGATGTACAGAAATCAGGAGGTGTGGCGACTAATATTGGCATACATTTTTTTGATATGCTTATCTGGATATTCGGAGGTGTGAAGCAAAATATGGTACATATGGCGGAATACAACAAGGCGGCTGGCTATCTTGAACTTGAAAATGCCAGGGTGAGGTGGTATCTGAGCATTGATGCCAACGATCTTCCTGAATGCTCCAGGATAGCAGGTCAAAGGACCTTCAGGTCAATTAAAGTCGATGGTAAGGAAATTGAATTCAGTGAAGGATTCACCGACCTGCATACTCTTAGTTATAAAGAAATACTTTCAGGCAACGGATTTGGACTGCATGATGCCCGAAATTCGGTTGAAACAGCATACACCATTAGAAATTCGACTCCAAAAGGACTAACCGGCGATTATCATCCATTACTAAATAAAAAATAAACATGTACGACAAGCTTATTAAAAAGAAGACTAAACTCTCAGTTATTGGTCTGGGCTATGTAGGCCTTCCAATCGCACTTGAATTTGCCAAGGTTATCAGCGTAATTGGTTTTGATATTAAACCAGAGCGGGTTGACTTAATGAAAAAAGGCATAGACCCCAGCAATGAACTTGACAGTGAGGCATTTAAGAATTCAGATATCATATTAACAAGCAATCCAGAGGATATCGCAGAAGCATCATTCCATATAATTGCAGTTCCCACCCCTACAAACATTTATAATCTCCCCGACCTTACCCCGGTGCTTAAAGCTTCAGAAACAGTGGGTAAAGTGTTAAAGAAAGGTGATTATGTAATTTATGAATCGACAGTATACCCTGGGTGTACCGAAGAGGATTGTGTACCGGTTCTTGAAAGATATTCCGGGTTAAAGTACTGCAAGGATTTCAAAGTGGGATTTTCTCCTGAAAGAATTAATCCGGGAGATCATCAGCACACTCTTACCAAAATAACAAAGGTGACAAGTGGCTGTGATGCCGAAGCTGCCGATAATATTGCTAAAGTTTATGAACTTATAATAAAAGCTGGTGTATACCGTGCAAGCTCGATTAAAGTAGCTGAGGCAGCAAAGATTATTGAAAATACCCAGCGCGATATAAACATCGCTTTCATGAATGAGCTTTCAATAATTTTCAACCGGCTTGGTATCAACACTTACGAAGTTCTTGAAGCGGCAGGTACAAAGTGGAATTTTCTTAAATTCTACCCCGGGCTGGTTGGCGGTCATTGCATCGGTGTTGACCCATATTATCTTTCATTTAAGGCAAAAGCGCTTGGATATCATCCGCAAATGATTGATTCAGGCCGTTTTGTAAATGACAGCATGGGAGGTTATATCGGAAAGCAGACGGTAAAGAAAATAATTGCAGCCGGTAAGAACCCTATGAACGCCCGTGCTCTTATCATGGGTATTACTTTCAAGGAAGATGTGACTGACATACGCAATTCTAAAGTAGTCGATATTATTAAGGAAATGGCCGACTTTGGTGTGAAAGTAGATGTTATTGATCCCGGAGCAGACTCACATCATGTAAAAACTGAGTACGGCTTCGAACTGCAGAAGGAACCCAGTGGAAAATACGACGTTGTCATTATGGCTGTCAGCCACAAGGATTATCTTAACCTGGATGAAGCCTGGTTCGGAAATCTTCTTTCGGATAAAGGGATTGTGGTGGACGTGAAAGGCGCTTTACGCGGAAAAATTAAGGAACATACATACTGGAGCCTTTAATGAAGAAAAAAATACTTGTCACGGGAGGAACCGGATATATCGGTTCTCATACAACAGTAGAACTGATTAATGACGGCTTTGAAGTTGTGATAATCGATAATCTTTACAACTCTGAAGCAGAAGTAGTCGACAGGATAGAAAAGATTACCGGCGTCAGGCCGGAACTCGAAGTTTTTGATATTGGCGATGCCCATAAAGTTGATGCATTCTTCAGAAAACATAATAATATTTCAGCAATCATCCATTTTGCTGCATATAAAGCTGTAAGCGAATCAGTTTTCAAGCCCCTGGATTATTACAGAAATAATCTCGGTACCCTGATTAACCTTCTGCAGGCAATGAAGGACCATAGTATTCCCAATCTGGTGTTCTCATCTTCCTGCACAGTTTATGGTCAGCCGGAAAAATTACCGGTAACAGAGGATGCCCCTCTGCAGCCTGCCACTTCTCCTTACGGAAACACAAAGCAGGTTGGGGAGGAAATTATCAGAGATACAGTTTTTTCAGATGCTGGTGTTAAAGCCATAGCCCTCAGGTATTTTAATCCTATCGGTGCGCACCCTACTGCCCTTATCGGTGAATTGCCAAGGGGTGTCCCTGAAAACCTCGTTCCTTATATTACCCAGACAGCATACGGCCTTCGGGAAGAACTTAAAGTATTTGGAAATGACTACGATACACCTGATGGTTCGTGCATAAGAGATTACCTTCATGTTGTCGACCTTGCAAAAGCCCATGTTGTTGCTGTAAGAAGGCTGGTTGAACAGAAAAACAAGAAGAATTACGAAGTTTTCAACCTTGGCACAGGAAATGGAGTTTCAGTTCTTGAGGCTATTGAGTCCTTTCAACGGGTCTCGGGGGTTAAACTGAATTACAGGATAGTAGGAAGAAGACCCGGTGATATTGAAAAAATCTGGGCTGATCCTTCATTTGCCAATAAAGAGCTTGGATGGAAAACAATCAGTACCTTAGATGAGGCCATGATAACAGCATGGGCCTGGGAAAAGAAAATAAGAGAAAAATGACAATGAACACGAAAACAATTCTGATAACAGGCGGAGCAGGTTTTATCGGATCGCATGTTGTGAGACGATTTGTCAAAAACTATCCTTCGTACCTGATTGTAAATGCAGATAAACTAACATATGCTGGTAACCTTGAGAACCTGTCAGATGTGGATACCAGCCAAAACTACGTTTTCGAAAAGGTGGATATCGTTGATAAACAATCAGTTCTCAATCTTTTTGACAAGTACAATTTCGACGGGGTAATACATCTTGCTGCCGAATCGCACGTTGACCGTTCCATCACAGGTCCCGATGAGTTCGTTTTTACCAATATTGTCGGAACAGTTAACCTGCTGAATGCGGCTCTCGGAAAATGGAAAGATTCATTTAACGGTAAACTGTTTTATCATATTTCTACAGATGAGGTTTACGGTTCACTTGGCAAGGATGGCCTGTTCACCGAACAATCGTCTTATAGTCCAAAAAGTCCCTATTCTGCCTCAAAAGCAAGCTCTGATCATTTGGTAAGAGCGTATAATCACACCTTCGGAATTCCTGTTATCATTTCAAACTGTTCAAATAATTATGGCCCGAATCAGTTTCCCGAGAAGCTGATACCGCTGATTGTGAATAATATAAAAAACAGCAATCCCCTGCCGGTATATGGCAAAGGGGAAAATGTCCGTGACTGGCTTTATGTCGGGGATCATGCTGCAGCTATTGATCTTATTTTTCATAAAGGAAAACAGGGTGATACATATAATATTGGCGGCAACAATGAATGGAAAAATATTGACCTTGTAAAAATGCTCTGTAAAATTATGGACAGAAAGCTGGCCAGACCTTCAGGTACATCTGAAAAGCTTATTACATTCGTAAAGGACAGGCCCGGACACGATCTGAGGTATGCTATTGATTCTTCAAAACTGCAGGAAGAACTGGGATGGTCACCGATACCTGATTTTGAGGAAGGTCTGGAAAAAACTGTTGACTGGTACCTCAGTAATACACGCTGGCTGGAAAATGTTCTTTCAGGGGATTATGGGAAGTATTACGATTTGATGTACTCGGGAAGGTAACAAATCAGTTAACCTCACATATCGACTCAACTATAGGGTCTTGTTTTTATCGACTCTTTGAGCCACAATCGGGGAAATGTGGGGGAACCTAAAATTTAGTATAGATAACCTCGAATTTTAGAGGCTCCTTACTCTCATTGGCTTTCAAAACAACACTTTTGGTGCTGGAAAATGTCTGGAATACTTCGAGTTCAGGGTTAATTCCACTTTCCACATCGTCGAGATATTTCTGAACGAAACCAGCTATATTGAATTTATACACCCTGGCAACTGAATCAAGCCTGCCGCCATAATAACTGCTGGTTTCATCAAGGCTGTAGTCAGGAACAAAGAATTTGTTGCCATCTGCTGTTTTATACCTGAGGAGCAGCTGAGAGGGCGCTGTAGATGGCTTGAAATGGATTCCGTCAAATTGAACAGGAATTGTCAGTGATGCCTTATTAACTGCAATATTATTGAATGATGGATCATTCTTAATATTCTCGAGACCAGGGAAAACTATTTTGGTATATATCCCATTCAGATATTGCAGATAGGTGAGCGTATCCCTGTAGCCATCGTTTACATGCTGGATCCTTTTCTCAGGTTCACCTGCATCAAATTTGTGCGAAATTCTCATGAATGATGCATTTTTGTTATTAGCATCAATAATGAACAGAAATTCACCCTTCATTCCTATTGCATCATGAACGTAAACCCTGAAGAAATTATGATATTCCGTATGAAGAGAGCTTCTAGTGTCAGGTGCTTCAAGATATAGTGATACCAGCAACGGATCTGCTGAGGGAAGAATTTGAAAAAAGAGTCCCTTGGATGAAGACCTGTAATCAGGTTTCTTGTTGTCATAAAAGAACATCGAGGTATCGCCTATCAGTCTGCTGCCGAACTCAACCGGAAGAGTCTTGATAATAGCGTTAATTGAATCAGGAGCTATCACAGGCAGCTCAACAACAAGCCCATTCAATGTATCAGCCTGTACCTGTCTGGTTGAATAGTAGACAGAATCAGTATAAATCTGTTCTGTCACCTGCGAAATTCTCATAGAATGTACGATGCCGGGAGTTCCTTTAACAGTCATAAATTTCAGGAACAATTTCACTGAATCGACTGTAAATGGCCGGTGGTCCCATTCAGGCTTGAATCTGACCTGTGTAACAAGCTCAGCAGTAGTGGTGCCAAAGTACGGGTTGTAAGTACTTCCGAGATAACCTAATGAAGAGTTGTCAGTGCGAACCTTCTCATCATACAGTGAATATGACCAGACGCTCAGTGTATCAATAGATTTTACCTGTACAAAATCACTTTCAGGCAGCAGGTCATAACCAATTTTTGTAGGCTCTTCCTCGCAGGAGCTAAGTAGAATAACTGCCAGGATAAAAAAAGTTATCCGGAGTAAATTTAGTTTGAATGTGATTACAGAAAAAGATCTGCAGGAGAGGGTTGAACTATGATAGTATCTTGTCATAAAACTCATTATAGGCATCAATATATTGGCTCTCATCTTTGAATTGAAGAACCGGTTTTTCAACAGTGCTCAGGTAATTTTTCAGTTCTTCATTAATATCTTCACTTCCGATAATTATGCCGTCAGAATATTTAATTGCCAGTTTGGAGACGTTAACAAAATCAGGTTTTTTTACCATCTTGAGATTTTCTCCGTCAATTCCGTCAAAGCGCAGTTTATCGGCGAATGTTGATCTAAACGGAGTTTTAAAATCGTTATTGTAAATTGAATAGATTATTTTGTAATTGTGGAACAGGGGATCATCATTATATAAGCTCCTTAAATATACGGGAACAAGTGCTGACATCCATCCGTGACAATGAACAATATCAGGAGCCCACCTCAGCTTTTTCACTGTTTCGATTACACCACGGGCAAAGAATAAAGCACGTTCGTCATTATCCTCAAATTCTTTTCCGGCACCATCGCAGGTTATATACTTTCTCTGAAAATAATCCTCATTATCAATAAAATAGACCTGCATTCGCGCAGATTGTATCGAGGCAACCTTAATAATCAGCGGATGATCAGTATCATCTATAATAAGATTCATTCCCGAAAGCCTGATAACTTCGTGAAGCTGATTCCTCCTTTCATTGATACAGCCATACCGCGGCATAAAGGTCCGGATCTCTTTCCCTCTTTCCTGAATGCCCTGAGGGAGATACCTTCCTATCCTTGATAATTTTGTTTCACCTAAGTATGGGGTAATCTCTTGTGAAATGAATAATACCTTCTTGCTTTCCATTTATCCTCCTGGATAATATCATTTCGAGTTAAAGTGCAAAGATAATAATAAAAATTTATATAATTAAATAGGCCCGGACATAGCAAATCATACATAATGAGTCATTTTGCACTTACAACAACGACCATAACCCCACAGCAAAAAGAAAGCATTATCCTGACACTCAATCATCTGAAAAAATTAATTGATATTGCAGAAAGCCTTAATTTTCCCTGCTATTTCCCTGTTATTTAATTTTAATATACGTTTGTATTAATTTTGAAAACGATGAAAATAATAAACACTGTTCAACAACTCCGTAACCAGATCAGTAAAGGGAATCTAACTCCCCTTGGCTTTGTACCAACAATGGGAGCTCTTCACGATGGCCATATTTCGCTGGTTAAAAAAGCCATTGATCTTTGTCCTGTTGTGGTAGTAAGTATTTATGTAAATCCAACCCAGTTCAATGATAAAAAAGATCTGAAAAATTATCCACGCACACTTGATTCCGATCTTGGACTTCTTGAAAAAGTCCTCAGAAAGGATGATATTGTTTTCACTCCCGGCGACAACGAAATATATCCTGAAGAAGATAAAAGAATATTTAATTTCGGGAACCTCGATCATGTAATGGAAGCCCTTCACCGTCCCGGTCATTTTAACGGCGTGGCTCAGGTTGTCAGCAGGCTTTTTGATATTGTTAAACCGGATAAAGCAATATTCGGGATTAAGGATTTCCAGCAGCTTGCCGTTATTAAAAAGCTAATGAAGCAGAGAGGTGATAATATCGCGATAATCGGACATCCGATTATACGGGAGATTGACGGCCTGGCAATGAGCAGCAGAAATCGTCTTCTGGATCCCGAAATAAGAAAACTTGCTCCTGAGATCTATAAAACTATAAAAAAAGCCTCCGCAATGATCAGGAACATTGAAGTTTCAGAGATACAGTCTTTTGTAAGGGACAGTATTAACAGCCTCCCCGGGTTCAGCCTCGAATATTTTGAAATTGCAGACGATGATGAGTTGATTCCTGTTAAAAGTAAGAACGAAATGAAGAAAGATAAACAATATCGGGGATGCATTGCAGTTAAAGCAGGTAATATAAGACTCATAGATAATGTAGAAATTGAATTTGTCTGAACAAAAAGGTTAACTACCTTTGCAGATCAATACGACAAATCAGAAAATGTCCTATGTTCATAGAAGTAATAAAATCGAAAATCCATAGGGTTACCGTTACCGGTGCAAACCTGAATTATATTGGAAGCATCACAATTGATGAAGATCTTATGGATGCTGCCAATATCATTGAAAATGAAAAAGTTCATGTATTAAACCTGAATAATGGCGAACGGCTTGTAACATATGTCATCAAAGGAAAAAGAGGATCGGGTGATATTGCTCTCAACGGTGCTGCTGCAAGAAAAGTAATTGTTGGTGATGTTGTTCTGATAATGTCGTATGCCATGCTTGATTTTGATGAAGCCAGATTATTCAAACCAACAATCATATTCCCCGATACAAAAACCAATAAACTCATCTGAAGTTGAGAAGAGGAATTATTCAGGTAATAAAATTCATTGCTTTCCTGGCTGTCGGTACAATCCTGCTTTGGCTCGCGTTCCGTAATGTTGACTTCTCCCGTCTTGCAGAAGGTCTTAAAGAAGCCAGATACTCGTGGATATTGCTATCTGCCTTTTTCGGACTGATAGCTTACATGAGCCGGGCCAGGAGATGGGCGCTCCTCATCAATCCACTGGGATACAAACCTTCATTTATAAATTCTTTTTATGCTTTAATGACAGGGTACCTTGCCAACCTGGCTTTACCCCGTGTAGGAGAGATAACACGCTGTGTAGCTTTGGGCAAAAAGGAAAAGATACCTGTCGATAAGCTTATCGGGACAGTAGTGGTTGAACGTACAATTGATTTCCTTTCACTGCTTTCTATTATGATAATACTGATATTTACCAGCGGTGATGACATAGGTATGTTTCTGAATCAGAGTATTATGCTGCCGATTCAGGAAAAGCTGATAACAATTTTCGGTGTTACATGGATCCTCTGGGCGATACTGTTCTTTCTTGGATTTTCTGCACTTGTTTTGCTGATTATTTATAGAAACAGCCTGAGAAAATTCAGGATCTTTGCAAAGATGTTTGATGTTGCAAGAGGAATAATCAAAGGGATGAAAACCATTACAAAACTTCAACAGAAATGGGAATTCATTTTTCATACCGTTTTCATCTGGATCAACTATGCATTAATGACCTGGGTTGTGGTATTCTCACTTGAAAGTACTTCTCAGCTCACATTTGGAGACAGTATTTTCCTGCTGGTTATTGGCGGACTCGCAATGTCAGCTCCTGTTCAGAGCGGACTTGGAGCATTTCATTATATAATTTCACGTGGCCTTTTTATTGTTAAAGGTGTTCCAATTGAAGACGGGCTGGTTTATGCATTACTTACACATGAATCACAATTGATATTCATTTCAATAGTAGGTGCAATATCTTTTTTCATCATTTTCAGAAAGGACCGTAAGGAAGAAATACCTTCCGATCTACTACCTCCGATGCCCAAAATAGGAGTGTAAGTATAGCTCTCAATTGAGGGTATTAATTTTATTTCCTTAATTTTAAATTTCTTTTAATTTAATCAGACCATAAAATTTATGGCTAAAAGCAAATCGGTTTTTGTATGTCAGAGCTGCGGAGTGGAATCAGCAAAATGGATTGGCAGGTGCCCCTCCTGCAAGGAATGGAATACATATCATGAAGAGATTATTGCTATTTCTTCATCACAGGAAAAAGCATTTGTAGTCAGCCGGGAAAAAAGAAAACCGGAGCTCCTGGATAGTATAAAAGCCGATGAACACGGCAGGCAAAAAACCGGCATTGCAGAACTTGACAGGATACTTGGCGGCGGAATTGTAGGCGGATCGCTGATTCTGCTGGGAGGAGAACCGGGCGTCGGGAAATCGACCCTTGCCCTTCAGCTTGCCCTTGCACTTAAGGGAAAGAATATACTGTATGTTTCAGGTGAAGAGAGCGAAGAACAAATAAGCCTGAGAGCTCAAAGGATGAAAAACACCAATCCTCATTGCTATATTCTCAATGAAACCGAACTTGAAAGCATACTCACTCATGCAGAAAATATTAAACCCCGACTGATAATAATAGATTCCATTCAGACAATCAGCACTGGAATGATAGAATCATCGGCAGGGTCAGTCTCCCAGGTAAGGGAATGTGCAGGACAGCTCCTTAAATATTCTAAAATTACCGGCATACCTGTATTCCTTATTGGCCATATAACCAAAGATGGCACCCTGGCCGGGCCTAAAGTGCTTGAACATATTGTAGATGTTGTTCTTTATTTTGAAGGCGACAACAACTATGTTTACAGAATACTCCGGTCTGTTAAAAACAGGTTTGGCTCCACTTCTGAGATAGGTATTTTTGAAATGGTTGAGAAAGGTTTAAGGGAGGTTGACAATCCCTCGGAGATGTTCATAAATCAACATGAAGAAGCCCTGAGCGGGATCTCAATTGCAGCAACAGTTGACGGACTAAGGCCTTTTTTAATTGAGACACAGGCACTTGTGAGCAGTGCCGTCTACGGAACACCTCAGCGCAGCTCGACAGGATTTGACATAAGAAGACTTAACATGCTTCTTGCTGTTCTCGAAAAAAGGGCAGGATTCAGACTTGGAGTAAAAGATGTGTTCCTGAATATTGCAGGCGGAATAAAAGTCAATGACCCGGCGATCGACCTGGCAATACTAAGCTCGGTATTATCCTCAAACCTCGATATTCCAATCCCCAGGGAGGTATGCTTTTCAGGTGAAGCCGGGTTATCAGGTGAGATAAGGCCGGTTTCCCGTATTGAACAACGTATACGTGAAGCCTCGAAGATGGGATTCAATAAAATATACATTTCAAAATATCACAGGAATATTTCTCTTAACGGCCTGAACATTGAGGTGGTGAGTGTAGCCAAAATCGAAAACCTGGTAAGATCGTTGTTTAGTTAATTCGTGATTGGTTTAGTATCTGACCCGTCTGTAATTATCCCGCAATGAATTTGCCCTTTTCACTTTTTCGCAGTCGAGCTCGATATTGAAGTTTGCGGGACGTTCAAATTCATCAGCCTCCATTATTCCAAACTGGGGATCCTTATATACTTTCGACAGGAAAATAGCCATAATAGGAAGTGCCATATTAGCTCCCTGACCTTCTCCAAGAGTCTCGAAGTGAATTGACTGGTCCTCCCATCCGCTCCAAACTCCTCCGACAAGATTCGGTGTTATTCCCATGAACCATCCGTTTGAATGATTCTGTGTAGTACCGGTTTTCCCGCCAATCTGGTTATTGAGATTATAAGTAGTCCTCATCCTTATTCCGGATCCGCTTCTTACAACTCCCTGAAGAAGGTGAACCATGAGATAAGCCTGGTCTTCACTTAAGACCTCTTCAATTTTAGGGGTAAACCTGGATATTACATTTCCGTTTTTGTCTTCAATACGGGTAACATACATAGGCTTTGTGTATACACCTTTATTTGCAAAGGTACCATATGCACCAACCATCTCTTCAAGCTTGATATCGGAAGTTCCCAGAAAAATTGAAGGCACGGGATCAATAAAACTTCTTATACCCATTTTTTTCATTATATCTGTTACGGCAGTAGGTTTGAATTGCTGCATAAGCCAGG
Source organism: Bacteroidales bacterium (assembly GCA_038325595.1). Lineage (GTDB taxonomy): Bacteria > Bacteroidota > Bacteroidia > Bacteroidales > VadinHA17 > LD21. The sequence goes on along the minus strand of JBBQJD010000001.1, from coordinate 47,573 downwards.
CTGAAATATAATTTTCAGATTGAGCAAGCCCCCAAGCCAGGGTAACCATCTTGCCATGATAAGCCCTTGGCCCTGAGCTTTTTGGTGTATAGGGAATCGAATCGCCTACATCGAATGATCTTGGAATGTTCTCAACTTCATAGCAGGGGGAATAGCCATTCTGCATTGCAACGGTATAAAGGAATGGTTTGATGGTACTTCCAACCTGTTTTCTCTGCCGGGTGACACCATCCCATTTAAAGTATCTGAAATCGGGTCCCCCTACATATGCTTTTACATGCCCGTTATGCGGATTTTCAACAAGGAATGATGATCTTATGAAATACTTGTAATATTTTATTGAATCAATCGGAGTCATCACAGTATCCCTGTCGCCTTTCCATGAAAAAACCCTCATTTTCACAGGCGTATTGAATATCAGCATGATTGAATCCATTGAAACACGGTTGGCTCTCAGCATAATATATCTTTCGCTATCCTTGATTGATCTCATGATAAGCTCGTCAATCTCCTTTTTAGACATATCATCGGAGTAGGGAGGGTTTTTAAAGCCCTTTGCCCTCCTGTAAAAATCAGGCTGCACATCTTTTGAAAGATGTTCGATCATTGCCTCTTCAGCATATTTCTGCATCCGTGAATCGATGGTAGTATAGATCTTCAGACCGTCCTTATATACATCATATACTGTTCCGTCCGGCTTTTTATTTTTGTTGCACCAGCCATAAAGCGCATTATTTTCCCATTCCCATAATGCCTCTTCATAAGATGATTTGTTTTCATAAAGGTCTTTGACTGGTTCAGGTCTTCTCATCATATACCTGATATATTCCCTCAGGTATGTGGCAAGTCCTGAATTATGATCTTCCACTTTAAAGTCCGTTTCAACTGGCAACTGTTTGACCGAATCAGCAACTGAAGAAGGAATGAACCCGTATTTTGTCATTTGTGAAAGGACAACATTGCGCCGGGTAAGCATAAGCTCAGGATTCCTCACCGGATTATATCTTGTGGAAGCCTTGAGCATTCCAACAAGCACTGCCGATTGTTGCAGGTTAAGTGAATCGGGTGTTGTATTGAAGTAGACCTTGGCGGCAGACTTTATTCCAATAGCATTATAGCTAAAGTCAAATTTATTAAGATACATTGTGATTATCTCATCCTTTGTATAGCTCCGTTCAAGCTTAACCGATGTCTGCCATTCCTTGAACTTTGATACTCCCAGCCTGACTTTTTTCATTAGTGAAGAGTTCCTCGCTGTATCTCTCGGATACAGCTGTTTTGCAAGCTGTTGTGTAATTGTGCTGCCTCCCCCTGTACTCTGTCCTAAAAGGATTGTTAGGATACCGGCTCTTCCCAAACCACGTATGTCTATGCCTGAGTGTCTGTAATATCTTATATCTTCGGTGGCAATAAGTGCATCAATGAGGTATGGCGAAAGATCATTGAATTCTGACCATGTACGGTTTTCAATACTGATCTTCCCCAGAAGTACTCCATCTTCGGAAATTACCTCTGCTGCAAGATAGTATTCAGGGTTTCCCAGTTCTTCGAAAGATGGCATTCTGCCAAGTTTCTCTTTCGAAATAAGGATGAAAATAATGATAATGACAGCAAATGGAAAAATGAACAATGACCAGAACCAGATAAGGTATTTTTTGTTTGATGTATTGCCTTTCATTTACTTTAAAAATTTGGGCTAAAATTAGTAAATAATAAAGAATCTTAACGGTTTATTTTGAAGTTTGGTACCTAAATGACTTACTTTGTCGTCTGATAAAAGAACAAAAATACTGTCTGATGATCGAAAATCTTGTAATTGTTGAGTCTCCTGCCAAAGCAAAGACTATAGAGAAGTTCCTGGGAAAAGATTTCCGGGTCGTATCGAGTTTCGGACATATAAGGGATCTTGCCAAAAAGAACCTTGGAATAAAGATAGAGGATAATTTCACTCCTGAATACGAAGTCCCTAAAGAGAAAACAAAGGTTGTAAACGAGCTTCGCAAAGCCGCCTCCGGCTCAAAGAACATATGGATAGCATCTGACGAGGACCGTGAGGGAGAAGCAATTGCGTGGCATCTTGCAAGTGTTCTGAACCTCGATATTGCTTCAACAAGAAGAATAGTATTTCATGAAATAACCAAGGAAGCGATATCCACTGCTATTGAAAATCCGCGCCAGATAGATATGAATCTTGTAAATTCTCAACAGGCAAGACGTATCCTCGACAGGCTGGTAGGATTTGAAATTTCACCGGTACTGTGGAAGAAGGTTCAGCCTTCTCTTTCTGCAGGAAGGGTTCAGTCAGTTGCTGTGAGGCTCCTCGTTGAAAGGGAAAGGGAGATAATTGCTTTCAAAAGTGAGTCAGCTTTCAGGGTTACAGCTACTTTCAGAATAGGATCACTCAGCGAGGAGAGTGCAATACTCAAAGCTGAAGCATCCAAAAGATTTCCAGGTGAAAAAGAAGCTTCTGAATTCTTAAAGCTCTGCAATACCTCTGGTTATAAAATTGCCAATATCAGCATTAAGCCTGGCACCCGCTCTCCGGCTGCACCTTTTACCACTTCCACCCTGCAGCAGGAAGCATATAGAAAGCTGGGTTTTTCAGTTTCCCAGACAATGGCGGTAGCCCAGAAGCTTTATGAAGGAGGTAAGATAACTTACATGAGAACAGACTCGACAAACCTTTCCAATCTTGCCCTTGTCAAATCGCGTGACATGATTACAAAAGAATACGGAGCCAGGTATTCCAAAACAAGGCAGTTCAAGACAAAATCAAAAGGAGCTCAGGAGGCTCATGAAGCTATCCGTCCTGCTTATCTTGATCAACCGGAGATTTCCGGCAACAGCAATGAGAAAAGATTATATGAACTGATCTGGAAGAGGACAATAGCATCACAGATGGCAGATGCAGAAATTGAGAAGACTTCCATTTCAATTGACATGGATAATTCGCCAGTTACATTCCAGGCAAACGGAGAGGTTATCATATTTGATGGCTTCCTGAGGGTATATACTGAATCGACCGATCAGGAAAACGGAGAAGAAGCAAGATACGTTATTCCTCCGGTGGTCAAAGGCATGCCTCTATTTTATGATGATATCACAGCTACACAGAAATTCACAACACCGCCACCCAGGTATACTGAAGCAAGCCTGGTTAAGAAGCTGGAGGAGTTGGGAATCGGAAGGCCTTCAACTTATGCACCTACAATTTCAACTATACAGAACAGGGGATATGTTTCCCGTGAGGACAGACCGGGCGAGAAACGGGTTATAAAAATAGTTACCCTGGAAAAAGGAAAGCTTTCACCCAGCACCAGGACAGAGATCGCAGGAAAAGAAAAATCAAAACTTTTCCCTTTGGATATAGGTATGATAGTCAATGATTTCCTGACAGAGAATTTTTCAGAGATTGTCGATTATAACTTCACCGCGGATATTGAAGAACAGTTTGATGAGATTGCATTGGGCAAGCTGCAATGGACCGGGATGCTGGAGAATTTCTACTCACCTTTTCATAAAACAGTTACATCCACCCTGGAAAAGAAAGAAAGAAAAACAGGGGTCAGAGTTCTTGGCAATCATCCTGAAACGGGAGAACCTGTTACAGTGAGGATGGGCAGATATGGTCCTATTGCACAGATCGGGAACACCGGAGATGATGAAAAACCCAGGTTTGCAAGCCTTACTAAAAATCAACTTATTGAAACTATCACTCTGGAAGAAGCATTAAATCTGTTCCGCCTTCCCCGGTCACTTGGAGAATATGACGGGGCAGATATGTTAGTCGGGGTTGGCAGATTCGGACCTTATGTAAAACACAAAAACAAATTTTATTCACTTAAGAAAGGGGTGGATGATCCTTATACAATAACTTTTGAAAGAGCGGTGGAGATAATTCTTGAGAAACACGATAACGACAAGAAAAAGGTTATCAAGGATTTTGACGGGATGCAGGTACTGAATGGAAGATACGGACCTTATCTCGTAAAGGACAAGGTTAATTACAGGTTACCAAAAGGGACTAATGCAGAAAGTCTTACCAGGGAAGATTGCCTGAAGATTATTGAAAACAGTGATAAGAGCAAAAAAAGTTCTTAATATATAATAATGGTAAACCTTATTGATTATTTAGATCCTGTAAGCATTGAAGGTCCCGAATTTGAACATATCGGACAGGCAGGGTTTCCTCATAATATTGTAGTACATACTGACAATAAGCCGGTTAAGGACATAAACAAATACCGCATTGCAATTTTAGGTGTTCCGGAAGGAAGGAATTCACCTCATCAGGGATCAGCCAATGCACCCGATATTATAAGAAGTCAGTTGTACAAACTGGCCAGAATTCCGGGAAAATCTAAAATAATTGATCTCGGCAATCTAAAGAAGGGAACGACATTCAATGATACGGTTGCGGGTCTTGCGGATGTTCTGACACTGCTTACAAGCGAAAACATTTTTCCTGTATTAATCGGCGGCAACAGTTCACTTACATTGGCCATTGACAAAGCTCTGTCGAGGAATAAAATAAGGTATACCCTTGCAGCTGTCGATCCAAGGATTGATTATATAACCGAGAAGTCAGTACCCGGATCATACAATTATCTGAACACTATCATTAGCAGTCACAACAGCACTTTCAATCACTATATTAATATAGGCTATCAGACTTACCTCAACGACCAGCAGGTTATAAACCGTTTTCTCAAAAGAGGTTCGGAACTGGTCAGGATCGGCGATGTAAGGCAGGCAATATATTTAACCGAACCTCTGTTGCGTGATTCAGATGTGGCAATATTCGATATATCTTCAGTCAGGCAGTCCGATGCACCGGGTACATACATGCCTTCTCCGAACGGATTTTATGGTGAGGAGATCTGTCTTCTTTCAAGATATGCAGGCATTTCGGATAAGCTCAGGATTTTCGGATTATTCGATGTCAATACCGATTTGGATAACAGGCATCAGACCTCAGGTCTTGCTGCCCAGATCATTTGGTTTTTCCTTGAAGGATTTTCACAGAAACAGTACGAGACACCTTCAGTAAGTACAGGTGACTCAGGAAGATTCACAAAATATCATGTAAGAGTAACCGATCTCGCCGATGATATGATATTCGTCAAGAGCAACCTGACCGACCGGTGGTGGTTTGAGCTGACCCTGGAAAAGGATCAGAATATCTATGTCGCCTGTTCACATGAAGACTATCTGAAGGCTAACCGTAATGAGGTGCCGGACAGATGGCTCAGGTCTGTTGAAAGAATAAAATAAATCAGTAAAATTTTATATAATGGCTTAATTATTGCAGGAAATTTCTGGTGAATGATTATGTAATTATTATGTAACTAAAGGGAAAGGATTATATAAATATTTGATCTAAATTTGCTCACGAATCATATTTTTATTTATTTTACCAGTTCAATTCATTCATAGCACCTACAAATGAAGAAATGAAACGACTAAGTATAACATTTCTTTTTTTTGCTTTGACCTTATATCCGGCCTTATCACAGCAAGACCCGCTGACCAGCCATTATATGTTCAACACTCTCACTTATAATCCGGGAGTGGCAGGGACATCAGGAATGATATGTGCAACGGCCATCAACCGTCAGCAATGGGTTGGTTTTGAAGGCGCTCCTTCCACAACAATTTTTAACATAAGTGCTGCTATTGCACCTTTCAGAATTAAAAGTGGTGTGGGATTATTGGTTGAGAGCGACAATATAGGATTTGACAAGGATATAAATCTGAGTGGAATATACTCCTACCTGATGGATGTCGGGCAGGGAGTCTTAGGTATCGGAGTAAATCTCGGCATGCTGAACAAGTCACTTTCACCTGCCTGGGAAATACCTTCGGGAGATGCTCATACACCTGCTTCAGGTGATCCTTTGATTCCGGAATCTAAAGAAAGCTATGTAGCTTTTGACGCGGGTGCCGGTTTATACTATAAGGCTGAAAAATATTATGCTGCACTTTCAGTAACACATGTCAATCAGCCCAAAATCAAGTTTTCAAAAGGGTTAACTTATGTCAGCAGGCATTATTATGCGACAGTGGGTTATACCTTGCAGTTGCCAAATCCTTCCCTTGAACTGTTACCATCTGCTTTTGCCTACAGTGATGGAAAAGTTGTTCAATTTTCGGTAACTTCTTTAGTAAGATACAATAAAAAAACATGGGGAGGCGTTTCATATAGAGCTGGAGATGCCTTGATCGGAATGATTGGCTTTGAATTATTCAATGGTATAAGAATTGGCTATGCCTATGATTTTACAATTTCCGATATAAGGAAAAACAGCAGCGGGTCACATGAGTTTATGGTGAATTATTGCTTCGATCTTTCAACGGGGAAAAGCCCTATGAAATATAAAAGTATCAGATTTTTGTAGATTTATTAAAAAAAATAACTTACTTGCAATTATAAAATTCAAAGTATATGAAAAAGGTAGCACTATCTGCCCTGATATTAATGATCCTGTTAACTGGTTGTGGTTCTTCAAATAATGGAGAATTAACCGGTGTGCCGGACCGCCAAAAATTCTTTGAACCTGAACCTTTTGAAATGGCCTTTATACCCGCCGGTAACTTTATGATGGGACCGAGCGACCAGGATGCAGTATTTGCGATGAACAGCATCTCCAAATCTGTTACAGTTGAGGCTTTCTGGATGGACCAGACAGAAATCACCAATAATAAATACCGTCAGTTTGTTTTTTACGTACGTGATTCCATTTTCAGAACCAAACTGGGCGAGGCAGGTATTGCAGACAGGGAATATTTCATGGCTGACGACGATGGTAATGTCATTGAACCCAACGTAATAAACTGGGAAGAAAAAATCGATCCCGAGGAAGAAACCACTGCTTCGACTTACGAAGAAATGCTTTATCCACCGGAAGAAAGGTTTAATGGTAAAAAACAGGTTGATGTAAGAAAATTAAACTATTCATATTTCTGGGTTGACTATCAGCAGGCTGCAAAAGCCAGGTATAATTATGATTATGCCAATAATACCGGTCAGTACCAGGGACAGGTAACAAACCTTGACGGAAGCCGCACCGATGTAAAGGACCGTTCATCGTTTATAAAGCACAATGTAATTAATATTTATCCTGACACCCTTTGCTGGATAAGGGATTTTACCTATTCGTTCAATGATCCCCAGGCATCGTTGTATTTCTGGCATCCATCATTCGATAACTATCCTGTTGTAGGAGTATCATGGGTTCAGGCAACAGCATTCAGCATCTGGAGAACGGACTATATGAACTCAGCCCTGAGAAAGAACGGAATCCCTGATGTTCAGAATTACAGATTACCGCTTGAGACAGAATGGGAATATGCTGCAAGAGGAGGACTTGATCTTTCAATGTACCCATGGGGAGGACCGTATACACGCAACTACTCAGGTTGTTTTCTGGCTAATTTCAAACCACTGCGCGGCAACTATATAGATGATGGCAACGTATATGCTGGAAAGGCCGGATCGTATGAGCCAAATGAATATGGTTTGTATGATATGTCGGGTAATGTTGCCGAGTGGACCTGTTGTGCATATCATCCGTCAGCATATATTTTCCAGCACGATCTTCAGCCAAATTATGAATACAATGCCACTCCTCAGGATCCTCCTGTTATGAAAAGGAAGGTTATCCGTGGCGGCTCCTGGAAAGACATAGCTTATTTTCTACAGACAAGTTCCAGAGACTATGAATACCAGGATTCAACAAAGCCATATGTTGGATTTCGTAACGTAAGATCTTATATTGGCGTGAATTAAAATAATTGAAATAACCCCTAAAATAATCAGGTATATGAGCCTAGCAGAATTAGTACAAAGCAGCGGGTGGAAAAACTTCATCTCTAAACTTTATGGTTTAGGTGCTTCAGTCGTAATCATCGGTGCATTATTCAAAATACAGCACTGGCCAGCTGCCGGAACCATGCTTACAATCGGTCTTCTTACCGAAGCTGTAATTTTCTTTTTCTCAGCATTCGAACCGCTTCACGAAGAAATTGACTGGTCACTGGTATATCCCGAACTTGCAGGAATTCCGGAAGACGAATCACCGGAGGTTGCTGCCCATGGCGGCAAATACCATGGTGCAATTGCAGGAGGTATTGGTGGTGGAGTTGGTTCAGTAGCACTCGCAAAATTCGATGAGATGCTGGAAAAAGCCGAGATAACACCTGATCTCTTCCAGAAACTTGGAGTTGGCATGAAAAAACTCAGTGATAGTACTGCAAACATGAATGCGATGGGTGATGTAAGCGCAGCTTCTTCAAAGTATATGAATACCATCAACACGGCTAATGACTCCCTTGGGAAATTATCTGATTCATATCAGTCAACTTCAAAAATAATAAATGAAACAGGTTCCACATACAAAAACATGGCTGACTCACTGGCAGTCATAGAAGTAGGTGGAAAATCATACCAGCAGCAACTTGAATCACTCAATAAAAATCTTTCTGCCCTTAATGCAGTTTACGAACTTCAGAGAAAAGGTGCAAACGATCACTTAAAAGAATCCGATACCCTTTACAAAGGCATTCAGGGTATTATGAAAGACCTTTCGGAGTCAGCCGGAGATACTAAAAAATACCGCGAACAGATATCAATTCTCAACGTCAACCTGTCAGCATTGAATAATGTTTATGGAAACATGCTTTCAGCGATGAATGTTAAATAACGTGGCATTTTTTATCTTTAACTAAACTAACTACAAAATGGCTCACGAAAGGCTATCTCCACGGCAAAAGATGATCGGTATGATGTACTTGGTGTTAACCGCCATGCTTGCACTTAACGTATCAAAAGAAGCCGTTGAAGCATTTAAAAAAGTTGATAAAGGACTTACACTTACTATAGCAAATTACGCTCAGAAAAATGACCTTATTTATAAAGAATTCGACAGGGCAGCAGCTGAAAACCCGGCTAAAGCAGGTAAATACAGGTCTTCTGCATTCCAGATTAAAGAACGTGCAGACGAGGCATTCAACTTCATACAAGACCTTAAGATTGAAATCATAACTACTGCTGAAGGTCCGGAAACACCTGCAGTAAAAGGCAATGAAGTTATTATTGAGGAAGTTAAGAAAATAGATGATAATAATGTTCCGTCTGAGATCCTGATCGGGGCAAACGAGAATGGAAAAGCAAATGACCTTAAAGCTGTTATTAATGAATTTCGTGAATTCCTCATAACAACTCTGGAAGGCAAAAACCCTACAGCGGAGGAAGCCTTACGGAAATCACTGAACACAGACGACGGCAAAAACAAATCAGGTGAAAAAGAACGCTGGGAGAACCTTAATTTTCAGGCTCTGCCCCTTGTGGCCGTTATCACAATAATGTCAAAAATGCAGGTGGATGTAAGAAATGCCGAAACAGAAGTACTGAATTTCCTTTATTCACAGATCGACGCTTCCTCATTCAAATTCAATAAGCTTACAGCAATCGTTATCCCAAACTCCAACTATGTAACCCTTGGAAGTGATTATGAAGCCAGGGTCTTTATTTCAGCAACAGACACAACTCAACATCCTCATATCCAGGTTGGAAATCAGGAACTTCTCCTTGATGAAACCGGAAAAGGTATATATAAGGTAAGAGCCTCCTCAACAGGACCAAAAAAATGGGGCGGGGTTATAGCTCTTAAAGCTCCCGATGGATCTACTATTAATTATCCATTCGATGCATCATATGCTGTCGGCGAACCAAATGTTATTGTTTCTCCTACGGCGATGAATGTTATGTACATGGGGATACCTAATCCCATTGATGTATCAGTACCCGGAATAAGTCCCGATAAGATTAAAATACGTGTTGTGAACGGAGTTTTCACAACTGAAAAGGTAAAAAATTCAAAAGGTGAAAGTTTCAAAGGCAGCTGGGCTGTTAAACCAAATGCAGTAGGTCAGAATGTACAGGTAATTGTAACCGCCGATATGAGCGGTAAACCAATGCAGTTTGCTCCTTATGAATTCAGGGTTAAGCCTATTCCTCCACCAGTTGCGGTATTTGCTCAGAAAAGCACAGGTAGCGTACAACGTGCTACAGCAGCAGCTCAGCAGGGTGTTTATGCAGTTCTTCCTGATTTCGATTTTGACCTGAATTATACTGTTACAGGATTCACAGTACTTTATTCCGATAACAGAGGTGATTTCGAAGAGACCAGTACAAACAGCAACCTGACATCCAAGCAAAAAGAGCTTATCGGAAGACTTACAAGGGGTAAGAACCTGATCATTAAAGACATAAAAGCTCTTGGGCCTGACGGCAAAGTGAAAGAACTAAGCCCTGTAATCTTAAAGATAGATTAATAAAATAAAATAAAATACACCATCATGTATAAGAAATTAATTCTAGGAGCTATCGCAATCTCAATTTCCTGCATTATAAATGCACAACAGAGCTTTGGTGATATTTACCAGAAGTCAATTCCGGACGCGAAGAAGATCGATTTCCCATATCTCAGGGAAGCGGATGTTGTATGGTCGAAAAGAGTTTACCGACTGATAGATCTGAGAGAAAAGATAAACCAGCCCCTGTACTTTCCGACCCAGACAACTCTCGACGGAAGGAAGAACTTCATTAATATACTTCTTGAAGAGATTAAGGCAGAAAGGCTCACAGCTTACGATCCGCTTAATACGAATCTCAGCACAACATATACTGATATAGAAAGCAAAATGGGTGCTATTGAAAGAACAGAATCAATAACCATCAATGCTGCCGGTGCAACACGCGATACACTGATAAAACAGGATGCAAAACCTGAGGAAGTAAAACAGCTTCTTGTTTATGAAGAATGGTATTTTGATAAAAAGCTGGGAAAGCTTGATGTAAGAATAATTGCTATCCAGCCATTCTACATGGCATTCGATGAACAGGCCGGCAGAATTCTAAAAAAACCGCTCTTCTGGATTAAATATGATGAAGCCCGCGATGCTCTTGCAAAACAGGAAGTCTATACGACAAATAACGATGCCCAGAGAATTTCATTTGATGATCTTTTCATGCAAAGGAGATTTGGAAGCGTAATCGCAGGTGAATCAAATGTTTACAACGACAGGATGATAGCTGATTACCAGCTTGGAAAGTATACTCTTTTTGAATCGGAACGCATTAAAACTGAATTATTCAACTTTGAACACGATTTGTGGGAATACTAGTTTATTAAGGAAATAAAAACAAGAAAGAAGCTGTCCGGATGGGCAGCTTCTTTTGTATATGGGTTCTGGTATAATCTTCAAACTGACTCTTTACCTACAGATATTTTTCATGTGTTGCTTTTTTTACATCTTCGAGATATTGTTTTATATTTTGTTCTTCTTCTTTTTTGACGACAAGAAGTACATCATCGGAATCGATAACAATATAATCTTTCAAACCTTGCAACACTGCCACTTTCCCGGGGGAAATGTTAAAGATGCTTCCGCTGTTGTCATATGAAAACACCTCGCCTCTTACCTTTGCATTGCCTTCTTTATCCAGAGGTGAATGGTCATAAAGAGAACTCCAGGTGCCAAGATCCGACCAGCCGATATCTGTACATTTAACAAATACATTTTCGGCCTTTTCCATTATTCCATAATCGATTGAGATGCTTCTGCACTCTGCATATGTTTTGCCGATGAAGGCTTTTTCCTGCTTTGTTCCAAACAGGCTTCTTCCTTCATCAAAGGTATTGTATGCATCAGGCATATGCTTCTCAAATGCCGCGAGAATTGATTTTATATTCCATATGAAGATTCCTGAATTCCAGTAGAAATCACCACTTTCAATAAAGACCTTTGCAAGATCAATGTCAGGCTTTTCAGTAAATGTTTTAACTTTCAGAAGATCATTGAAGCCTTTGACAGGTTTCTTTCTGTCAGCCTGAATATATCCATATCCAGTTTCGGGCCTGTTGGGCTTTATTCCAAGAGTAACCAGAGCGTCATTTTCTGCTGCAAACTTAAAGCATGTCTGAAGCTCATCACAAAATTTATCTTCTTTAAGAATAAGATGATCGGCAGGAGTTACCGCAATAAGGGCATTGGGATTTTCCTTCAGTATCCGGAAGGTTCCATACGCAAGGCAAGGTGCCGTGTTCCGGCGAAACGGTTCACCAAGCACCCTTGAAGGATCTATGCCCAACTGGTCAATTACCAGTTCTTTATGTGCTTCACTGGTTACAACAAAAATATTATCCTGTGAACATGCATTTTTAAATCTCCTGAAGGTTTGCTGAAGGAGTGTTTCTCCTGTTCCCAGGATATCCAGAAACTGTTTGGGCTTCTCACGGCGGCTCAAAGGCCAAAACCGGCTTCCTACCCCACCAGCCATTATTATAACATATTTGTCGTTCATTACTTGTTCGTTAATTTAAATACAAATATATAACTTATTACTCATTAGCTTTCAAAACCACCTGAGTGAGATATCCTAAAATTTAGTAAATTTGTGTTCATGAAAATTATACTATGATTAAGTTTCTCACGCAGGTCGGACGATATTTCCTGCTAATGAAAAAAGTATTCTCAAAACCTGAGAAACCATACATATACTACAAGCAAACCATGCATGAACTGGTTAATCTTGGTTTGACATCGGTAGGTATTATTGCTATCATATCATTTTTCATGGGAGCAGTTATTACTCTGCAGACAGCATATAACACTGAAAACCCTATTTATCCTAAATATTTAATAGGCCTTGGGACCCGCGACTCAATGATACTTGAATTTTCCTCAACTATTGCTGCCCTTATACTTGCTGGGAAGGTAGGATCAAATATTGCTTCAGAGATTGGAACGATGAGGGTTTCTGAACAAATTGATGCGTTGGAGATAATGGGTGTAAATTCAGCATCATATCTTATTCTGCCAAAAATAGTAGCCAGTCTTCTGTTCAATCCTTTCCTGACTCTCATGAGCATAATAATAGGGATATTCGGAGGCGGCCTGGCAGGTTCGGTGGCAGGTGTGATGACTCCGGAAAACTATATTTACGGCATCCAATATGCCTTCATACCTTATTATATCACTTATTCACTTATTAAAACTGTCGTTTTTGCTTTTATCATAACAAGTGTTTCTGCTTTCCAGGGTTATTATGTTGAGGGCGGATCCCTGGAAGTCGGAAGGGCGAGCACCAAAGCAGTTGTTTACAGCAGTGTTCTGATATTGATGTTCAATGTAATCTTAACTCAACTTCTGTTATCATGATCAGTGTTAAGCAGCTTTATAAATCGTTTAATGGCACGCCTATTCTTAAGGACATCTCACTCACTTTTGAAACAGGTAAAACAAACCTGATCATCGGTAAAAGCGGTTCGGGCAAAACAGTATTGCTGAAATCCATTATTGGTTTGCATGAAATTGACAGCGGGGAAATATGGTTTGAAGATGTCCTTTTTAACAAGCTTGACTTCTCAGGAAAGAAAGAGATCAGGAAAGAAATCGGAATGCTATTCCAGGGTAGTGCACTGTTTGATTCTCTGACCGTAGAGCAGAACGTCAGGTTTCCGCTCGATATGTTCACCGACAAAAGTACCGAAGAGAAGAGAGAGAGAGTTAATTTCTGCTTAAACAGGGTCAATATTTTAAATTCAAATCATCTGTTTCCTGCTGAACTTTCAGGAGGTATGAAAAAAAGAGTCGCAATTGCCAGAGCAATTTCACTGAATCCAAAATACCTGTTTTGTGATGAGCCTAATTCAGGCCTCGATCCTGTAACAGCCATACTTATAGATGACCTTATAAAGGAACTCACGCATGAATATTCCATGACCACTATTGTCAATACACATGATATGAATTCTGTTATGGAGATCGGAGAGAAAATAGTTTTTATCAGTAACGGGGTAAAATGCTGGGAGGGTACCAAAGATGAAATTCTTAACTCGGATTGTGAAATACTAAATGATTTCGTTTTTGCAAACTCCCTGGCGAAACAGCTAAAAACAACACGTTGAAGAGGCTATTTTACTCTTCCACTTCCTCATAATCAATGTACTCACCTATCTTTTTGGATACTTTCTTATTTTTAACTTCATCCTTCTTTTCCGGCCCGTTCACAGGTTTTTCCGGTCCCTTACTTTCCAATGATTCTATAAAGTACCTGGCAATCAGATACATTATCAGGATGATTAATATTATACGAATTATAATCATTTCAAATTAGTAATTTAATCTACAACCAACATTGGTTTATCGTTCTTTTTCCTGACCTTGTTTCCAAAGGCAAGATTCATTCCAAGTCTGAGGTTTATAGTATTCCACCTGGAAGGAAGCACAAGTGAAGAGTTATTACCGGAATTCTCACCATTATCAAGAATGATCCTGTTCCATGTAATTGGAATCCTGTCTGTGATCAGATAAAACTGAAATATCCCCGGCCTGAATGCAAGGCCAAATCCGATATTGTCGAATCTGTGATTTGATGCAGTATAGCTTACACTCGTTGAAAATTTATTACTCAGGTTCAGATTGGCTGACATGGTCATTGATTCCCTCATTTGCTTTCCTATTAGCCTTGTATAGGATAACAATCCCAGTGAAAAATAGTTTGTAACACTATAGCTTCCCGCAAGTGAGATTCCCATTGGGAGAAACGTGGTGAATGGTTCATTTGAATCATCCATTACGAATGAATTCTTTAAAGAATCGACCAGCTCATCTCCGACTTCATCAATTGTCTTTGTTCCGTTTATAACATCCGTCAGATCCAGACCGCTGAATTCAAAACGGCTTTCAGCATGTAAACTTGTAACATTCTTCTTCCATTTAACAAATCCAATATCGGTAATAGCTGCTGATACAACGATCCTATCGGTAATGTCATAAGTTGCCCCTATATCCAGTCCCAATCCCATGTTTTTCGTTCCCAGAATAAAGCCGGCAACTTCATCAGATTCAATATCATCCACATTGATACTGTCGATATTCTGATTTTCATCCATGTAAACCGAAACCGGTCCGCTGAAATTAATATCCAGATTAGCATCGAGAGTATGTGAGTAGTCATCGCCCACTATAATCCCAAGAGATTCGTTATCAATAGATGCTCCGGCAATACCGAAAAGCAGTTTTCCTTTCACTCCCAATCTTAGTTTATTGGTGAAATTTTTCGAAAAACCCATTCCGATTTCACGGTAATACTTAAGATCACCCCTTAAAGAAGATAGATCAATAGTTCTTCCTGTAAATCCTGCATTCCCTTTAAGTGCAAGTTCAAAAAGATCGCGCGGCATTACCATATTTCCTTCAAACCGCTCATTAATATCAAGGAACACATAATTTCCTTTCCCAATCGAAAATCCGAGTCCGAAAAGCTGAACAGATAACTGCGGTTCAAGTGAATTTTTGTTTCTGATCTTTCCCAAAAAATCATTGACATTATTTTTTGGATGAAGGAAGGTTATTACTGAGTCTGAAGGCTGGCCATTCATGAATATATCTGAAAAATTCACAAAATTATTATTGATATTCAGGTTTATCCCGGATATGGCCGGTAACCCTATATAGAGTGAGTTGCTTGGTCTTAAAGCAGGGTTCAACATATGATTCTGAGGCAGATTCATAAAATACAGAGTCTGGCTGTTCTGTGCAGAGGCATCAGTCAGAATAATTGATGTTATAAGTATAAGTAAATATGTTGTTTTCCGGATCATATTACATCGGTTTATTAAAGTCATTTAAGATTAATGTCAGAATTCAAAACAATAGCTGCCTTGAAATTAATCCGGTAATCAGAGTACATTTTTATATTTTTCGAATCGATTCCTGTTGTATTAACCCTGAAGTTCAGAATTATATTGTCAGCTTTATCAACAGACCTTAAAAACTCCTGTGTCAGATCTATGCTTACAGAAGATTCTTCATCGCCGGTTACTTTTCCCTCAGCATCAACAGCTGCAGCTTTAAGAATTTCTGTTGCATCAATTGAGTCGAGAATGCGTTTCCTGACGGAGTCATAGAGATTCAGTTGCAATTCAAGCCCTACAGGAAATCCATTCTGAACATTAAAATCCATTCTGAATGTTTTAAAATCTTCCCAGCTAAAATCGCTGTCATCATCAAACATATCCGCGAGAAAATTTTCCAGAGTATCGGTAAACTGAATATGTACCCTGAATTCCATTGGTATTTCAATCTCAACATTCCCAAGGATGCGGCTGTTGCCAAAAACATAATTATTCCGCAAATGTTCCGGATCACCTTCAGGATTCATCTTGGCAGAACCAAAAAACTTTATTTCACCGGGAGGCATGGAGATAATTTCCGGAAGGCTTGTATTAGTCTTATCAATTATCTTTTCAGCAAAAATATCACGTACAGTGGGTGCAGTTAATGGATATGGTATTGTAAAAGGATCAAGACCAAGCATAATGGAATCCTCATCCCTTTTGCCTATTGCCTGAAGGTCAATTTTAACCGGAACTGCAAAAGAATTCCAGTAATTGATTTTTATTTTAGGATCAGCAACAAAAAAAGTTCCCGATATGTTGCTGAGAACATCATCAAGCTCAAGATCAACTATTTCAGGATCAATAGTTTTTTCCTCCTGACCAAAATATCCTTTAATATAATCAAATTCAGGATTCAGAAGCTTCAGGTCAAGCCTCAGAACATCAGTTGAGTTAAAATCAACCAGCCCCGATGAGCTGATGGAAACTGTATAGGGCAGCCTGTTATAAGGATGATCAGGATCAGTACCAAGATCAACTGTGGTATTTGTAAAGGAAATATTGTTATCAGATACCGTACCAGGCCCGAGATTGATAGTTTCTGAAACCTGTGAGCCGTTTCTCAGTGAAGTTGGCAAAGTAAGGGTGAGCGAAGGAGTTAAAGATGATGGTTTCAGAATATTACAGGTAAGGTTTCCGCTGATAATTTTAAGTTGATCAATTTCGATTCCGCTTCCTGCATCGAAATTAATTTCCCCGGTTCCGCTCGAAGAATTAAGTTTGTTTTGGGGAATAATGATCCTGCCTGATTTAACCTTGAGATTCCTGCCGGTGAGCAGCATCTGAATATTGTTGTTATCCAGGCTTATTGGCATTGGAGTGGAATTGCCATCGCTGCCCGAAAGGGTAACCTCTGCAGAAATCATATTTCTGACTGTGACGTCGGCAAGATCTATCGAGTCTGACCGGGTTTCTCCAACCGGAATAGCCGGAATCGTGATCACATTCCCTATAACTGAATTATCAGCTGTGTTGGTTAATCTGAGGGTTGTAGGCTTTAGCGGAGCTGTAAGATTATTTCTAATTGAAATCACAAGATATCCTGAACTGAACACAGCTCTTTCCAGATTTGTTATGGACGGAAAAGGAATATTGCCCAGGCTTACTGAGGGAAAAGCCGGGAAAGGGGCTGTTGTCCCGTCAAGACTGCCAAATGTTGCGTAATAAGGTGCACCCAGTCTCTGCCGGATCTGATTCAGGGTATAATTGACCGAAACCTGAAATGAATTTATTGAAAGATCGTCAATCTGAAATATATCACTGAAGGTAACCATATTGCTGAAATCGTAGAAATCCTCCAGGTTCAAATCAAGTACCGAGTCTTTTTTGAAAATAAAGCGTCCGAACTTATTCTGATCAAAAATTACTGTATCGACTGACTTAACCAGATCACGAAGGGTCATATCTCCTTTAATTGCTGAAATGGCAAAGGAAGGAGACAAGTGCACCTGGTCTGAAAGCTTGTTCATGTCATAGGTTTCTTTAATGCAACCTGCTGACATAAAGAGCAATATAATTATAAACGCCCCTGATTTTTTTATCATATTGATTACTTAAGCTGTGTTTCTATTTTGTAATTATAAAGGAACCTGTCTGTTCCGCCAACGATAAGGTTCCAGCTGCTGTTTTCAAGCAACCGGCCTATTGAGAACATGGATGCCCCTCTCAGGGGAAATCCTTTCATTGTGTCACCATTTTTATCCAAAAGATAAATCTGGTTATTTGTAGCGTCAAAGATCCCGATTTTTCTGTCAGAAGCTGAAAAGATAAAATCCATTGGTTCGCTAAGCTCTGATGAATCAAACTTCCTTGAGAATAATTCAGTATTGTTATGATCATAAAGGTATATCATGTCTTCATCAATAAATATATATTCTCCGGAGCCATCTCCATCTATGTCAAAAATATCAAACCAGTGGTTGCATGAGAATTCCCTTAATTTGTCTTTTTTAACGTTTCCATCGAAATATATATGCAGAATTGTGCCATCCGAAGAAGAACAGACAACTGAGGGGTTTGTTCCCGGGTTTAACCTGATGGCTGATCCGGGAGCCTTTGTTACCGTTTGCTTCAGATTTATTCTTTTATTCCCGGTCCTGTCAAGAAAATACATAGAAGTTTCATCACAGGCAACAATATAGTCCTTGCCCGAGATTCTGAAATGATTCAATTCTGCCTTTACAATCCCTGATGTTCTGAAAGGCTTCCATCCTTTGACAACATTGCCTGATTTATCATACGAATAAATAAGCTTGTCTTCGCCCGCTATAAAAAGTCTGTAATCGAGATTTTTGTCGTAATCAAACAAGGCCAGGGAGCTTGAGGAAGGCGACCTTAGCTTAACAGGGTATCTATCTACATTGTTACCATTCCTGTCAATCAGATGAATGTAGTTCCTTCCTGCAAATAACAACTGGTATTTCCCGTTCCTGAAGTAATCAATCATGTATACCTGACCTGTTATCTTTTCATTTAAAGATACCTTCCACAAAACCCTGCCCGCCGAATTTATAAGGTATATATTGTTTTTCAGATCCTGTATAAAAACTTCTTTTGCCCCTGTTATATGATTTGTAAAGAAGAATGGCTTTATACCTGCAACAGTGTCGAGCAATGTTTCCCATTCAGTTGTAGATTCCTGCCTTCCCTTTTCTTTAAACCTTATCGATAAACTATTGTAGATCATACCATTACTTGATGAAAACGACCAGCCGGCAGATTGGATCTTACTGAGTGACAGCTTATTTGATTTAAGGGCAAGATTCAATCCATCATTAAGATATCCGCCAATATAATCTGTAATCTTCGAAGGAATACAAAAGAAAAAGTAACAGCCCTGAGTTGGAAGTGTACTTTCAAAATCACGGAAAGTCAGGTCATTTGCGAGGGTTCTGTTAAGAAGGTTATCATACAATAATCCTGATACTGCACCAAATGATTTGCCCGATATCATGAAATTATCATAAAAGGCGAAATAGAATTCATCAGAGGAAGCCTGATTTCCTGTGGTCCGGTAACTGTTTAATCCCTGCAGGGAAGTGTGGTATACCGGGATTCTGATCTGATCATCAGGAGAAAAATATAATATTTCCCTTTTTAAATCAGGTATTTCAATAAAAATCCGTTCAGCCTCTGCACTGTTGGTTAGTTCATAAATGAATAAATAATTTTCGTCTAAAGTCTTATTCTTGTCCACAACAGCCCGGGTAATTTCCTCACCGAATAATTTTTTAATTTTATTCACAGGGCTATCATCGTCGTTCTGATCACTAGCTTCAATATCCGCCAGGATCATTGTTTCAAAAAGAATTGTCGATGCAGGCAAAATTTTATAAGTATGAAAGGCCCGCGAGGGCAATAATTTGAATTTATAGAGGTATTCAGAGGTATCAATGCTTTCAGTATAACCGCTTAACACGAGCCCATCTTCACTGATAAAGATATCTCCTCCCGCAGTACCGCCTAATCTTGAAATGTTCTCAGCCAGTAAAGCTGCATCTTTACCCAAAAATGAATCGATTATTTTGCCAAGGTTTGCAAATACTACAAATACTTTATCTTCATTTTTACCGGAAGCAAGGTACACTCTTGAAAAACCTCTCAGGTCTCTTATATCAGAATTTTTCCTGGTCTGGCTCACAGCTTCTTCAATCAGACTATCTGAATTGCTGCAAAGCAATAATCCGGAAATAAGAGAAACAAAAACTGTATCAGCTTTATTATTAATATTATATGGGATCTTCAGAACAGAATTGCCCTCTATTCTGGTTTCAATAACTTGTTTTATCCCTGTTGATTGAAGGATTTCTTTAAGATGTTTGTATCGTGTTTCAGCCGGAACCGCAATCGAAAGAAGTGGAAGAAGGCTTTCCTCTTCTCCTGGATGAAAGGAAATAACTGCTGCATCATTCAACAATTTCTTAAATTCTGTTTTATTAATCTGATCAGCAATAAATTTCAGTTTTCTGGAAAAGTTTTCCCATTCCTTTACTTTTGCAGCCTCACCGGGTAACCCCTTGCCTGTAGTTACTGAGTTTAAAAAACTTTTAAAGTCGGCAGTTTCAATGATAATGCATGCTCCGGGGGAGACAGCCTTATAGGGATCAGTTAAGAAGGTCTCTCTCTCCCTCAACAGAAAATAGCCAATAACGAACATTCCTGTTATCAGGACCGGGAATAAAATAAATGTGATCTTTTTTGACAAAGTCAGATCATTTAGATTTAATCTCTCCAAATTAGCAATTAATCCTTATACCCGACTTTAAGGATAACTGAAGTATTTAAAATATAACGCTTGGCGGTTCGATCAGGCCTCCTCTATTACTTTCCATCCCGTTGCATTGGCAAGTTCATGGACAGATTCTTTCAAATCGCCATAAAATGTAACCCTGTGCCAGCCCCATTTATCCCACATTGTAAATAGCTTTTCAATATCACCAACCGGCTCTCCGCAAAGTTTGGTCCTGCAAGCCCTGTCATCAGGGTCATTATCGACTGCGATAGCCTGATGCATCAGGATCTCTTTCAGATCATTGTTTATTTCAAGCGTTGTAGTCATATAATCGACAGGCAACACCGACTGAACTGACGCTCCCTGCCTGTCTTCGGAGTGAGTCATTATCTTAAAAGGATTTGTTTCACCCTGTGGACCGAACATCCTGTTTGGAGCAACACAGTGGGCATATATTATCTGACGTTTGGATGTATCAATTACAGGATCTGAAATAAATCCCGGCCTGTCATTTGTCATTGTTGTAAAGGCAAGCATGGTGGCTGTTGAGCGGGTATCGCATTCACATGCGCCTACAAGTCCTTCATTGCATAGTTCATGAAAACCAAGACAGGGATATGCATGAATATGTCCTCCATAAAAACCTCCAAGACAATTCATCGTGATTGCATTTGCTTTATGCTTTTTAAGTACCGACTTCATTCCCAGGTACATAGCTGCTGAGGTCATGAGAGTATCCTTCGAAACACCGATCACCTCTGCGGCTGTTTTAGACCATCTTTCGGCAACTGCAGCTGATTCATCCTTATCCGCTTTCGACCAGGCATCATTTACCTCTGCAAATGGAATATACTCCAGAGGTATACCCAGGACCGGCGCTGCAATCTCAGACTTTTGATCTCTTACAGCAAGGATTTTTGAGCGGCTGAGCCTGCTGACACATTCTTCAGCCGTCAATGTTTTAATGGGATTTGATTTCAGCTCATAACTTTTTCTGGCTCGTGTTGAGGCAATCCTCGCTCTTGTTGTGGCTGCAACAAATTCCTCTGTTGTTCCACCTTTGCTGATTATTTTAAAACAGCCTGCTGCTGCCAGGAAATCTTCCGGCTTTGAAGAAGCGACAAATCCGACATTGGGTGTCATTTCCCGAAGAAAGGCTGAAGTATAAACGAGGAAACCCCCGCTTCCGCCAAACTGGAAATCTGCATATAGGACAGGTTTCCCCGTCTTTGCAACGGATTGCACAACCCTGTTCCAGCAATTCAGCTGATAAACGATATATCCGTCAATCATTTCGGGGCCATCCATTGCAGCAATTTTATCAGCTTCCTCCTGCCCGGTTACCATGGAGGGAAGGAATGTAAAATCAGGAAAATTTTTAGCCAGAGAGTTGTTGATATTTTCCATAAAAGGATTGAAATCAAATCCTACATTGGGCCAGTCGGGTTTTGATTGAACAGCTTCGTGCAGGGAATAAAGAACCCTTATTTTAAGTTTTTTGTCTGATGAGCAGGAAGTGCTGACAAAGCCCAGCGGGGCAATTGCCATGCATGCTGCACATGCCGAACAGGATGAAATAAAGCTTCTTCTTGTAAAATTCGGCATTTTCTTCATCTGAAGATCAATGGGAGCACTGAGGTTTGACTTTTTCATAATCCTTTATTATTAGATAAATAACATAACCCGATACAGGCTATTAAATTTACAAATAATCGTGGATTAATTCAAAATAAATTCCACGAGGATTTCTTCATGTAATGAAAGGATATGGCACGTAATTTGATTAACGGAAGTATAAGCAATCTCAATATATCCCTTATTCCAGGGGCAGCCAGGTAAAAAAAGCCTGGCTTTCTTTTTTTCTGATATTACGGTGCTCTGCACCTTAACTTCTATCACGATATTTCATACTACAAAGGAGCTCTGCACTTTACAGGTCGGATTATGCAGCAAAGCTGCGCAATATTTGTAGTTACCTGTGCAATATTTGTAGTTATGTAAATAGGAAATAATATTCAGGTGCAGAGCACCGGAATATTTAACAGCTAAAAAGGTTTGTATCCGATTATTTCTCTTACTTCCCTCACGGTTCTGGCAGCACTTTCCCTCGCTTTTTCCGCTCCATGCGAGACAACCTTTGACAAGTATTTATTATCCAGCAGGATATCGTTGATTCTATCTCTTATTGGATCTGTAAACTTTATAATATCCTCTGCCAGCTGCTTTTTCATATCGCCGTACCTTATTTCGCCTGAAGCATGCTTCTCAGAAAAATGTTTAACAGTTGAGGGATCGGAAACCACACTCATTATGGTAAAAAGATTCTTCACAGGTTCTGAAGGTTCCTGATCAGGTGAAGCCGGACCGGTATCGGTCACAGCTCTCATTACTTTTTTTCTTATTTCTGCAGGAGTATCAGAAAGGAATATACCATTGCCTTCGCTCTTACCCATTTTTCCCGTACCGTCCAGTCCGGGTATTTTGACCAGCTGTTTGCCAAAGTTATATGCATCAGGCTCAGGAAAATAATTTACCTCATACATCATATTAAATCTCCTGGCGAACCTCCTTGTCATTTCGAGGTGCTGCTCCTGATCCTTACCAACAGGTACCTTGTTTGCCTTATGAATAATTATATCGGCAGCCATCAGAACCGGGTATGTAAGCAATCCTGCATTTACATTATCAGGATGCTTTCTTATCTTCTCTTTGAATGATGCAGTTCTCTCAAGTTCTCCGACATATGCATTCATGTTCATCAACAGGTACAATTCGGATACTTCAGGCACATCGCTCTGAATATAGACAGTTGCTATTTCCGGATCTATTCCGCAGGCGAGGTATTCAGCCAAAACCTGCTTAATATTTCCATGAAGATCGTCGGGCTTGGGATGAGTAGTAAGTGCGTGATAGTCAGCTATGAAGAAAAAGCAATTGTTCTCGGTCTGCATTTTCAGAAAATTCTTTATTGCTCCGAAATAGTTTCCAAGATGCAAATTCCCCGTCGACCTTATACCACTGACAACTGTGTCCATTATAATCTTAAATAAAAATAGTCCACAAAGTTAATTCTTTTTTCTCGAAAAATCTGAGAGGTTGATTAAGTGGAAACAAACTTCCATAGAACAATCGAATGAAGAACAAACTAAATCAGAACAGCGAAGTTCTTAATTCTTAATTCGATTGTTCTGATGTTCGAATGTTCGTTTCAACTATGGAATCTATTTCACGGAAAATAGTACCTTTGCCCATTAAATAATCCTGGCCATGGAATCGACTAGACAGAAAAAAGTGTCGCGCTTAATTCAGAAAGAACTGGCCGACATATTTCTTAAAAGAGGTAATGAATTCGCTCATGGAAAGCTAATTTCAATAACAAGGGTCAGAATCAGCCCTGATCTTTCTTTTGCAAAAGTGTATCTGAGCATATTTCCAGCTGCAAATCAGAATGATATTATTAATTCATTACAGGAACGCAGTTCCAAAATCAGATTTGATCTTGGTCAAAAAGTCAGGTCTCAGCTCAGGATTGTCCCTGATATTGCATTTCACATAGATGATAGTCTCGACTATATTGATAAAATAGACAAGCTGCTCAAGTCCTGACATATGCAGTATGAGCCAATAAAAAAATCGGTAGGCAGGGTCTTCTCAAAATCAGTATTTATGAGGAAAACCCTCTATTTTCTTCTTGATCTGCTGCTTCTGCGTGCCTGGCATGTAAACAGGGCATTGCGGAACATTGCACAGCAGTATCCGGATGATACAGCAGTACTGGATGCCGGTTCAGGCTTTGGCCAGTATACATGGACCATGAGCAAGCTAAACGACCATTGGGTAATCAAAGCAGTAGATATCAACACTGAACAGATTGAAGACTGTAGGAATTTTTTTACCGAAGCAGGGCTGTCCGACAGAGTGTTTTTTGAACCATGCGATCTCACAACACTCTCAGAACGTGAAAGATATGACATTGTTCTCTCGGTTGATGTAATGGAACATATTGAAAAAGATATACTTGTTTTTCAAAATTTCTACAGGGCAATGAAAGCCGGAGGCATTTTGCTGATTTCAACTCCGTCTGACCAGGGAGGTTCTGATGTACACAATGACTCGGAAGAATCATTTATTGATGAACACGTAAGGGATGGATACGGTATCAATGATATCAGGGAAAAACTTTCAATGGCGGGCTTCAGGGACATCAATACCCGTTATACATATGGAAAACCAGGCAATATTTCATGGCGTCTTTCAATGAAATATCCTGTTAAAATGCTTAATGTTTCTTATCTGTTCTTTATCATCCTTCCATTTTATTATTTAGTGGCTTTCCCTGTCTCTGTCATCCTCAATTATTTTGACCTTCAGCTGACCCATAAGAGAGGTACGGGATTACTCGTGACTGCAAGAAAGTAATTGTGAAGCTCTCATTATACATAGCAAAAAGGTATCTGTTCGCGAAAAAATCACGGAATGCAATCAATGTTATATCTGCTGTATCAGTAGCCGGCGTGGCGGTTGGAACAATGGCTCTCATTATAATACTCTCTGTTTTTAACGGACTTGAAACAATGGTAAGCGCCATCTTCAATACGTTTGATCCCGATATAAAAATAACTGCTGCACAGGGAAAAACTTTCGTTGCCGACACTGCCCGCCTGAGGATGCTTGGAAATGTTGACGGCGTGTCTTACTATTCTCTTTCGATTGAGGAAAATGCACTTCTCAAGTACGGAGAGAGGCAATTTATTGCTACAATAAAAGGTGTGGATGAAAGTTATACTTCCGTAACACAAATTGACAGCTCAATGTGGGAAGGCGAATTTATTCTGAAATCAGAAAAGAACAGGCCTTTTGCAGTTCCCGGAATCGGAGTAGCCCAATATCTTGGAATAAGAATAAATTTCATCACCCCACTGGTATTGTTTGTTCCCAAAAAATCCGGCAGTATTACCCTGAATCCTGAAGATGCATTCACAAGAAAGTACATTTTCCCATCAGGTATATTTGAAGTTGAAAAGGAATACGATTCAAAATACGTTTATATCCCTCTTGATTTTGCACGAGAGCTTACCGGGATAGATAAAGGGGTAAGTTCTGTGGAGATCAAATTCACTGACGGTGCTGATCCCCGGACTGTCCAGAAAGAAATTACAAGGATTTTTGATAAAGGGTTCGTTGTACAGAACAGGTATGAACAACAGGAGATCTTTTATAAGGTAATGCGCTCGGAGAGGCTGGCTATCTTCCTCATTCTTACTCTTATACTAATAATAGCTTCTTTCAATATTGTAGGATCGCTGACCATGCTGATAATTGAAAAGGAACGCGATATTGAAATACTTAAGAGCCTTGGCGCCGACAAAAACCTGATTAAAAAGATATTTATATTTGAAGGATGGCTTATCTCGATCATTGGAGCATTTACCGGTATTGTCCTGGGTTTTATGGTATGCTGGCTTCAGCAGACATTCGGCCTTGTAAAACTCCAGAGCGATTCACTGATCATGGACTCTTATCCTGTTGTTATGAAGATGAAGGATTTTATCATCGTTCCGGTTACAGTCCTCCTGATAGGATATTGGGCTGCATGGTATCCTGTAAGATATCTGACAAAAAAGTTCCTGAATAAAGGGGTATGAGAAAAAACGAAATCCTGTCTGGCATGAACCGTCTTTTACTGATAATCTCAATACTTTTTTCAGTGATCGCAGGTTCCTGTGCAAGTAAAGAAGAAAAGCAGGAACGTGGTGAACTCATTCCTAAAGATGATCTTGTTTCAATCCTCGCTGATGTCTACATAGCTGATGGACTTCTCACGGTTCCAAAGATTCATTCGATGTTCGTTTCTATTGATTCTCTGGCATCATATGATCAAATTGTCAAACTGCATGGCTATAACAAAGAAGCCATGGACAATACAATCCGGTATTATTTTGTAAAAAAGCCAAAAAAACTGGTTGAGATTTACGATCAGGTACTGGCTGTCATGAGCGAAATGGAATCAATAATTGAAAAGGAGGTGTTACCTTTCGGAGACAATCAGACAGACTTGTGGAAAGGAGAAAAATTTTATTCATTCCCTGATCCTTCCGGTACAGATTCAGTCAACTTCAGCATTGAACTGAAGGATCCGGGTATTTATTCACTAACATACTCGGTCACATTATTTCCTGATGATCAGACATTCAATCCCAGAACTACAGCCTATATGGTTCATGTCGACAGTGTCGGATCAGGGAAACGCAGAAATATTAAAACTTACGAGTTTATAAAAGATGGTCACAGGCATAATTATGTTATTATAATAAGAATATCCAAACCGTTATCCCTGAATGGGTCATTGTACGATTATGATAATCACCCTGATGAGTGGGGAAAGCATGTGATAATAGATTCAATTTATCTTATTAACTATTCAATTCAGAAATGAAGCGGTTCTCGGCCCAGTATACAATTACAAACACAGGTCCAATTTTAAAGAGAGCAGTAATCACAATAAATGATGATGGGACTATTACCGGTGTGGATGATACAAAAGGAAGTTTACAGGAACATCATTCAGTTGAGTTCTATAATGGCATAATAATTCCCGGTTTTGTTAATTGCCATTGTCATCTCGAGCTGTCACACCTTAAAGGGAAAATTGAACCGGGTGGCGGCTTGGGAGATTTTATTCAGCATGTAAGGAGCATCAGGGAAAATGAAACAGACAGCAAAAGCAGCTCAATTGCTTCAGCTGATAAATATTTGTATGATGAAGGAGTAAATCTGTGTGCCGATATCTGTAATACTCCGGATTCATTCTATGTAAAAAAGGCCAGCCGGGTAAAATATAAAAATCTGCTCGAGGTTTTTGGAATTGATCCGGAAAAAGCCGGAAAGCGTATTAATGAAGCATCATTACTTGCTGAATATGCAGAAAAAATGGATCTGCCTTATTCAATAGTTCCACATTCGGTTTATTCAGTCTCTTTACCATTATTCAGGCTTATCAGGGAAAAAAGCGGGAACAATCGTATAACATCAATCCATTTCATGGAGACAGAAGGAGAAAAGGATTTCCTGGAAAGACAATCGGGTACAATAATGGAGTCGTACAAAAAATCAGGATTAATTCCTGTTTCGATGCAAAATTCTGAAAACCATATCGATGCGATACTCAAAGAAGTAACTTCAAACGGGAACCTGTTACTTGTACATAATCTCTATGCTGACAGGACAACAATACGAAGGATAAAAGAGAGAAAGAATTTGTTCTGGTGCCTTTGTCCCGGTTCCAATCTTTATATTGAAAATAAAATCCCACCGGTTGATCTGTTGATTGAAGAAGCCTGTGACATCGTTATAGGAACTGACAGCCTGGCTTCCAATAATAAACTCAGCATTCTTGACGAAATAAAAACTCTCCAGCTGAATTTTCCTTCACTTTCAATCGAAGAGCTGATAACCTGGGCAACAGTGAATGGTGCAAGAGCATTGAATGAAGAGGAGAATTTCGGTAAAATCAGGGAAGGAATGAAACCCGGATTGCTTCTTCTTCAGAATGTAGATCTGATAAATATGAAACTTCTGCCTGAGAGTCATCTGATACGACTCGCTTAACAGATAATTGTATTAATTTTGCCACCTGATAGAATAAGCATGGCCACTTTTCTTTTTAATGAAATCATTTTCGGACCGGTGAAGAGCAGGAGGCTTGGAGTATCGCTCGGAATAAACCTGTTGCCTGTAAACAGCAAGATCTGCAACTTCAACTGTATTTACTGCGAGTGCGGCTGGACCAATGATATTCAGAAGGCAGCCATTCATCTTCCGGGCCGTGATGAGGTGCGGGAAGCATTGGATCACAAACTGTCGGTTATGAAAGGAGGAGGTGAAGCGCCTGATGTGATCACCTATGCCGGCAATGGAGAACCTACATTGCACCCTGAATTTCCGGGGATTATTGATGATAGCATAATTTTGAGAAATAAATACTTCCCGAAGGCAAAGATTGCAGTTCTGTCAAATTCCACTACAATAAAAAATCCCCTGATAAAGGCAGCTTTATTGAAAGTCGATCAGAATATCCTGAAACTGGATTCTGCCTTTGATGAAACAATCATGATCCATAATCAGCCTCGGGTTAAAATTAATGCAGAAGAACTGATTGAGAATCTGGCCGGTTTTAATGGAAAACTGATTATTCAGACCCTTTTCCTTAACGGGGTATATGACGGAAAAATTATTGACAATACAACGCCGGAAGAGATCAATGCCTGGCTTGGTGCACTTCAAAGAATAAAACCATCAGAAGTGATGATCTATACAATTTCGAGAGATACTCCCGAAGGAGCACAATTAAAAAAAGTATCTGCAAAGGAACTCAGTGCAATAGCTGCGCGGGTCGAAAATCTGGGAATAAAGACACAGGTATCTGCTTAGTTTGATAAAAAGTAAAAACATACTTATATGTCCTCTTGAATGGGGACTGGGTCATGCTGCACGTATGATTCCTGTTGCAAGAAAGCTTCGGGATTCAGGGAATAATATTTTTATCGGTTCGGGAGAATATCACCTTTCATTGTTTAAAAGTGAAATAACCGGATTGAATTACATTACTTTCCCGGGTTTCAGACCTTTCTATTCCCGCATATTCCCTCAGTATATTGTTCTGCTGCTGCAAACTCCATATTTAATATATCATATTATTCTGGAACACTACAGACTTAAGAATATAATCAGAAGATATAGTATTGATATAGTCATCAGCGATAACCGTTTTGGCTTATGGAATTCAAAGACAGTAACAGCATACGTAACTCATATGCCATTACTGCCACTCCCAAAACCACTCAGATTTCTTGAGTTTATCGGAGTTCTTCTTCACAGGGCTGTAATAAAAAGGTACTCTCTCTGCTTGATTCCTGATCTTCCCGGGGAAATGAATATTTCTGGAAAATTATCCCATGGAATAAAGCTTCCGGAAAATGTCAGGTATACCGGAATATTATCGAGATTTCTTTCAGACAGACCCTCATCCGTATCAAACCCGGCCCCTTTTCCACACAATACTATTATTCTATCGGGTCCGGAACCACAGAGAGAGATACTTAAACAAATGCTGGTCAGCTTCCTGAGGGTTAAAATTCCAGTTACTATAATATTTGAAGGAAAGCCTTATGATTCAGGAAGGAGTAACCTTATAGGAAATATTATCTTTTATTCACATCTTCCTGCTTCAGAAATGAAGGAAGTAATATGCAGCAGTGAAAGAATCATCAGCCGATCAGGCTACACTACAATTATGGATCTTATTGCATTAAGATCCAGTGCTTTACTAATACCCACCCCAGGGCAGACAGAACAGGAATACCTGGCAGCATACCTCTCTGAAAAAGGTTGGTTTACAACTGTTCCACAGAATGAAACAGAAAAAGGGTTATTATTAAGTCCTTTAAATGCTGGATGGTCAGAGGAAATAATAAAAGAGAGCATAATGCTCCTTGAAAAAGCACTGGAGGAATTACTGGAGATACCAGATAAACAATCCCAGGACAACAAATCCGGTCAGGAAGCCAGACCATACCTGCCCGGGGGTCCTGTAACTCAGTTTTAGTCTGGCGGAGAGTAAAATTCCCGAAATTACCACTATCCCTAAAAGATACCATATAAGTGGTGAATAAAGCTTAAAAGACAGGGTCAGTACCAGTGATATAAGAGCACCGGCTGCGACTGAGTGAAGGGATATCAGTTTCCAGAAATAAATCAGGGTTACAACAAGCGAAAGAAAGAATATTGCCATAACATAGGATTTGAGAAAACCCGGAATAGGAAACTTGTTAATAATATATGATGTTGCGGCATAAAGCAGTGTAGTAAAAATAAGCGGTATCATTCTTTCAGTTCTGCTGTTTACTGACCATGATGATATCAGGTTCCTGTACCTCAGAAACGGGAACAATGAAAGAGGAAGCAGAACATTATTTATAAGAACAATGAGAAAAATCAGTCGTTTCACCTCGAAAGGGAGATATCCGAGCACAGGCACGGAAAAGATGATAATCAGTCCGTATACAGGCATTAATAAAGGATGGAATATTACTGACACTGTTTTTGCCAGAATATCCAGAAATCCGGTTCTTTTATCAGTACTCATATTTCTCTTCTCAGCCTGGCAACGGGTATATTCAGTTGTTCGCGGTATTTTGCAACAGTTCTGCGGGCAATCTGGTATCCTTTCTCCTGTAAAATTTCAGTAAGCCGCTCATCTGTCAATGGTCTTCTTTTCTCCTCATTCTCAATGCAATCCTGCAATATTCTCTTAATTTCCCTTGTTGAAACCTCTTCCCCGCTATCAGTCTGAAGACCTTCTGAAAAGAAAAATTTTAAAGGGAATATACCGAAATGTGTCTGAATGAATTTACTGTTGGCTACCCTGGAAATGGTGGAGATATCGAGTCCGGTCATCTCTGCAACATCCTTGAGAATCATCGGATGTAATTTTGTTTCATCCCCGTCGATAAAATACTCCTGCTGATATTCAAGAATGGCATTCATGGTAAGAAGAAGAGTGTTCTGACGCTGCTTTATAGCGTCAATAAACCATTTAGCGGAATCAATTTTCTGCTTTACAAACATAACAGCATCTTTCATCTCCTTCTTCTGGCTTTTGTCCTTGCTGTAGTTGTGAAGCATTTCGTTGTAGGCAGAACTCAGACGCAATTCCGGAAGGTTCCTGGAATTAAGGTGAAGATCGAATCCGTCTTCGGAAAGCTCCAGAATAAAATCAGGGATTATTGGCTGTGATGTTTTGTTATATGGATCGCTGTAAACACCACCGGGCTTTGGATTTAATTTCAGGATCTCGTCAATTGCCGATTTCAAATCGCTCTCTGTAATTCCCAGCCTCGAAACAATCTTATCATAATGTCTCTTTGTGAATTCTTCAAAATGCTGATCTAAAATTATATAAGCTATTTGTACGGAAGATTGCGAGTTGTCACGTTTTTCAAGCTGGAGCATAAGGCATTCCCTGAGCGTTCTGGCACCTACTCCGGCTGGTTCAAGATCATGAATTATCTTCAGAACTTCTTCAAGTTCCTCTTCGGTTGTCTCTATATTCTGAAGGAACGCAAGATCATCAACAATATTGATAAGTTCCCTGCGAAGATATCCGTCCTCATCTATATTACCGAGTATGTATTCCCCCAGAACCTTCTGCTTTTCAGTAAGATCTCTCAAACCAAGCTGTGATTCGAGATGTTCGTAAAATGAGAAACCTACTGAAAAAGGTATTTCTGATCTTTTCTCCTCATCCTTGCTGTTATTCTTAGTCTGAAGCCGGTAATCAGGTATGTCGTCCTCTTCAATATAATCATCGAGAGTGAATTCTTCCTGGTCTTTATCAGTCTCTTCAAACTGTTCTTCCTCAGACTCAGCAGGTACGTCCCCTTCATCCTCTCCCTCTTCGAGGGCAGGATTTTCTTCAAGCTCTTTTTTTATACGTTGTTCGATCTGCAAAGTAGGAACCTCCAGCAGCTTGATCATCTGTATCTGCTGGGGTGAAAGCTTCTGAAGCAGTTTCTGTTGTAGCCTTTGCTTTAACATCCTGAGAATGAAAATATTATGAGATAAATGTAATTTTAAAATTCAGCATTTTTTGGAGTTCTCGGGAATGGTATTACATCCCTTATGTTTGCCATTCCTGTAATAAACAGCATTAGTCTTTCAAATCCAAGACCAAACCCGCTGTGAGGTGCAGTGCCATATTTTCTTGTATCGAGGTACCACCAGAAATCCTTTTCTGCCAGCTTCATTTCTTTAATACGGGCAAGCAGCTTGTCATATTGCTCTTCCCTTTGTGAACCTCCTATTATCTCGCCTATTCCAGGGAATAGAACATCCATGGCTCTTACTGTTTTGCCATCGTCGTTCTGCTTCATATAGAATGCCTTGATATCCTTTGGATAGTCGGTAAGTATAACAGGACGTTTAAAATGCTCCTCAACAAGGTACCTTTCATGTTCAGCCTGGAGATCGCGTCCCCATCCCACCTGGTATTCCCATTTCCTGCCTGAAGCTGTCAGTATTGAAACAGCCTCCGTGTAAGTTATTCTGACAAATTCATTTTCAGCAACGAACCTTAACTTTTCGAGAAGTCCCTTATCGATCATATTATTAAGAAACTCAAGATCTTCGCGGCAATTCTCCAAAGCATACCTTATAAGATACTTCACAAAGTCTTCCGCCAGGTCCATATTGTCATTCAGGTCATAAAAAGCCATTTCAGGTTCTATCATCCAGAACTCTGCAAGATGGCGCGGAGTATTTGAATTTTCAGCCCTGAATGTTGGACCGAAAGTATAAATTTCTCCTAAAGCAAGTGCGCCAAGTTCACCTTCAAGCTGACCCGAAACAGTAAGCTTGGTTTCCTTTCCGAAGAAATCATCATTAAAATCCACACCGCCAGCTTCATTAGTTGTAATCTTTTTGAGATCCATTGTTGTAACATGAAACATCTCACCGGCACCTTCGGCGTCACTTCCTGTAATTATTGGAGTATGCAGATAATAGAAACCTTTATCATTGAAATACTTATGAATAGCAAAAGCCATTGCATGCCTCAGCCTGAAAACTGCTCCGAAAGTATTTGTCCTGAACCTGAGATGAGCATTTTCCCTGAGAAACTCCATTGAATGTCCCTTCTTCTGCAGAGGGTACAGCTCAGCATCACTTTTGCCATAGATCTCTATGGAAGAAGCATGTATTTCTATATTCTGACCCTGACCCTGTGATTCAACAAGCTTCCCTGTTACAGCAATGCAAGCACCTGTAGTGATATCCTTCAGAAGGCTCTCATCAAATGAAACAGGGTCTGCAACTATCTGAATATTACTGATTGCAGAGCCATCATTAAGCGCGATGAAGACAATATTCCTGTTTCCTCTTTTCGTTCTCACCCAGCCTTTAACCACAACATCTGATCCAAGTAACGGGGAGGTTAACAATTCTTTTATCCTTGTCCTTTTCATTTTCTACGCATTATATCTAAAAATTACAACATATATATAAAAATTGTAGCGCAAAAATAATAAAATGTTAACCGTTAAGTAAAAAGAGCACTTCATTTATTTTAATATTATATTACAGATACTCATTTATTTTAACATAAAAGGTAAATATTTGTTTCTCTTTTTGTACTTAATTCAGAGAGATACAGGCTTTTCAGGACATTCAGGTTGTTTAATATAAAACAATCAGTATTACGGACTTTTAACAAAAAGCTATTATCATATAAAATATTACTTCTGTTTAATAGTTTTAATAATCGGGTGAACACCAGTTTAGCTAAACTCATTTGAAAATTGATAAAATCTGAATAACTTTGAGTATAAATTGAAACTGTAAAGGCAATGGAAGAAAAAAAATTAATAATAGTGCCATGGGACTTCACAATTGTTGCCGAGCATGCGTTAGCACATGCAGTTAAGATTGGCCGTATGGTGGGAAATGAAATCAGCCTGTTACATATAGCTGATACCGGGATCAGCAAGCAGGCCGAAGGACAAAAGAAGATCCTTATAAAGCATGTTGCAGATGAGAGCAGCAAAAAATACAACATGCCCATTACAGGTTTTGTTTCGAAAGGAAGCATATTTACATCCATTGCAGAATTCGCTAATGACAAGCAGGCAAGCCTTGTTGTTATGGGAACACATGGGATGAAAGGAATGCAGAAGCTCACAGGCAGCTGGGCCCTGAAAGTAATTGTGAAATCAAAGGTTCCTTTTATTGTCGTGCAGGATCCTCCGACAGACACCGAGAGATATCATAATATTGTTTTCCCGGTTGATTTCAGAGGTGAAAACAAGGAAAAAATCAAAATGGCCATTTTCATGGGCAAATTTTTTGATTCCAAGATACATATCCTTGTCACAAAAACAACAGATAAGGCATTGTTGAAGAAAACAAACATCAATATAAATTTCGCAATCAAGTATTTGATACAGAACAATATTGAATATGAAATGCACGAAGTTCCCAAAGGTAATTTCGCCCAGCAGACAATTGATTTCGCCATGAAGATCAATGCAGATATCATACTGATAGTAACCACAAAAAATATCACCTTTGCTGACTATGTAATTGGAGCATCGGAACAGTACATAATAGCAAACAGCTCAAAAATACCTGTCTGTTGCATTAACCCAAAAGCAACTTTTTCCAAAACTGGCCAGTTTATGGGAGGCTGGGGAGATTGAAGAATACAAATCATCTGACATTTTTAATATTTAATATGAGTATCGGCAATTAAGCATAAAATACTGATTGTATATTTAGTCATACCCCCTTCCCAACCTTCCCCCAGGGGGGAAGGAGCACTAAATAAAGCCTTTCCCCGTATATTGGGGGAAACAGGAAATGGGGTAATTTCGAAAATATGAAAGTATTTGAATATAAGTAACATACATAGAAAATAATATTAAGTTAATCATATTGTTATTCATTCCCGATAGTCATTATATTTAAAAACTCAATAATTACCCGATTGTGTCAATTTTAGTCAGGGGAGTATCCAGGTTTTATGGTGCCCAGAAAGCACTTGATAATGTTTCATTCAAGGTTAAAACAGGTGAGATCGTAGGATTCCTTGGCCCTAACGGAGCAGGAAAATCAACAATGATGAAGATCATTACCGGCTTTATACCTGCCTCTTCCGGACAGGTGTTTGTCAATGATCTCGAAGTTGATGATGAAAGTATTGAAATCAGGAGGGTCATAGGATATCTGCCTGAAAACAATCCTCTCTATCCTGAAATGTATGTAAGGGAATACCTTGGGTTTGTAGCTTCGATCTATAATAAGACAGGATCAGGAAAAAGCCAGATCGATCATGTTATCGAGCTTACAGGGCTTACTATGGAACAGAAGAAAAAGATCGGATCACTATCGAAAGGATACAGACAAAGAGTAGGAATCGCACAGGCATTGATCCATAATCCTGATGTACTGATACTTGATGAAGCCACAACAGGACTTGATCCAAATCAGACCATTGAGATAAGAAGCCTTATCAGGGAAGCAGGAAAGGAGAAAACAGTAATGCTTTCAACACATATAATGCAGGAGGTCGAAGCTATCTGCGACAGGGTGATAATTATAGATAAAGGTATTATTGTTGCCGATGAAGAAAAAGACAATATTCATTCTCTCATCAAACATTCAAAACAGATTGTCCAGGTTGAGTTTGATAAGGATCCCGGGGAGAAGCTGCTTAATGAGATAAAAGGGACAGGCAACTTCAGGCAAATTAACAAAAACACCTGGCTTATTGAAGCTGAGGGAGCTGAAGATATACGCCCTGCGGTCTTCAATTTTGCTGTTAAAAACAATCTCACTGTACTTTCATTAAACAGGCATGAGAGCAATCTTGAGGAAGTCTTCAGGCATCTTACAAATTCATAGAATTTTTAAAAAAGAACTAACCTTTATATTTCTTATCCTCATTTATTTTTAGTTATTTTGCATCACATAATTGGGTGGAAAAATTTGTGCTGATTGCAACCACAGGAAAAAATGCTAAAACCGCGGAGAATTCCCTCTTTACAATCAATCAACTTCCCACTCATAATTAACTAAATGTATTAAATACTAAATAATTATGGGATATTTATTTACTTCCGAATCAGTTTCAGAAGGGCACCCCGATAAGGTAGCCGATCAGATCTCAGATGCCTTGCTTGATGAATTTTTACGCTGGGATCCGGAATCAAAAGTTGCCTGTGAGACATTTGTGACAACCGGTCTTGTTGTATGTGGCGGTGAAGTACGCACAGAAGGCTGGGTTGATGTACAGGAGACTGCACGTAAAGTGGTCCGTAATATAGGATACACTAAAGCAGAATACCGTTTCGACTGCGATTCATGCGGAGTAATTTCTACAATACATGAACAATCAGGTGACATAAGGCAGGGTGTTGTCCGCGAAAAACCTGAAGAGCAGGGTGCCGGAGATCAGGGAATGATGTTCGGATATGCCTGTCGCGAAATGGATAACTATATGCCGTTAACCATTGAACTCGCGCACAGGCTTTTACAGGAGCTGGCTGCAATACGGCGTGAAGGTAAACAGATGAAGTACCTTAGGCCCGACAGTAAATCGCAGGTCACAGTTGAGTATGATGACAACAATAGTCCGCTCCGGATCGATACAATTGTAATCAGTACCCAGCATGATGAATTCGTGCTTCCTGCTGACAATTCACACGAATCGGGGAAAATTGCAGAAAAGGCTATGCAGGAAAAGATCAGAGATGATATCAGGGATATTCTGATACCAAGAGTGAAGAAAAACCTGCCTGCCAGAATTCAGAAATTATTTGAAAATCATTATAAGCTTCTTGTTAATCCAACGGGTAAATTCGTAATAGGGGGACCTCATGGGGATACCGGTCTTACAGGAAGAAAAATCATAGTCGACACATATGGTGGTCATGGAGCACACGGCGGAGGTGCATTTTCAGGAAAAGATTCATCAAAAGTTGACAGATCAGCTGCTTATGCAGCGAGGCATATAGCAAAAAACCTGGTGGCAGCCGGTGTTTGCGATCAGGCGCTTGTTCAGGTAGCCTATGCAATCGGAGTTGCCCAACCGGTTGGTCTATACGTAAATACATACGGAACAGCCAGGGTTAAGGACAGCAGTGGAAAATTGCTCTCCGATGGTGAGATCTCAGCAAGTATCAACAATATTTTTGATATGCGTCCTTACGCAATCGTTGAACGCTTTGGATTGAAGAATCCTATATTCATTTGTACTGCTTCCTACGGACATTTCGGACAGAATTCCTATTCAGGCGATACTGAAGTATATTATGAAGTTCCGGGTAGCAAACCGGTAAGTGTCAATGGTAATGGCAAGAAGGTTTACCTTAAGAAAGTAGAATTCTTTGCATGGGAGAAACTGGATTATGTTGAAAAAGTCAAAGAGGCTTTCAAGATATAAATTACTGGCTGCTTTGCTGTTCAACAAGGCCAAAACGGCCGGACGCAAAGCAAACAGACTCCAAGGCTCCAATTTACACCAAGGTTATATCCCTGATTTCAAGGTTCTTGGTGAACCTTGGTGTCTTTGTGCCTTGGTGGCATTTTTTGTTTTTCGATTTCTCCGAGGGGACTCAAAACTTGAATCTATCAGCTATTTAAGAGTATTTACAACTGCAAAAAACTCACCGCGTTTTACCAACCTGTACAGATCACCATTCGGATATTCAAACAACAAGTATTGAAGAGTTGCTTCCCTGAAAGATTTAACATGCCAGCTTCCATACATATATACCTTTCCTTTATCATCCGCTGCCATTGACATGATCATTCGTGCAGCACGGCCATCCTGATCAACAATCTCCCCATGGTCTGTTATTGCATTGTGATCAGCACCTTCCTCAAGGCTAATACTTCTCAAATGCAGTTTCCTTTCAACATAATCCTTGCTTGAAGGATCAATTTCTCTTTCATCTTCCGAGAAGAGCTTTCTTGCGTCATCTAAATCTGCATACTGAACGAAATATAATCTATTCCCGCCTACTGCGGTTTCAAAATAATTCGAACCAATTGAGGCTACTGCCTGAAAAGCCTCCCCTGTTTCAATATTTTTGGTTGGATCGAATAACCATAATCGTTCATCACCACCACCTAAAGTACCCATTGTGAAATAGCACTTTTCTCTACCGGGCAACGGAGACAGCCATGTCCATGATCTCTGACTTAAATTAAATGCATCATCTACGGGTGTTCCATCGATCAATTTTCCTTCGGGTAAAACATTTACATATGTGTCAATAATGCCTTTATCTGGTCTGTAAGCATACAGATTGCCATGATCGTTTTCATATTTGTAGTGTTTTTTCCACAATGTGAACCAGACATTTCCATTATTATCAACATAGAACCAGAATGAAGCAGCGCGCCGTCCCTCTACTACCAATCCAAGATCCTCTTTTTCCCCGGTAACAATATCTATGCTGTAGAGATGACATCCGTCTGATTCATAAAGTTCAGGAAGAAAAGGCACGACAAATACATATAACTTTTTCCTTACCGGATCAACACCAATTGCAGAGTAAATTGAATATCTGGGTTTAACAATGCCAAAATCCCTGAATTTCCCGGAAGAAAGTTCATATCCAAGAACATGTGCCCCGGTATATCTTTCAATTCCTTCTTTCCAATAATTTGAGAGATGAGTTGTGAAATACAGCCAGCCATCACTTTCAACAACCGGGCTGTGAATTTTGCCTTGCTGGGACATAGTTCCTTCTTCTCCGCAAACTACTGTCATATCTCTTGCAAGCATTGTATGTTCATAAGTTTCAGGATTGAACTTATGAAAACCGGCACCATGGCCTTTTGAATGAGTTGAAGAAGAGAAGTAGCAATTACCGTCAGAAGCTACTGTAATACCTTGCCATTGACCATCCCATTCTTTAGAGATCTTGTTCATGGAAATAGAATAAATTTTATGATCTTTTTCCTTGATTTCATTGGCCTGTACTTTTTCCTTCGGGGCATCAGTGCAGGAACTTAATATAATAAATAAGGTTGCAATTATTAGAATCGTGCCAGCTTGTTTTTTCATAGTACACTCCTTTCATTTGTAAATAATGCGGATAAATATAATACTTAAAATTTAAATTTTGTGAAATCTTAGAATGAGGATTTTACAATCCTTGCAATATTATCTGATCTTCCAAGAGTATAATAATGTATACCGGGAACACCTTCCTTTATAAGATCCCTTGATTGCATTGTAGCCCATTCGATTCCTGCCTGGCGGGCCTCGGCATCAGTTTTGCATTTCAGTATTGCCCTCACAAGATCATTTGGAAGATCGATATGAAAAACCTGTGATAATAATTTAATATCGTTCAGAGCTGATATGGGTTTCAGTCCGGGTAGAATGGGTACTGTGATTCCCAAATCCATGCACTCCTTACGGAACCTGTAAAACTTGCTGTTATCAAAAAACATCTGGGTAACAATATAGCTGGCACCGGCGTCAATCTTCATTTTCAGATTTTCAATATCTATCTGCCTGTTTGGTGCTTCAAAGTGTTTCTCAGGATAGCCTGCAACGCCAATGCAAAAGTTTGTAGGATAACTATCCACAAGCGACTCCTCAAGATACTTTCCTGCATTCATGTTGGCAATCTGCTGTACCAGGTCATAAGTATAGGTGTGACCATCTTTCTCGGCAATAAACCTCCTGCTCCCTTTCTGTGGATCACCGCGTAGCGCCAGAACATCGTCAATGCCAAGAAAATTCATTTCAATAAGCACATTTTCAGTCTCTTCCTTTGTAAAACCTCCGCAGAGGAGATGGGGAACAACCGTAACGTTATATTTGTATTTAACGGCAGCTGCAAGGGCTATTGTACCTGGTCTGATGCGGGTAACACGTTTTTCGAGAAGGCCGTCGGGTCTCTCACGATAAACAATTTCGTTACGGTGTGATGTGAAATTTATGTATGCCGGATTATATTCAATCAACCTGTCAATTGCAGCATAAATCTTTTCAATGCTATGTCCTTTCAGCGGAGGTAATAATTCGAAGGTGAATAAGGGACTTTCGGCTTTTTTAATCTTTTCAATAACACTCATTATCTGAATAATCACAAGTTTGGAGCCAGCCACCGGGCCGCTTCGTTAATA
The DNA here is from genome assembly GCA_038325595.1 of Bacteroidales bacterium. Taxonomy (GTDB): domain Bacteria; phylum Bacteroidota; class Bacteroidia; order Bacteroidales; family VadinHA17; genus LD21. The sequence goes on along the minus strand of JBBQJD010000001.1, from coordinate 7,397 downwards.
GTTATATTTTTGCGTAAGGAATAATCTTTCAGCTGATCATTATTAATTTTTCCCAGATTAAAATAAGATGATCCGGGATGTGAGAAAAAGTAACCACTCACAGAGGCCGGTGGTACCATTGCAAAATTTTCAGTCAATGAAGCACCAATCATCTTCTCTGCTTTCAGAAGATCAAATATAATACGTTTTTCGGTATGATCGGGACATGCCGGATAACCGGGAGCGGGTCTTATGCCTTTATATTTAAGTTTCAGCAAATCCTCAATAGTCAGATTTTCGTCCACAGCATATCCCCAATATTCCCGCCGTACCTTTTCATGGAGCCATTCAGCAATAGCTTCAGCGTACCTGTCGCTCAGGATTCTGATCATTATAGTTGCATAATCATCCTCCCTGTACTGATCCATTGCTTTCTCATCGAGTGTGGCCGACACAACAAAGATCCCGATATTATCAATCAATCCGGTTGACTCAGGAGCAATGTAATCCGATAATGAGAGATTTGGAACACCTTTTTCCTTTGGTTCCTGGTTCCTCAGAAATCTGAGTACAGTTTTTACTTCCTTTTTGGTCTTATCATGAAATACTTTTACATCATCACCCTCAGAAACAGCAGGAAATAATCCGAAAACGGCCTTTGCAGCAAGAAGTTTCTGGTCAATAATCTTCTTAAGGTATATCTGTGCATCGGCGAACAGCTTTTTTGCTTCAGCTCCTTTCACCGGATCATTGAAGATTGCAGGATACTTGCCGGAAACCTTCCATGCAAAGAAAAAGTAGGTCCAGTCGAAATAACCGGCAAGTTCATTAAGATCAATTTCATTTAATACATGAATCCCTGGTTTCAATGGTTCAATAACCTTAATGCTCTTCCAGTCGGTAAAATATCTGTTTCTCCTGGCGTCTTCCAGGGAAAGAAGGTTCTTTTCGGCCTGGCGGGATTGATGATCCTCCCTGAGTTTATTATATTTTGCCCTTATGGAGGAAAAATACCCATTATTATCTTCTTTCAGCAATGATGAAACGACCCCCGCGGCTTTCGATGCATCCTTAACATGTATCACAGGTTTGGAATATGCAGGAGCTACCTTCACTGCAGCATGAATTTCAGAAGTTGTTGCTCCCCCTATAAGAAGAGGAATTGAGATTTTCCGACGCTCCATCTCTGCTGCAACATGAACCATCTCCTCAAGCGATGGGGTAATAAGGCCGCTTAATCCGATTATATCAACTTTCTCAGCAAGGGCAGTGTCGATGATTTTTTCAGCCGGAACCATTACTCCCAGGTCAATTATATCATAGTTGTTGCACGATAGTACCACACCGACAATATTCTTACCGATATCATGAACATCGCCTTTAACCGTAGCAAGAAGTACCTTTCCGGCTTTTTTTTGCTTCTCCCCTTCGCTTTCCATTTCAATGTAAGGTGCAAGCTTAGCCACAGCTTTCTTCATTACCCTTGCACTTTTGACTACCTGGGGAAGAAACATTTTACCCGAGCCGAACAGATCTCCCACCTCGTTCATCCCGCCCATAAGAGGACCTTCAATCAATTCTATCGAACGTCTAAAAAGATGACGGGCTTCTTCAACATCAGGTTCTATAAATTCATCTATACCCCTTATAAGTGAATGCTTAATACGTTCATTTACAGGAAGCTGTCGCCATGCGTCTTCCTTCTCTTCCTTCTTCCCTTCGTTCTTTATGTTTTCGGCAAATTTTACCAGCCTTTCGGTCGAATCTTTCCTCCGGTTCAGAACCACATCCTCAATAAGCTGATGAAGCACAGGCTCTATTTCACTGTAAACCTGCAACATACCAGGATTAACAATACCCATGTCAAGCCCTGCTTTAATGGTATGAAATAGAAATACGGAATGCATTGCTTCTCTCACTTTGTCTGTACCACGGAATGAAAACGACATATTACTGATCCCGCCACTGACCTTTGCATACGGAAGGTTTGCCTTGATCCATTCGGTTGCCCTGATAAAATTAACTGCATAATTATTATGTTCTTCTATACCTGTTGCAACAGCCAGAACGTTTGGATCGAATATTATATCCTCAGGGGGAAATCCAAGCTTATCCACCAGTAATCTGTATGACCTCTCAGCAACGCTTATCCTTTTTTCATATGTATCAGCCTGGCCGGTTTCGTCAAAAAGCATGACAACAGCAGCAGCACCATATTTTCTGATCTTGCGTGCGTGCTCCAGGAACACGTCTTCGCCCTCTTTGAGACTTATTGAATTTACAACTGATTTTCCCTGAATACATTTGAGTGCCGATTCGATAACGCTCCATCGCGAAGAGTCTATCATCAGAGGCAGTTTGGAAATATCAGGTTCAGCCATGATAAGATTCACAAATTTCACCATCGCCTTTTCTGAATCGAGCATTGCCTCATCCATGCAGATGTCAATTATCTGCGCTCCGCCCTCAACCTGATTTCTTGCGATAGCCAGCGCCTCATCATATTTTTCATCCCTGATCAGCCTTGCGAACTTTATTGAGCCCGACACGTTTGTACGCTCACCGACATTCACAAAATTTGTTTCAGGAGTTATGGTGAGAACTTCAAGTCCGCTGAGCCTTGTATATCTTTTAATATCAGGTTTGATCCTTGCCTTATATTTCTTTGATCCTTCAGCAATTTTCCGGATATGAAGAGGGGTAGTTCCGCAACAACCTCCGAGGATATTCACCCAGCCTTCCTTCATAAATTCCTCTGCAACCGATGCCATGAATTCTGCAGACTGATCATATTCACCAAACTGGTTTGGCAGTCCTGCATTCGGATGAACTGAAACAAAGAATGGCGACTTTGCCGATAATTCCTCAACAAACGGACGAAGCTGCTCTGCTCCCAGTGCACAATTCAGTCCGAGGCTCAGCAACGGAAAATGTGAAACAGAAACCATGAAAGCTTCCAGGGTCTGACCTGTCAGCGTCCGTCCGCTGGCATCAGTTATTGTACCTGATACCATTACAGGCAAACGCACATCTTTCTCCTGAAATACCGAATCAATTGCAAAAAGTGCTGCTTTACAGTTAAGAACATCAAAAACAGTTTCTACAAGAAGCAAGTCCACGCCGCCATCTATCAATCCTCTTGCCTGCTCCGAATATGCATCAACCAGCTGGTCGAAGGAAACTGACCTTGCACCGGGATCATTTACATCGGATGACATTGAGGCTGTCCGGTTGGTTGGTCCCAATGTGCCCGCAATATAATGTTCACCTGATCTGCCGGTTTTTTCAAATTCGCTTATTGCTTCGGCAGCCAGCTTTGCTGACCGGAAATTCAGATTATAAACCTGACTTTCCATGTCATAATCCGACATTGATATGCTGTTGGAATTAAAGGTATTTGTTGTTATGATATCGGCACCTGCTTCAAGATAAGCAAGGTGAATACCTTTAATTAGAGAAGGCCTGGTAATTGATAAAAGATCATTATTACCTTTCTGCAGCTTATGATGATCCTTAAACTCTTCACCCCGGTACTCATTTTCCTGAAGTTTATGATTCTGGATCATGGTTCCCATTGCTCCGTCGAGAATGAGGATTCGGGTCTTAATAATATCTTCCAGGGTCTGTTTCAATTGATTATAATTACTTTTCATTAAAGTTAAGAACAGTAATCCATTTAACAATGGTTTCGCAACTAATTGAGGAGCACCATTCCCTTATATCTCTTTTTGACCCCCTTCCCGGCCTTCCCCGGGGAAGGAGTGCATCTAACCATACTTCCAGAAATGTTCTTAACAGTTAAAAATTCACACTTTACTTCCTGTATTAACGATAAAAACATCCATGTCGCGGAGTTGGTTTCGAAGAGCATATAGTTTTTCAAGATTCACAACACCGATAACGTATTTGTTTAATTTCCCGCTAAAGTATTCCGAGACTTCCTCAAATCCAAATAATTCCCTGTCCTTTTCATCATTGTACCTCAGGTAGATCTCAAGTTTATGATCGCGTGTGTAATTGGTGACTGATCCCTGCTGGTATTTTTTGTATTCATACCTGTAGCCATAGGAGTTGGCAGAAATATCTGAAAGTACTGCACTGCCTGTTGCATGCCCCCCGGCACCCTTGCCGCTGAAGAATTGCTTGTCTGCAAATGCAGCTTCAGTGATTACCCCATTATATTCATTATCTACATTATACAGATACTTATCAGGTGATATGAACCGTGGAAGAACAAAACTGGTTATTGTATCTTCATGTGTTTTTCCGACATAGGGTACAAGTTTTATCTTGTACCCTTTCTCTTTTGCATATTGAATGTCGAATTTTGATATTGTATTGATGCCGTAATGAAAAACTTCCTGTGGCTCGAGAAAAAGTCCATACGCATGACCTGTAATGATGCAGAGCTTATACTTGGCATCCCATCCTTCCACATCGAGTGTCGGATCTGATTCTGCAAACCCAAGCCTCTGTGCACCACTGAGAGCTTCCTGGTAAGGAATGCCCTCATTGTGCATTTTTGTAAGAATATAGTTCGTTGTTCCATTCAGGATACCACGAAGCGAATGAAGCAGCTCGTTGTCATAATACTCCTCCAGATTCCTTATTATAGGAATACTGGCTCCTGCAGAGGCTTCATAAAGAAGTGAAACCTTGTATTTCCCCTGCATCTCAACCAGTTCTTTGAAATGAGTCGCAACCATCATTTTGTTGGCAGTAACAACATTTTTACCATTTTTCATGGCTGTTGAGACTATATTGAAGGCTTCTTCAGCATCATCAATAAGCTCAACAACCAGGTTAATGGAGGAATCATTCAGAATATCATTCTTGTCGAAAGTAAAATTCTCCAGTGGTATTCTTCTCTTTTTTGTACGGTCTTTTACGCATATCCGAACTATGTCGGCTTTGAATCCTTTGCTGCTGTTAAGGACATCATGAAGTCCCTGTCCGACACATCCATAGCCGAACAGGCCAATTCTTAATTTTTCCCGGGTCATCTGTATATTCTTAAAGGATCTTACTGAAAGCCTGCCTGAAATCGTTAATAATATCATCGATATGTTCAATTCCGACTGATACCCTGAACAGACCGGGCTTAATCCCTGCTGCAAGCTGTTCCTTCTCTGATAGCTGTGAATGGGTTGTTGCCGAGGGCTGAATAATCAGCGTTTTGGCATCTCCCACATTTGCCAGGTGACTCACAAGTTCAAAATGTTCTACCAGATTAACCGCTTTAGATTTTTCAGCTTTCAGAATGAAGCTAAGAACTCCGCCGGCACCTTTAGGAAGATATTTTTTAGCCCTTTCATGGTAAGGATTTCCGGGAAGACCCGGATAGATAACGCTTTCGACTCCCGGCTGAGCTTCAAGCCATTTTGCCAGTGCAAGTGTATTCTGAACATGCCTGTCCATTCTAAGCGATAGTGTTTCAAGTCCTTGCAGCAGAAGGAATGAGTTGAACGGACTTATGCAAGGTCCAAAATCGCGCAAACCCTCAACGCGTGCTTTTATTATGAAGGCAATATTTCCCGCAGGTGAAGTTTGGGAAAAGATTTCTCCAAAGATTTTCCCATGATATCCTTCAGCAGGAGTAGTAAATACAGGAAAGTTACCATTGTTCCAGTTAAATTTTCCGGCATCAGTTATTACTCCCCCTATGCTTGTACCGTGACCTCCTATCCATTTGGTAGCCGATTGTACAACAATATCAGCGCCATATTCAATAGGACGGCACAGGTAGCCGCATCCTCCAAATGTATTATCAACAACAACGGGGATTCCATGCTTCTGACCAAGTTTTGACAATGCCTCAAAATCGGGGATATCAAAATTAGGATTTCCGATAGTCTCAAAATATATAGCTTTAGTTTTGTTGTCTATAAGCTTTTCAAATGATTCGGGATTCAGATCCTGAGCGAACCTTGCTTCAATACCAAAAGTTGCGAATGTAACCTTAAACTGATTATAACTTCCTCCATATAGAAAAGGTGAGGTAACAAAGTTTTCTCCCTGCCTCAGAATGGTCGTCAGCGCAATAAACTGAGCGGCATGACCGGATGATACAGCGAGCGAAGCAACACCTCCCTCGAGTGCAGATACTCTTTTTTCAAAGACATCTGTAGTGGGATTCATAATTCGGGTATAAATATTGCCAAATTCAGCCAGATCAAACAGATCGGCTGCATGTTTCGCATTTTTGAAAACGTATGACGATGTCTGGTAAAGCGGCACAGCTCTTGAGAATGTTTCGCCATCCGGTGAATGACCTGCATGAATCTGAAGAGTTTCGAAATGTATTTTTTCTGTTTTCATTTTTATCTTATTTATTAAGTATCACAATACCGGATATGCAGACATAATAATCCTTAGGTACCCGGTGTTAATTAAAAAAATCAGAAGGGTGAGGATAATAGTTTAGCTGCACATGCGCATAGGCATAAGCGGCATGATCAGTTTTTTGTCTTTGAGATGTGTTGAATTCATTTTTTGCGTTTTAAATTTTTATCATCTCCCGGCTTTCCGGGATTAGGTTTTGGCACCGTTCTCCTGAATTTCAGGATTGGTTGCCAGGGTTTCGCAGAGCCTAATCTCTCCACCCTTCTTAATAAAAACCAAACAACCTCTTAAAGGAAGGAATATTTGATTTGTGGCTGTAAAGGTAGAAATCATTTTTGGAAAACCAAAAAAAAGATAATTTGTTCATTTGGACAGGGTTCGTAAAGGGAACAAAAAGCATATTCCAGCCATCTTCGTATCAACCCCCCAACCACAAGGCCGTCAACCTAAGGAAATTTCATATTAATATCTGAGCCAATGTTGCTTGTAAGAACACAGATATACAATCATATAAGTTTTCCCTCGCTTTTGCGGGGCAGGCTCTCCCCCGAGGTGGGAGGGGGTAACCTCCAGTTAATCAAAATGTTGTCTTTAGTGCATTTTTGATTAATTTCTAAAAACTGAATCACCCCTCTCACTCCGGGAGAGGGGCTGGGGAGAGGTGGGCTATACGACGAAGGAGCGTCAGGGGTTTTTGGGTGAGGCGGGTTATTTTAAACCCTCTTTCCCCAGATGGTGCTCCTAAGGTGACCCCAGGAGAATCAATTTACGGTTAATGGATTTTGGGAGCACGGGATTTTTACCTTACTTTTGCTATACCAAACAAAATTATAATGCAAAGCAACCTTTACATTTTCAACAGCATGTCGAAGAAGAAAGAACTCTTCAAACCACTTCACCCACCATTTGTAGGATTATATGTCTGCGGACCAACGGTTTACAGCGATGCCCATCTCGGACATGCAAGACCAGCCATAACTTTCGACCTGCTTTTCAGATACCTGACACATCTGAAATATAAAGTGCGGTATGTACGGAATATTACAGATGTTGGTCATCTTGAAAACGATGCTGAT